>JAKFEA010000168.1:0-1833 GCA_036675905.1 Acidovorax sp. | reverse complement strand
CGATCGGCTTGCGGTATTGCTGGAGCGCTTCTCGGTCACGGCGCAGGTGTTCCACGCCGGTGCGCTGTGCGGCATCAACACGCTGGAAGCGGAGGGCGACATGGGCCAGCTGCACCTGGTGCGGCGTGGGCCCATCGAGGTGTTCCATGGCAGGGAGTCGGTGCTTGTCGAGCAACCCAGCCTGCTGCTGTTCCCGCGCCCGATGACGCACCGCTTCGTCACCGACAGCGAAGCCGGCGCCGACATGGCCTGCGCCAACCTGCGTTTCGAAGGCGGCGCGCACAACCCGATCAGCGCGGCGCTGCCGGACTTCGTGTGCCTGCCGCTGGATGGCGTTTTCGGCTCATCAGACGTGCTGGCGCTGCTGTTCGAGGAAGCCTTCACCCAGCGCTGCGGGCGCACCGCGCTGGTCAACCGCCTGTTCGAGGTGGTGATGATCCAGATCCTGCGCCAGCTGATGGAAAGCGGCGAGGTGAAGGGCGGCATGCTGTCGGGCCTGTCGCATCCGCGCCTGCGCAACGCGCTGGTCGCCATGCACGAGGCGCCGGCGAAGGAATGGACGCTGGACGAATTGGCCAGCGTGGCGGGCATGTCGCGCAGCGTGTTCGCCAGCAGCTTCCGCGACGCGATCGGGACCACGCCGGGCCACTACCTGCAGGGCTGGCGCGTGGGTCTGGCCCAGCAGGCGTTGCGGCGGGGCAAGCCCTTGAAGGTCGTGGCCGCCGACGTGGGGTACGGCAGCGAGGCGGCGCTCTCGCGTGCCTTCAAGTCGCACAGCGGCCTCTCCCCGCGCGAGTGGAAGCGCGCGCTTGCGCGAGCCTGAGCCGGCGGTTGTCGAAAAGCATGCGCTGCCAGACACTCACGGCATGACCGAACCTTTTCCCTCCACCCGGCGCGTGCTGCTGGTGCATGGCATCTGGAACGCGAGATCGTGGCTCGTGCCCTTGGCACGGCGATTGCGCGCCGAGGGTTTCGAGGTGGAGGTGTTCGGTTACCCCAGCATCTTCGGCGGTCCGGAGCCTGCCATCGCGGCGTTGACCGAGCGCTTGCGGAAGGGGCCGCCGGTGCATCTGGTCGGCCACAGCCTGGGCGGCCTGATCGGGCTGGAGGCCCTGCGTCGTGCGCCGGACCTGCCGGTCCAGCGCATGGTCTGCCTGGGGTCGCCGTTGTGCGGGAGCGGCGCCGCGCGCAGCCTGGGTCGCCGCGCATGGACTGGCATGGTGCTGGGCCGTAGTGGGCGCCTGCTTCAGTCAGGCTGCGACCCCTGGCAGGGCAGGGTGCCGGTGGGCATGGTGGCCGGCAACGTGGCGCGCGGCATGGGGCGCCTGCTGACCCGGTTCGAAGGCGATTCCGACGGCACCGTGGCAGTGGCGGAAACCCGATTGCCGGGCTTGGTCGATCATTGTCTGGTCGCTTCCAGCCACACTGGACTGGTGTTCTCAGCCGAGGCGGCGCGGCAGGCGGCCGCCTTCCTGCGCACCGGGCGATTCCAGCGCTGAAGCACCGGTGCGGTCCTGCCCGGCGTAGTAAAATTCCGCCTTCGCCATTCGCAGCACGGAAGTATTCATGGGTCGTGGACCATCGATCGAAGGCCGCAAGAACGCCACCGACGCCAAGCGCGGCAAGATCTTCACCAAGATCATCCGTGAGATCAGCGTGGCGGCACGCGCGGGCGGCGGCGACTCGGCCAACAACCCGCGCCTGCGCACCGCGGTCGACAAGGGCCTGTCGGCGAACATGTCCAAGGACGTGATCGAACGCGCGGTCAAGAAGGCCACCGGCGAGCTGGAAGGCGTCGAGTACGAGGAGATCCGCTACGAGGGCTATGCTCCT
>JAKFEA010000167.1:0-1894 GCA_036675905.1 Acidovorax sp. | reverse complement strand
GCGGCACCACGTCGCCGTGGGCGTTGAGCGCGATCGTGCGGCCGCCCTCGCCGTAACGGCGCCGCACCACCAGGTTGGTGATCGACTGCAGCCCGTAGGCCTGCACCTCGGCGGCAGGCACGGAGTGCTTCTCGGCTTCGAAGCCGAAGGCGCGCAGCAGTTCGGCGGTGCGCTCGGCATGGGGGGCATTGTTGCCGGGCGGCGTGTCGGTCGGCACGCGCACCAGCTCCTGCAGGAAGCACACCTGCTCGTCGAAATGGGCGTCGATCCAGGCGTCGAGCTTGTCGTGGTCGGTCATGGTTCTCAGGGTTGGCTGGCCAGTTGCTCGAGCAGGTGGCGCATGGCGCGCACCGCCAGTTCGATGTCGTCGGCGGTGGTGCTCTCCAGCGGGTTGTGGCTGATGCCGGCGTTCTGCCCGCGCACGAACAGCATGGCCTGCGGCATCACCTCGTGCAGCTTCATCGCATCGTGGCCGGCGCCACTGGGCATGCGGTGCACCGGCAGGCCCAGCGATCCGACCGCCCGCGCCCAGCGCGACTGCCACTGCTCGTGGCAGGGCGCCGCGGCGGCGCGCATGGTCTGCTCGCAGCTGGACTGCAGGCCCCGGCGCTCGCAGATCGCCTTCAGTTGGGCCAGCACGTCGGCCACGAGGGCGTCGCGCTGCGCGTCGTTCGGCGCCCGCAGGTCCAGCGTGAACTGGCAGCGGCCGGGGACCACGTTGGTGGAGCCGCCCGGCACGTTGAGGATGCCGATGGTGCCGACCGAGTCGCCGTCGCCCGCCGCGCGCTGCTCGACGTACAGGGCCAGTTCGGCCACGCCCACCGCGGCATCGCGCCGGCGGTCCATCGGCGTGGTGCCGGCGTGGCTGGCCATGCCGGTGACCTCGCACAGGTAGCGCACGCCGCCGTTGATGGAGGTGACCACGCCCAGCGGCAGGTTCATCTCATTGAGCACGGGACCCTGCTCGATGTGCACTTCGATGAAGCCCAGGTAGCGGGCCGCATCGCGCCGCAGCGCCGCGATCGACTCCAGCGTGGCCGGCAAGCCCGCGTTCTGCATGGCTTCGCGCATCGATACGCCATCCCCGTCACGCTGGTCGAGCCAGGCCGGATCGAAGGCGCCGATCAGCGCGCCCGAGCCCAGGAAGGTCGCCTTGTAGCGCTGGCCTTCCTCCTCGGCGAAGGCCACCACCTCGATTGCGTACGGAAGCCGGCGCTGCTCTCGCGCCAGCTGGCGCACGCAGGCGATCGGCACGTAGATGCCCAGCCGCCCGTCGTACTTGCCGCCATTGCGAACCGTGTCGTAGTGCGAGCCCGTGAGAAGCCGTCTGACTCCCTCTCCCGCTTGCGGGAGAGGGTTGGGGTGAGGGCTCTCCGCACCGTACACACCCACCACGTTCCCCACGGCATCCACCGACACCTCGTCGAACCCCGCCTCCTTCATGTCCTGCGCGATGCGCGCCGCCGCCGATCGGTGCGCGTCGGTCAGGTAGGTGACGGTGAGCTGCCCCTTTTCCTTGAACTCCGGGTCGCTGAATTGCGCCAGTTGCTCCAGCTGGTCCCAGACCTGCTCGCCTTCATGGGGCGCGGCGCCGAACTTGTCGTTCAGCCGGATCTCGGCAATGCGGTGCACGTTGCGCAGGCCCTCGGCTCGTTCCACGTCGACCGGGTTGGCAAGGCGACGCTCGAAAGTCTCGATGATCTCGGCCCGCGCCAGCCCTGCGCCGCGTGGCCCGCGCACGGCCAGGATGAACGGAAAGCCGAACTTCGCGTTGTAGTCGGCATTGAGCTGCTGGATCTTCGCGAACTCCCCGGGCGTGCAGTCGGTCAGGCCCGCCTTGCCCTGCTCGTGGGTGGACTCCGCCGTGAGGGTCTTGCTGACCATGGCCTTGCCG
>JAKFEA010000166.1:0-8867 GCA_036675905.1 Acidovorax sp. | reverse complement strand
GTGAGGATGAAGAACACGAACACCTGGCCGTGCATGTCGCCCAGGTAGTAGGAGAACGCCACGAAGTTCATGTTGACGGCCAGCAGCATCAGCTCGATGGCCATCAGCAGCACGATCAGGTTGCGGCGGTTCAGGAAGATGCCCACGACGGACAGCGCGAACAGGATCGCGCCGAGCGACAGGAAGTGGCCCAGCGTGACGCTCATGGCTGGCCCCCTTCGCCGGTCGCCGCGGCCGCGGGCTGCGGCGGAGCCGCCACCACCGGCGGCATCTTGACCACCTGCAGGCGGTCGCCGGCGCGCACGCGCACCTGCAGCGACGGATCGATCTTGCGGCTGTCCTTGCGCTGCCGCAGGGTCAGCGCGATGGCCGCGATGATGGCCACCAGCAGCAGCACCGCCGCCAGCTCCAGCGGGTACAGGTACTGGGTGTACAGCAGCTTGCCCAGCTCCTTGGTGTTGGACACTTCCAGCGGCGCCTGGCCGCCGGCCTGCGCGGTCGCCTGCACCACGGCGGCGTCGACCCGGGGCTCCTCGGCCAGGCGGAAGCCGCCCATCAGCACGGCGGCCATCTCCAGCGCGATGACGACACCCACCACCGCCGCCACCGGGAAATGCTTCCAGAAGCCGGCGCGCAGGCTGCTGGTGTCGATGTCCAGCATCATCACGACGAACAGGAACAGCACCATCACGGCGCCGACGTAGACCAGCACCAGCGCGATGGCCAGGAACTCGGCCTTGAGCAGCAGCCAGATCGCGGCGGCCTGGGCGAAGGTGAGCACCAGGTACAACGCGGCATACACCGGGTTGCGCGCGGTGATCACCCGGAAAGCCCCGAACAGCAGCACCGCCGAGAACAGGTAGAAAAAGCCCGTCTTGATGTCCATGGTCACATTAGCGGGCACCCGCGGAACCGGCTTTGCCGGGCCGCTGGTGCGCCCCTTGAGGGGAGGCGCCGAAGGCGCTTCGGGGTGGTTGTCATTTCTTAGCGGTACTTGGCGTCGGCCGCCCGGCGCTCGGCGATCTCGGCCTCGTAGCGGTCGCCCACGGCCAGCAGCATCTCCTTGGTGTAGTACAGGTCGCCGCGCTTCTCGCCGTGGTACTCGAGGATGTGGGTCTCGACGATCGAGTCGGTCGGGCAGCTTTCCTCGCAGAAGCCGCAGAAGATGCACTTGGTCAGGTCGATGTCGTAGCGCGTGGTGCGGCGGGTGCCGTCGGCGCGCTGGTCGCTCTCGATGGTGATGGCCAGCGCGGGGCAGACGGCCTCGCACAGCTTGCAGGCGATGCAGCGCTCCTCGCCGTTCTCGTAGCGGCGCAGCGCGTGCAGGCCGCGAAAACGCGGCGAGAGCGGCGTCTTCTCCTCCGGGAACTGCACCGTGATCTTGCGGGCCCAGAAGTACTTGCCCGTGATGCGCATGCCCTTGAACAGCTCCAGCAGCATGAAGCTGGAGAGGAAGTCCTTCAGCGAGAAGGCCGAAGCCTGGCGCGGCAATGTTTCAGTAACCATGGCTATTTCCAGATGTTCCACGGGGTCTGCATCCACAGGCCCACCACGACCAGCCAGACCAGCGTCACCGGGATGAAGATCTTCCAGCCCAGGCGCATGATCTGGTCGTAGCGAAAGCGCGGGAAGGTGGAGCGCACCCACAGGAACATGGTGACGACCACGAAGGTCTTCAGGCCCAGCCAGATCCAGCCGGGAATCCAGGCCAGCACGGCCGAGTCGATCGGGGGCAGCCAGCCGCCCAGGAACATGGTGACCGCCAGGATCGAGACCAGCCACATGTTGGCGTACTCGGCCAGGAAGAACATGGCGAAGCTCATGCCCGAGTACTCGACCATGTGGCCGGCGACGATCTCCGACTCGCCTTCCACCACGTCGAAGGGGTGGCGGTTGGTCTCGGCCAGGCCCGAGATGAAGTAGACGAAGAAGATCGGCAGCAGCGGCAGCCAGTTCCAGGACAGGAAGTTCAGGCCCAGTCCGGCGAAGTAGCCCTTGTCCTGGCCGAGCACGATGTCCGTCATGTTCAGGCTGCCGGTCACCATCAGCACCACCACCAGCGCGAACCCCATGGCGATCTCGTAGCTGACCATCTGCGCCGAAGCGCGCAGCGCGCCCAGGAACGCGTACTTGGAGTTGGACGCCCAGCCGGCGATGATGACGCCGTACACCTCCATCGAGGTGATGGCCAGCAGGAACAGCAGGCCGGCGTTGATGTTCGACAGGGCCATCTCCGGCCCGAACGGGATCACGACCCAGGCGGCCAGCGCCGGCATGATGGTCATGATCGGGGCGAGCAGGAACAGGCCCTTGTTGGCGGCGCTCGGGAGGATGATCTCCTTGGTCAGCAGCTTCACCGCATCGGCGATCGGCGTCAGCAGGCCCAGCGGGCCGATGCGGTTGGGGCCGGGGCGCAGCTGGGTGAAGCCGATGCCCTTGCGCTCCCACAGCGTCAGGTAGGCCACGGCGCCCATCAGCGGGGCGACCAGCAGCACGATCTTGATCAGGTTCCAGACCACCGGCCAGCCGGCGGTGGTCCACCAGGGCGCGGCGATCAGGCCGTTGCCGTAGCCGTAGAGGGCCTCGATCATGCGACGGCCTCCTCGCCACGCCCGAGCACCACGCGGTGCGAAGCCGGCAGCGCGGCCTGGCCGTCGGCCGTGAGCTGCAGCGACTCGGCGCGGCGCACGATGCCGTCGAGCTGGTAGATGGCGGCGCTGGCCGGCGCTTCAGCCGGCACCGACACGTCGATGGCCGCCTCGGTGCGGTTGGACAGCACGCCGCCCTGCACCATCGCCTGGTCCGCATCGGCCTGGCCGCGCGCGGCGGCCAGCACTTCCAGCGCCGAGTCGAACTCGAAGCCTTCCAGTCCCATCAGGTTGCCCAGCACGCGCAGCACCTTCCAGCCCGGACGCGTTTCGCCCAGCGGCTTGACCACGGCGTGGAACGACTGCACGCGGCCTTCGGCGTTGACGAAGGTGCCGGGTGTCTCGGTCCAGGGCGCGATCGGCAGCAGCACGTCGCTGAATTCCATGTTGGCCATGAACGGGCTGAGCGTGACCACCATCTCGGCCTGGGCCAGCGCCTCGGCGGCGCGCGCGCCGGCGGCGGAGTCGGACACCGGCTCGGTGTTCAGCAGGATGGCCGCCTTCAGGCCGCCCGGCGCCAGCATCTGGCCGGCGTTCAGGCCGCCCTCGCCCGGCAGCGCGCCGGCGAGTTGCGCGCCGACGGTGTTGGCCGCTTCGGTCAGGTAGCCCACGGTGGCGCCGGTCGCCTCGGCAATCCATTGCGCCAGCGCCAGCAGGGTGGACGCATTGGCGTGGTGTGCCGCGGCGTTGCCCAGCAGGATGGCCTTGCGCTCGCCGGACAGCAGCGAGGCGGCGATGGCCTTCGCCGCATCGGTGGCGCTGCCCTTGGCGGGCGCCGGCGTGCCCTTTTCGGCAGCGATTGCGGTGGCCACGTCGGCCAGCGCCTGGGCCCATTGGCCCGCCGGGGCAGTGACCGTGGTGGCCATCGCCATCGCCCAGTCGTGCGCCACGTCGTGGATGCGCGAGACCTGCGCACCCTGGCGCGCGGCGAAGCGCACGCGCATGGCGAACAGGGGATGGTCCTTGCGCAGGTTGGAGCCGACCACCAGCACGCGCTGCAGTTCGGACAGCGAGGCGATGGAAGTGCCCAGCCAGCGTACGCCTTCGGACGGCGCGAACTGCGCATTGCGCAGGCGGTAGTCGATGTTCTCGCTGCCCAGTGCGCGCACCAGCCGGCCGGCGAGGAACAGTTCCTCCACCGAGCCGTGCGGGCTGGCCAGCAGGCCGATGGCCTTGGCGCCGTGGTCGGTGGCGACGTGCTTCAGGCCGTTGGCCACGTACTCCAGCGCGGTCTGCCAGTCGACGGTCTTCCACTCGCCGCCCTGCTTGATCATGGGCGAGGTCAGCCGGTCCTCGCCGTTGAGCGCCTCGTAGGAGAAGCGGTCGCGGTCGGCCAGCCAGCACTCGTTGACGGCTTCGTTCTCCAGCGGCAGCACGCGCATCACGCGGTTGTTCTTCACCTGCACGATCAGGTTGGCGCCGGTGGAGTCGTGCGGGCTGACCGACTTGCGGCGCGACAGCTCCCAGTTGCGCGCGCTGTAGCGGAACGGCTTGCTGGTGAGCGCGCCGACCGGGCACAGGTCGATCATGTTGCCCGACACCTCGGAGTCGACGGTGTCGCCCAGCACGGTGGTGATCTCGGCGTGCTCGCCCCGGTTGACCATGCCCAGCTCCATCACGCCACCCAGCTCCTGGCCGAAGCGCACGCAGCGGGTGCAGTGGATGCAGCGGGTCATCTCCTCCATGGAGATCAGCGGGCCCACGTCCTTGTGCAGCACCACGCGCTTTTCTTCCTCGTAGCGCGAGGCGGAGGCGCCGTAGCCCACCGCCAGGTCCTGCAGCTGGCACTCGCCGCCCTGGTCGCAGATCGGGCAGTCCAGCGGGTGGTTGATCAGCAGGAACTCCATCACCGACTGCTGGGCCTTGAGGGCCTTCTCGCTGCGGGTGTGGACCACCATGCCGTTGGTCACCGGCGTGGCGCAGGCCGGCATCGGCTTGGGCGCCTTCTCCACGTCGACCAGGCACATGCGGCAGTTGGCCGCGATGGAAAGCTTCTTGTGGTAGCAGAAGTGCGGGATGTAGGTGCCCGCCTTTTCGGCCGCATGCATCACCATGCTGCCGTCGGGCACCTCGACCTTCTGTCCGTCCAGTGTGATTTCAGCCATGTTCTCTGCTTACGCGCTGCGCGCTTTCTCCGGCTGCTTCATCCGCGCCTCGAACTCGTGCCGGAAGTGCTTGATCATGGCGCGCACCGGCATCGCGGCGGCATCGCCGAGCGCGCAGATGGTGCGGCCCTGGATGTTGTCGGCCACCGAGTTGAGCAGGTCCAGGTCGGCCGGCTTGCCGTGGCCGTTGAGGATGCGGTCTTCGACGCGCCACATCCAGCCCGTGCCTTCGCGGCAGGGCGTGCACTGGCCGCAGGACTCGTGCATGTAGAAGTACGACAGGCGCAGCAGGCTCTCGACCATGTCGCGCGTCTCGTCCATCACGATGACGGCGCCCGATCCCAGCATGGAGCCGGCCTTGGCGATGGAGTCGTAGTCCATCGTGCACTGCATCATGAGGTCGGCCGGCAGCACCGGCGCCGACGAGCCGCCCGGGATCACGGCCTTGAGCTTCTTGCCGCCGCGCATGCCGCCGGCCAGCTCCAGCAGCTTGCCGAAGGGGGTGCCGAGCGGGATCTCGTAGTTGCCGGGCAGCTCCACGTCGCCCGACACCTAGAAGATCTTGGTGCCGCCGTTGTTCGGCTTGCCGCAGTCCAGGTAGGCCTGACCGCCATTGCGGATGATCCAGGGCACCGCCGCAAACGTCTCGGTGTTGTTGATCGTGGTGGGCTTGCCGTACACACCGAAGCTGGCCGGGAACGGCGGCTTGAAGCGCGGCTGCCCCTTCTTGCCCTCCAGCGATTCCAGCAGCGCGGTCTCTTCGCCGCAGATGTAGGCGCCGAAACCGTGGAAGCCGTGCAGCTGGAAGCTGAAGCTGCTGCCCAGGATGTTGTTGCCCAGGTAGCCGGCCGCCCTCGCCTCCTCCAGCGCCTCCTCGAAACGCTCGTAGACCTGGAAGATCTCGCCGTGGATGTAGTTGTACCCGACGCTGATTCCCATCGCGTAGGCCGCGATGATCATCCCCTCGATGACGATGTGCGGGTTGTAGGCAAGGATGTCCCGGTCCTTGCAGGTGCCCGGCTCGCCCTCGTCGGAATTGCACACCAGGTACTTCTGTCCGGGGAACTGGCGGGGCATGAAGCTCCACTTCAGGCCGGTCGGGAAGCCGGCGCCGCCGCGGCCGCGCAGCGCGCTTTCCTTCATGGTCGCGATGACCTGGTCCTGGGTCAAGCCGTCCGAAAGGATCTTGCGCAGCGCCTTGTAGCCGTCGCGCGCCTCGTAGTCCTTCAGGCGCCAGTTGGTGCCATCCAGGCCGGCGCAGATCTGGGGGTTGATGTGGCGGCCATGGAAGCAGGTCTGTACGCCGGTGGCCTGGAACTGCGACAGAACCTGTTGCGCGTTCATGCATGCCTCCGCGAACGAATGTGAGCGTGGGGGTACATCTATTCCGCTCCCTTCAGCCCGTCGATCATCTGGTCGAGCTTGTCAGGGGTCATGAAACTGCACATCGTGCGGTCGTTCACCAGCATGACCGGCGAGTCCCCGCACGCGCCCAGGCATTCGCTTTGCTGCAGCGTGAACAGGCCGTCGGCCGTGGTCTGGCCCATGGTGATGCCCAGCCGGTGCTCGAGGTGGCGCAGCGCTTTGGCGCCGTCGCGCAACTGGCACGGCAGG
Organism: Acidovorax sp.; assembly: GCA_036675905.1. Lineage (GTDB taxonomy): Bacteria > Pseudomonadota > Gammaproteobacteria > Burkholderiales > Burkholderiaceae_C > Ramlibacter. The sequence goes on along the minus strand of JAKFEA010000166.1, from coordinate 2,500 downwards.
TTGGTGCAGACGTTGAGCTTGTACTTGCCCACCGGGCGCTGGTTGTACATGTTGTAGAAGGTCGTGACCTCGTGCACCGCAATGGGCGGCATGCCGAGGTAATCAGCGACTTCCTTCTCGCTCGCCAGGCTGACGAAGCCCAGCTCCTGCTGGACGATGGCCAGGCAGGCCATCACCGCCGACTGCTTCTCGTGGGCCGGGTACTTCGCGACTTCCTTGTCGAAGCGCTGCCGCAGCGCTTGCGTCATTTGCTCAGCCATATACGTTCTCCGTGGGAGCCTGCCTCATCGGTCAATCTCTCCAAACACGATATCCAGGGTACCGATGACGGCGACGACGTCGGCCAGCATGTGGCCGCGCGCCATCTCGTCGAGCGCAGCCAAGTGCACGAACCCCGGGGGACGAATCTTGAGGCGGTACGGCTTGTTGGCGCCATCGCTGACGATGTAGATGCCGAACTCGCCCTTGGGATGCTCGACCGCCGCGTAGGCCTCGCCTTCGGGCACGCGAAAGCCTTCGCTGAACAGCTTGAAATGGTGGATCAGCTCTTCCATGTTGGCCTTCATGGATTCGCGGTCGGGCGGCGCCACCTTGTGGTTGTCGGTGATCACCGGGCCGGGGTTGGCGCGCAGCCAGTCGACGCACTGCTTGATGATCCGGTTGGACTGGCGCATCTCGTGGACCCGGACCAGGTAGCGGTCATAGGTGTCGCCGGTGCGGCCCACCGGCACGTCGAAGTCCATCTGGTCGTAGACATCGTAGGGCTGCTTCTTGCGCAGGTCCCAGGCGACGCCGGAGCCGCGCAGCATCGGCCCCGTCATGCCCAGGTTGATCGCGCGCTCCGGCGTCACCACGCCGATGCCGACGGTGCGCTGCTTCCAGATGCGGTTGTCGGTGAAGAGGGTCTCGTACTCGTCCACCAGGCCCGGAAAGCGCTGGGTGAAATCTTCGATGAAGTCCAGCAGCGTGCCCGAGCGGTTCTCGTTGAGCCGCTTGATGGCCCGCTCGTTGCGGATCTTGTTGACCTTGTACTGCGGCATGCTGCCGGGCAGGTCGCGGTAGACCCCGCCGGGCCTGAAGTAGGCCGCATGCATGCGCGCGCCGGAAACGGCCTCGTACATGTCGAACAGGTCCTCGCGCTCCCGGAAGGTGTAGATCAGGATGGTGGAGCTGCCGCAGTCGTTGCCGTGCGAGCCCAGCCACATCAGGTGGTTGAGCAGGCGCGTGATCTCGGAGAACATGACGCGGATGTATTGCGCACGCAGCGGCACGTCGATCTGCAGGAGCTTCTCGATGGCCAGGCAATAGGCGTGCTCGTTGCACATCATCGAGACGTAGTCCAGCCGGTCCATGTAGGGCAGCGACTGGATGTACGTCTTGGTTTCGGCGAGTTTTTCGGTGGCGCGGTGCAGCAGGCCGATGTGCGGGTCGGCGCGCTGGACCACCTCGCCGTCGAGCTCGAGCACCAGCCGCAGCACACCGTGCGCTGCCGGGTGCTGCGGGCCGAAGTTGAGGGTGTAGTTCTTTATTTCTGCCATAGCCGGCGGAGCGGTCGATAAGGATGGCCGCGGCGCACTCGCCGCGCTTCCACCCTAGTGACTCAGGCCTCCATAGTTTTCTTCGCGGATGATCCGCGGCGTGATCTCGCGCGGCTCGATGGTCACCGGCTGGTAGATCACGCGCGCGAGCTCGGCGTCGTAGCGCATCTCGACTTCGCCGGATATGGGGAAGTCCTTGCGGAACGGGTGCCCGATGAAGCCGTAGTCGGTCAGGATGCGGCGCAGGTCGTTGTGGCCTTCGAAGACGATCCCGAAAAGGTCGAACGCCTCGCGTTCGAACCAGTTGGCCGAAGCCCAGATATCAGTGACCGAATCGACCACCGGAAATCCATCGTCGGGCGCGAACACCTTGATGCGGACACGCTGGTTCAGGCGCATCGACAGCAAGTGGGACACCACGCAAAAGCGCGGGCCGTCGTACGCGCCGTCCCGGTACTCGGAGTAGTCCACGCCGCACAGGTCGATCAGCTGCTCGAAGCCGCAATCCGGCGCATCGCGCAGGATGAGGGCGGCGGCGCGGTAATCGGCCGCCGCGATAGTGACGGTCACTTCGTCCAGGCTCACGGACAGCTGGCGCGCCTTGTCGCCGAGCGCGGCCGCGAGCGCGTCTTTCAGGTCTTCCGGGCGGGTCGCTACAGAACTCATGTCGGGTCCCTCAAGCGCGCGCGATGGTGTTGGTGCGGCGGATCTTCTGCTGCAGCTGGATGATGCCGTACAGCAGGGCCTCGGCCGTCGGGGGACAGCCGGGCACGTACACGTCGACTGGAACGATCCGGTCGCAGCCGCGCACCACCGAATAGCTGTAGTGGTAGTAGCCGCCGCCGTTGGCGCAGGACCCCATGCTGAGCACCCAGCGCGGCTCGGCCATCTGGTCATATACCTTGCGCAGCGCCGGCGCCATCTTGTTGCACAAGGTGCCGGCGACGATCATGAGGTCGCTC
>JAKFEA010000165.1:0-2506 GCA_036675905.1 Acidovorax sp. | reverse complement strand
CGCAACGCGAGCACCGGTGGCGCACCGAAGGCGAGCAGCACGATCATGCCCACGCCATAGCCCTGCAGCGCCGGCAACCAGCCAGCGGGCGGAATCGAGATCTTCATCTCCGCTTGCAACCAGCCGCCGACCGCCCACTGCAATCCATAGGCGATGGCCACGCCCACCGTGCAGGCGATCAATCCGAGCAGCATCAGTTCGCCGACGTGGATGCCGACCAGGGTGCGCTGGCTGGCGCCGAGGCAGCGCATCACCGCGGTGCCGGAAAGATGGCGTTCGCTGTGGCGGCGCGCGGCCATGGCTACCGCCACCGCGGCGAGCACCACCGAAACCAATGCGGCGAGCCCCAGGAAACGCCCGGCGCGATCCAGCGAGGAGCGCACTTCCGGGCGTGCATCCTGGATGGTTTCCAGGCGCTGGCCTCGCGCCAGGGCGGGACGCGCGACGGTGGTGAATCTCTCCACCGCGGTCGCATCGCCGGCCACCACCAGCCGGTAACGGAGTCGGCTGCCTTCCTGCACCAGCCCGGTTGCAGGCAGGTCGGCGAGATTGAGGAAGACCTTGGGCGCGACGTTGAAGTAGTCCAGCGAGGCATCGGGTTCCTGCACCACCAGCGCGGCCAGGCGCAATTGCGAAGCGCCGATGCCGATGGTGTCGCCGATCTTCGCGTCCAGGGTGTCGGCGCCGGCCTGGCTCATCCACAGCGTGCCGGAATCGGGAATACCGGCGGCATCGCGCTCGACGCCGCCGATGCGATCGAGGATGCGGAAACTGCCGCGCAGCGGGAAGCCTCCGCCCAGCGCACGCAGGTCGCCCAGGCGCAGCTCCTCGCCGGCGCGGATCATGCTGTCCAGGCTTTGGGTTTCAGTGCGGCGCAAACCACTGGCGTTGGCGGCATCGCGGATCGCGCCGGTGATCGGCGCGTCGCCGCGAACGACCACGTCGCCGCCGAGCAGGCGGTTGGCTTCGATCGCCAGCGCGCGCCCGGCGCGGTCGGTAACGAAGCCGACCGCGGTGACCGCGACCACCGCGAGCACCAATGCGGCGAACAGGATGCGGATATCGCCCGCGGCGAGGTCGCGTCGTAACTGCCGCCACGCCATCTGCAGCGTTTTCACGTGGACATGCCCTCTAGCGGCAGGCCGTCGGCGACCAGCCTGCCGCTGTCCAGGCGCAGGATGCGGCCACAGCGCACGGCCAGGTGTTCGTCGTGGGTGACCAGCACCAGGGTCGTGCCGGCTTCGCTGTTGAGGGCGAACAGCAGTTCGATGATGGACTGGCCGGTGTGGGTGTCGAGGTTGCCGGTGGGTTCGTCGGCGAACAGCAACGACGGCCGGGTGACGAACGCACGCGCCAGCGCCACGCGCTGTTGTTCGCCACCGGAGAGCTGGCGCGGATAGTGGCCGAGGCGTTCGCCCAGGCCCACTTTCTGCAGGATCTGCCGCGCCGGTGTTTCCGCATCGGCGTCGCCGCGCAGTTCCAGCGGCAGCATCACGTTCTCCAGCGCGGTCAGCGACGGCAGCAGCTGGAAACTCTGGAATACGAAGCCGACTTTTTCGCCACGGACCCGCGCGCGCCCATCCTCGTCCAGGGTGGAAATCGTTTCGCCATCGAGCATGACCGCGCCGCTGCTGGGACTGTCCAGGCCTGCGAGCAGCGACAGCAGCGTGCTCTTGCCGGAGCCCGAAGCTCCGACGATCGCCACGGTGTCGCCATGGTCTATCTCGAAACCGACGCCTTCGAGGATGGTCAGTTCGCCCGAAGGCAGGGGCACGCGTTTTCCCAATGCGCTGACCTGCAAGGCGGAGTGCTCGGGCGACCGCGCGACTTCAGCGCGCAGTCCGGTGGGATCGGCCATGATGGTCCTGGGTTGAATGCATCGGAGACGCGGGATGAGATCAGGTTATGCGGGCTGGCAGCGCCATGTTCAATGTGCCATTGGTTTGCTGGCGCTGGTTTTCGCGACGCTGGTTCCGGCTTCCTTCGCCCAGACGGCCGCTCCGAAGGCCGCACGCACCATTTTGGTGATGGGCGATTCGCTCTCGGCTGCGTATGGGCTGAGTGCCTCACAAGGCTGGGTGGCGCTGACCGCAGACCGGATTGCGAAGACCAACCCCGGCTGGCGCGTGGTCAACGCCAGCATCAGCGGCGAGACCACCGCCGGCGGTGCATCGCGCATCGCCGCGGAGCTGAAACGTCACAAACCTGCGGTGGTGGTGATCGAGCTGGGCGCCAACGATGGCCTGCGCGGCCTGTCGCTGGCGCAAAGCCGGGCCAACCTGGAGCGCATGATCAAGTCCTCGGGCGCGGCCGGCGCCAGGGTACTGCTGGTCGGCATGCGCATTCCGCCCAACTACGGCCGCGACTACACCCAGGGCTTCGAACGCAACTTCAGCGAACTGTCGAAACTGCACAAGACCGCGTTCCTGCCCTTCCTGCTGGAACCGATCGCCCTGGACCGCAATGCTTTCCAGGCCGACAACCTGCACCCCACCGCCGGCGCGCA
>JAKFEA010000164.1:0-29259 GCA_036675905.1 Acidovorax sp. | reverse complement strand
CACGAGGAAGTGCTCGCCCAGTTGGACAAGGCCAGCGGCGGCAAGACGCTGTGGCGCATCCAGACGCGCGAGAGTGGCTCTGCGCCTATGGCATAATCACGCGCTTTCCGGCAGCGAGCACACGCGGTTCGCCGACCGGAAGAGGGTGATTAGCTCAGCGGTAGAGCACTGCCTTCACACGGCAGGGGTCACATGTTCGATCCATGTATCACCCACCAGACAAGACACGGGCTTGGCGGCGACGCCAAGCCCTTTTTTCATGGGCTCTTGAAAACGACTGGGCCGCTTTCGACGTTGAGGAGCAGCGTGCCGCCTTCGCCCTGATGGAACGAATCAACCGCATCTGCAGTGGATCGGCGGGTTAGCTGCGAGACTCGAAAGAAATGGAATCATGGACCAGGTCGATGCGGTGGTGATCGGAGCCGGGGTGGTAGGCCTCGCGGTGGCTCGCGCGCTCGCGCAAGGCGGGCGCGAGACCATCGTGCTGGAGGCGCAGGGCGGCATCGGGCAGGGCGTCAGCTCCCGCAACAGCGAGGTGATCCACGCCGGCCTGTACTACGCGCCGGGCTCGCTCAAGGCGCGCCTTTGCGTGCGCGGCAAGGAATTGCTCTATGCGCTGTGCGCCAGCCATGGGGTCGAGCATCGACGCTGCGGCAAGCTCACGGTGGCCAACAACGAGGCGGAGGTCGAGGCCCTGCATGGCTTGCAGGCTCGAGCGGTGGCAAATGGGGTAGAGGTCGAATGGCTGGAGAGAGAGCAGGCCTTGGCGATGGAGCCGGCGTTGCGCTGCGTCGCCGCCCTGCATTCGCCGAGCACCGGCATCGTCGACAGCCATGGCTTCATGCTGGCGCTTCAAGGCGACTTGGAGAGGGCCGGCGGAATGGTGGCGTTCGGCGCGCGAGTGAATTCGGCGAGGCTGACGGCCGAAGCCGGGCTCCACATCGTGAGGCTGGCCGACGGCACTGAACTGGCCACGCGCGTGCTGGTCAACGCCGCCTCGCTGCATGCCTGCGCGCTCGCGCGCCACTTCGAAGGCCTCGATTCGCGGTTCGTACCGCAAGAGTGGTTCGCGAAAGGCAACTACTACTCGCTCAGCGGCCGCGCGCCGTTCACCCGCCTGATCTATCCCGCGCCGGCCGATGCCCACTTGGGGACCCACCTGACGCTGGACTTGGGTGGCCAGGCCAAGTTCGGGCCGGACATCGAGTGGCTGGACATCCGCACGCCCGAGGAGATCGACTGGCGCGTCGACCCTTCGCGCGCGGATGGCTTCTACGCGGAGGTGCGGCGCTACTGGCCCGGATTGCCGGACGGCAGCCTCCAGCCCAGCTATAGCGGCGTGAGACCCAAGATCCATGGGCAGCACGTGAAGGCGCCGGATTTCCGCATCGACGGGCCGGCGTCGCATGGGGTTGCGGGGCTGGTCAATCTGTTCGGGATCGAATCGCCGGGGTTGACGAGTGCGATGGCGATTGGGGAGGCGGTGGCGGGGATGCTGGCGGATTAGGTCACTTGCAGGTGCCGTGCGGCGGGAGCGCCCCCACCCCAACCCTCCCCCAGAGGGGGAGGGAGAAGAGTTACCGACGAAGCTGTTTCAACGCTTGCGCCACCTCGCGGACAAGCCCCGGCCCCTTGTAGATCAGCCCGGTGTAGATCTGCACCACGTCGGCGCCGGCGCGCACTTTGCTCTCCGCATCCTCGCCGCTGAGAATGCCGCCCACGCCGATGATGGGGAACCCTGGCCCGAGCGCCGCACGGAGTTGGGCAATCACCCGGTTGCTCGCCGCCAGCACCGGCGCGCCGCTCAGGCCGCCGGCTTCTTCGGCATGCGGCAAGCCCTTCACGGCCTCGCGCGAGATGGTGGTATTGGTCGCGATCACGCCATCCATGCCGTGCCGGCGCAGGGTGGCGGCGATGACTTGAACCTGCGCTTCGTCCAGGTCGGGCGCGATCTTCACGAACAGCGGTACGCGGCGGCCGTGATCGCGTGCCAACTCCTCGCGCCGCGCTGCCAAGGCACCCAGCAGCGCATCGAGCGCCTCGTCCGACTGCAGCGCGCGCAGGTTCTTCGTGTTCGGGCTCGAGATGTTCACCGTCACATAGTCGGCATGCGGGTACACACCCGCCATCCCCAGCAGGTAGTCCTGCGTGGCCGACTCGATCGGCGTGGCGGCGTTCTTGCCGATGTTCAGGCCCAGGATGCGGCCCTGGCTGCGAAACGAGGAACGCTGCACATTGGCCACGAACGCGTCCAGCCCGTCGTTGTTGAAGCCCAGGCGGTTGACCAGCGCGTTGGCCTGCGGCAGCCGGAACATGCGCGGCTTGGGGTTGCCCGGCTGCGGCCTGGGCGTGACGGTGCCGACCTCGACGAAGCCGAAGCCCATCGCGCCGAGGCCATCGATGGCGCGCGCGTTCTTGTCCAGGCCCGCGGCCAGGCCGACGCGGTTGGGAAATTTCAGCCCGGCGAGCTCGATCGGGTCGTCCACCAAGCCCGCGCACCAGGCCCAGGACAAGGGCGTGCCCTGCAGCCGGGCCAGCGATTCCATGGTGAGGTCGTGCGCGGCTTCGGGGTCCAGCCCGAACAGGAAGGGCCGCGCGAGCGAGTAGGGCAGCAGGGGCATGGATAATTCTTAGCGATGCAACAGCCGGGGATTGTCGCGTGACCCAGGATGAACTGAAGGCCCTGGTCGGCCAGGCCGCACTGCAGTACGTGGTGCCGGGCGAAATCGTCGGCGTCGGCACCGGCTCCACCGTCAACAAGTTCATCGAGGCGCTGGCCGGCCTGAAGGACCGCATTCGCGGCGCCGTCTCCAGCTCGCTCGCCTCCACCGAGCGCTTGCGCGCCATCGGCGTGCCGGTGTTCGATGCCAACGAGGTGGAGGAACTGGCCGTCTACATCGACGGCGCCGACGAAATCGACGGCCGCGGGCACATGATCAAGGGCGGCGGCGCGGCGCTCACGCGCGAGAAGATCGTGGCGGCGCAGTCGCGGCGCTTCGTCTGCATCGCCGATGAATCCAAGCTGGTGTCGGCACTGGGCGCCTTTCCGGTGCCGGTGGAGGTGATCCCCATGGCCACCGCACGCATCACGCGCCAGTTCGCCGCCATGGGTGGACAGGCCCGCCTGCGGGTGAAGGACGGCGCCCCGCTGGTCACCGACAACGGACAGCACATCCTGGACGTGGCCGGCCTGAGCATCCGGGACCCGCTCGCCTTCGAGAGCGATGTGAACCAGTGGCCGGGGGTCGTGACGGTGGGCGTCTTTGCCCACCAGAAGGCGGCCGTGTGCCTGCTGGGCACCACCGCGGGCGTGAAGACCCTGCAGTTCTAGCTACATCGCGGGACAGACCGGAGCAAGCGCGAAAGCGCGCCCCGCTCTGTCCCCGACTGACTAGAAGATGATGCCGGCCGGGTTGCTGCCCGCCGGCAGTGCCGGTATCGGCCTGGGGGCCGCCGCGGCCGGTTCGGCGGACGCGGTAGGCGCTGCGGCACGCAGGGGCTGCGCCACCACCAGCGGGCTCGGCTCCGGTTGCCGGTAGCCGTTGGGCAGGCGCGAGGTGCGCGGGTAACCCGCGGCATCCAGGAACTGCGACCACTCGGCTTCGGAGAAGCCCTTGAGCTGCTGCGACCCCACGGTCACCAGCGGCAGGGCGGCCGAGCCGCCGCTCAGGCGGTCCAGCGCCGCGATGTCTTCGGCCGACGTGACGGTCTTCTCGGCGAACGGAATGCCGCGCTGCGACAGGAACGTTCGGCCGGAGCCGCAGGGCGCGCAATTGGGGCCGGTGTAAAGCGTCACCGGGTAGCGGCTGGCCACCTGGCGCAACTCGAAGGGCAGGGCGGCAGTGGCGTCGCCCGCTGCCAGGCTCGGCACGGCCACCACGGGCGCCGGCGCGGCCTTCACGCCGGCATCCGTCGGCGGTTTGTCGGAGAAGGTCACCCGCCCGTCAGGCGCCACGATCCGGTACACCTGCTGGGCACCGGCAGCGCAGGCGGCTGCCGTCGCCAGCGCAAGCACCGCGATGCGGATGGCAAGGGGGGAGGTGGCAATCGTCATAGGATGACGATTTTCGCGGGCCGCCCGCGATCACGCCATGCCTTGGTGGCGTAACAGCGCATCGAGTGTGGGTTCGCGGCCACGGAAGGCCTTGAACGATTCCATGGCAGGCCGGCTGCCCCCCGTCTCCAGGATGGCCTGCCGGTACCGGCGTCCGGTTTCCACGCTGGGCATGCCGTCCGGCGCCGCCGTCTCCTCGAAGGCCGCATAGGCGTCGGCCGACAGCACCTCGGCCCACTTGTAGCTGTAGTAGCCGGCCGCATAGCCGCCCGCGAAGATGTGGCTGAAGGTGTGCGGGGTGCGGCTGAATTCCGGCGAGGGCAGCACGGCCACTTCGGCGCGCACCTGCCGCAGCAGGGACATGAAGTCGCCCGCCGGGTCGTGGTCGGTGTGCAGCAGCATGTCGTACAACGAGAACTCGATCTGGCGCATCGTGGCCAGCCCGCTCTGGAAGTTCTTGGCGGCCAGCATCTTGTCGAACAACTCGCGTGGCAGCGGCTCCCCGGTGTCCACGTGCGCGGTCATGTGGCGCAGCACCGCCCACTCCCAGCAGAAGTTCTCCATGAACTGGCTGGGCAGCTCGACGGCGTCCCATTCCACCCCGCTGATGCCGGACACGTCGCGCTCCTTCACCCGCGTCAGCATGTGGTGCAGGCCGTGGCCGGATTCGTGGAACAGCGTGATCACGTCGTCGTGCGTCAGCAGCGGCGGCTTGCCGTCCACGCCGTCGGCGAAGTTGCAGACCAGGTGCGCCACGGGTGTCTGCAGCCTGCCGTCGTCGGGCCGCTGCCAGCGTGCGCGCACGTCGTCCATCCACGCGCCCCCGCGCTTGCCGTTGCGCGCAGCCGGGTCCAGGTAGAACTGGCCGATCAGTTCGCCGGCGCGCTCGATCCGGTAGAACTCCACGCGCGGGTTCCAGGTCGGCGCCTCGTCGCGCCGGATCTCGACCTCGAACAGCGTCTCGACGATCTTGAACAGGCCGGCCAGCACCTTGGGCGCGGTGAAGTACTGCTTGACTTCCTGCTCGCTGAACGAATAGCGCGCTTCCTTGAGCTTCTCGCCGATGTAGCTCCAGTCCCAAGGCTGCGGGTCGGCGATGCCGAGCGGGTCGGCGGCGAAGGCCCGCAGGTCGGCCACGTCCTTTTCGGCATGCGGCCGCGCCTTGGACGCGAGCTCGCGCAGGAACTGGATCACCTGCCCGGGCGAATCGGCCATCTTGGGAACGACCGAGACCTCGCCGAAGTTGCGGTAGCCCAGCAGCTTCGCTTCCTCCAGGCGCAACGCCAGGATCTCGCGGATGTGGTCCGTGTTGTCGAACTTGCGCGAGTCCTCCGGGGCCTGGTCGCTGGCGCGCGTGACGTAGGCGCGGTACAGGCGCTGGCGCAATTCACGGTTGTGGGCGAACTGCATCACGGGCAGGTAGCTGGGCATCTTCAGCGTGAGCTTGAAGCCTTCCTTGCCTTCGGCCTGGGCCGCGGCGCGGGCGGCGTGGATCACGTCTTGCGGAACGCCGTCCAGCTCATCCTGGCGCGCGTAGTACGCGAAGCAATCGGTGGCGTCGAGTGCGTTCTCACTGAACTTCTGGCTGAGCTCGGCCTGGCGTTCCTGGATCTGAGCGAAGCGCTCCTTGGCCTCACCCTGCAACTCGGCGCCGCCCAGCACGAAGTTGCGGATCGCGTTCTTCAGGGCCTGGCGCTGCTCGGGGTCGAGCTTGGCCGGATCCATCGCCTTGTACTTGGCGTACAGGCGCTCGTCGGAGCCCAGGCGGGTCCAGAAGTCGGTGATCCTGGGCAGGGCGGCGTTGTAGGCGGCCCGAAGTTCGGGCGTGTCGGCCACGCTGTTGAGGTGGCTCACGGCGCCCCAGGCGCGGCCCAGCCGCTCGGTGGTGCAGTCCAGGCGCTGGGCCATGGCCTGCCAGTCGGCCGGGAAGTCCGGTGCCACCACGGCCTCGAGAGCCGCTTCGCTCTCCGCGAGCAGGCTGTCGATGGCGGGAGCCACGTGCTCCGGCCGGATTCGGTCAAAAAGGGGAAGGTCCTGGAAGTCGAGCAGGGGATTGGGCATGCCGGTCATTTTGCGGCAGCCCCGCCGACTTCAACGGCCTGCGGGATTGGCTTTGCCGATCACGCCGATCAGCCAGCGGCGCGTTCGGCTGCTTCCAGCGTATTGACCAGCAACATCGCCCGGGTCATCGGGCCGACGCCGCCGGGCACCGGCGTGATCCAGCCGGCCACTTCCTTCACGCCGGCGAAGTCGACGTCACCGCAGAGCTTGCCTTCGTCGTTGCGGTTCATGCCGACGTCGATGACCACCGCGCCGGGCTTGACCATGTCGGCGGTCAGCACGTTGCGCTTGCCGACGGCGGCGACGACCACGTCGGCCTGCAGCGTGAGCGCCTTCAGGTCGCGCGTGGCGCTGTGGCAGATGGTGACGGTGGCGTTCTTCTGCAGCAGCATCAGCGCCATCGGCTTGCCGACGATGTTGCTGCGGCCGATCACCACGGCGTGCTTGCCGCGCAGGTCGTAGCCGATGCTCTCCAGCATCTTCATGCAGCCGTAGGGCGTGCACGGCCAGAAGCCGGCCTGCCCGGTGAGCAGCGCGCCGGCGCTGGCGACGTGGAAGCCGTCGACATCCTTGGCCGGGGCTATGGCCTCGATCACCTTGCTGGTATCCATGTGCCTGGGCAGCGGCAGTTGCACCAGGATGCCGTGCACGGCGGGGTCTTCATTGAGCGTGCCGATGCGCTCGAGCAGCTTGTCCTCCGGCAGGTCGGCCGGGTAGGTCTCCAGCGTGGCCTTCAGGCCGGTCTGGGTGCTGTCGTTGGCCTTGTGCCGCGTGTAGACCTGGCTCGCAGGGTCTTCGCCGACCAGGAGGATGGCCAGCGCCGGCTGGATGCCGCGCGCCTTCAGGGCCTGCGTGCGGCCGGCGACTTCGGCGCGGATCTTCTGGGCGAGGGCGTTGCCGTCGATGAGTTGGGCTGTCATGGGGAGTTCGAATCAACAGCCGAACGCAGAAGACGCGAAAGAAACGCAGAAGACGCAGAGAAAACCCTTTGAAGGATGTCCTCTGCGTCTTCTGCGTGCCTTCTGCGTCTTCTGCGTACGGTCTTCAGGTTTTCGCCGGGTGTTGCTGGCCCAGCGCGATCTTCAGCAGGTCGGCCACCGTGTTGGCATTGAGCTTTTCCATGATATTGGCGCGGTGCGCCTCCACGGTCTTGATGCTGATGCCCAGGTCGTCGGCGATCTGCTTGTTCAGGCGGCCGGCGACGATGCGCTCCAGCACCTGCGCTTCGCGGCTGGTCAGCTTGGACAGCAGCGCGTCGCGGCTGGCGGCGCTCTGGTACTCGGCGAAGGCGCCCCTGGCGTGCTCCAGCATGCGCTCGACCAGGCTGACCAGTTCCTCTTCCTTGAACGGCTTCTGGATGAAATCCATCGCGCCCTTCTTCATGGTGTTGACCGCCATCGGCACGTCGCCGTGGCCGGTGATGAAGACCACCGGCAGCGGCGACTTGCGCTCGATCAGGCGGTCCTGCAGCTCCAGCCCGGTCATGCCCGCCATGCGGATGTCGACGATCAGGCAGGCGACCTCGCGCGGGTCGTAGCGGGAGAGGAAGGATTCGGCCGACTCGAAGCAGCGGACGCGGTAGTCCTTGCCTTCGAGCAACCACTGGAGGGAGTCGCGCACGGCCTCGTCGTCATCGACGACATAGACGGTGCCCTTCTTCGGGATCAGGCTCATGCAACGGCTCCGGCGTCCTTGTTTGCTGCGGAAGTGATAGCGCTGGACACCGGAATCCAGAAGGAGAACCGGCAACCGGCGACTTCGCTGCCATTGTAGATGTTCTCTGCCTGCATCCGTCCCTGGTGCGACTCCACGATGCTGCGGCAAAGGTTCAGGCCGATGCCCATGCCTTCGGCCTTGGTGGAGAAGAAGGCCTCGTAGAGGCGTTCGAGCACTTCGGGCGACAGGCCCTGGCCGCTGTCCTGCACCGAGAAGTCCACCACCGGCTGCGTGTCCACGTGGCGCGGCACGACGCGTAGTTCCACGCTGCGCTGCGCGGTGGGGCGGCGCGCATGCTCGATCGATTCGGCCGCGTTCTTCAGCAGGTTGACCAGCACCTGCTCGATCAGGATCGGATCGACCATCAGCTGCGGCAGGCGCGCGGCGACGTAGTGCGACAGGCGCACGTTGCGCCGGCGCAATTCGATCTCGGCCAGCTCCACCGCCTCGCTCACCATGGTGGGCACGTCGGAGAGCGTGCGATTGGGTTCGCTGCGCCGCACGAAGCTGCGGATGCGCTGGATGATCTGGCCGGCGCGGTGGGCCTGCCGCGCCGTCTTGTCCAGCGCTTCCAGCAGGTGGTCTTCCTTCATCTGCCCCGCGCGGATGCGCGACACCATGCCGTTGCAGTAGTTGTTGATCGCGGTGAGCGGCTGGTTCAACTCGTGCGCCACGCTGGACGCCATCTCGCCCATGGTCACCAGGCGGCTGGCGGACTGGGCGCGCTCGGCCTGGGCGGCGGCCTGCTCCTCGGCATGGCGGCGCGGGGTGATGTCGGTGGCGATCACCATCTGCGCCAAGCGCCCGTCCACCCAGTTCAGGTAGCGCGAGCGCACCTCCAGCCACTTGCCCAGCTCGGGCACGAAGATCTCCGCGTTCTCGGATTGCGCGGAGGTCAGGTGGCCGGTGGGCAGGCCCGCGAAGGCATCGACTTCATCCAGCTGCTCCTCGGTGCGCGGCTGGTCGGGCACCCCGGCCTGCGCCACCATCTGCAGGTGGCCGCCGGTGTTCAGGCCGAACCACAGGCGGTACAGCTTGTTGGCGAACAGCAGTTCCTCGCTGCCCAGCGGCGCCACCGACACCGACGCATCCAGCGCCTCCAGCACCGTGGTGAAGCGCTCGTAGGAGGCCGAGAGCTGCTCGCGGATGCGGTTGGGCTCGGTGATGTCGGTCATCGACGTCATCCAGCCGGTCTGGTGGCCCTTGGGATCGATCAGCGGCGACACGTACAGGCGGGCGTCGAAGATGCTGCCGTCCTTGCGCTTGACGCGGGTCTGGAAGCCGCCGGGAGTGCTGCGGCCATTGAGTTCGTCGTCCAGGCGCGCGGCCAGCTGCTCGCGGTCGGAGTCGGGCCAGTAGGGGAAGGGCGCGGTGCGGCCCACCAGTTCCGCCTCGGTCCAGCCGGTCATCTGACAGAAGGCGGGGTTGACGTAGCTGATGCGGCCCTGCATGTCCAGCGCCCGCATGCCGGTGAGCATGGAGTTTTCCATCGCCCGGCGGAAGTTGGTTTCGGCGATCAGCGCCTGCTGCGCCTGCATGCGCCGGCGGGTGTGGCGCCAGTTGCCGATCAGCATCCAGGCCGTCATGGCGCTGAGCGTGCCGACCAGCCAGAACAGCCCACTCCCGACCACGCCCAGCGAGGTGCGGTAGGCCTGCCCCCGCAGGACCAGCCCGTTGCCGACGGGGGAGACCGGCACCTCGAATTCATTGGCCTGTGGCGCCGCCCAGGACAGCAGGCTGCCGGCGGTGCCGCGCGGCGGCAGGGCCTGGCCCGCCAGCAGGCGGCCCTTGGCGTCCAGCAGCGAAACGGCGTAGCGCGCCGAGACCTCCGACGGCACGCCGTAGCGCAACAGGCTGTCGATCGAGTATTCGGCCAGGATCACGCCGCCGAAGCGCGCCTGGTCGGCCAGAGGTACGTGCAGCTGCAGCATCTGCGGCGGATCGGTGCCGGCGCTCGGCTGCGAATACAGCGGCTGCTGCACGTCGCGCACCAGCGAATAGGTCGCCTCGGTCTCGCTGCCGGGCCGCAGCAGGTCGCCTTCGGCGCGCAACTGCTGGATCGGCACGCTGGGTCCTGCATGCGACGCGCGGATGCGGCGGCGCCCGTCGACCCAGGCCATGGCCTGCAGTTCCGGGTACTGGATCACCATGGTTTCCGCCCGGCTGACGAACTCCTCGGCGTCGACCTCCTTGTTGGAGACGTCGCGCGCGATGCGCATCAACTGTTCCTGGCGCTCCAGCAGGCGCAGCCGCAGGCGCTGCTGCGCGTACTCCACGTCGCGGCGGACCGCTTCCTGCTCGCGGTCCATCTCCTCCAGCCGCAGGTACCAGAAGGCCGAAATGATGGCGGCGAGGAACAGCAGCACCGCCGCCAGCGGCGCCAGCATGGCGAAGCGGTCCTGCCGGCCCGGGGTCTGGCGGCGCCACCAGCGCCGCAGCCAGGGCATCGGCGCGGCGGCCTCGTGCAGGTCGTGGGCGCTGCTGTCTTGCATGGAGGCTGAGAGTGTAGGTGAGCGCTTCGAGTGCCTCGAGATCACATTATGAAATGGTGCAGCGCAATTTGAAACGTCCGGGGCTTTATGCGAAACTGACCCGGCCCATCCGGGGTGCGGCTTGCCGGCCGACAGGCCAGCCGTTGCACCCGTACTAAATTAGCCCGAACCCACAGGAGATCCACGATGTCAGCCCAGCCCGAGCACGCTTTCGGCGCGGCCGCCAACGACACGGACGCCCAGGAAACCCGCGAGTGGCTCGACGCGCTTTCCGCCGTCATCGCCACCGGTGGCCGCGAGCGCGGCCACTTCCTGCTGGAGCACCTGCTCGAGCAGGCCCGGCAGGAAGGCATCGACATGCCGTTCTCGGCCACCACCGGGTACGTGAACACCATCGAGCCGCAGGACGAGGAGCGCTGCCCCGGCAACCTGGAGATGGAGGAGCGGCTGCGAGCCTACATGCGCTGGAACGCCATGGCCATGGTGGTCAAGGCCAACCGGTTGCACCCCGAGGACGGCGGAGACTTGGGCGGCCACATCAGCTCCTTCGCCTCGGTGGCCACCATGTTCGGCTGCGGATTCAACCATTTCTGGCATGCCGAGAGCGAGGACCACGGCGGCGACTGCCTCTACATCCAGGGGCACAGCTCGCCGGGCGTCTATGCGCGCGCCTTCCTGGAGGGGCGGCTGACCGAGGACCAGCTGCTGCATTTCCGCCAGGAGGTCGGCGGCAAGGGGTTGTCCAGCTACCCGCACCCCAAGTTGATGCCGCACTTCTGGCAATTTCCGACCGTCTCCATGGGTCTGGGTCCGCTGATGGCGATCTACCAGGCGCGCTTCCTGAAGTACCTGCACGCGCGCGGCATCGCCGACACCGCCAACCGCAAGGTCTGGGCCTTCCTGGGCGACGGTGAAATGGACGAAGTGGAGTCCATGGGCGCCATCGGCGTGGCCACCCGCGAGAAGCTGGACAACCTGATCTTCGTCGTCAACTGCAACCTGCAGCGCCTGGACGGGCCGGTGCGCGGCAACGGCAAGGTCATCCAGGAGCTGGAAGGCGAGTTCCGCGGCGCCGGCTGGAACGTGATCAAGCTGGTCTGGGGCAGCTACTGGGACCCGCTGCTGGCGCGCGACAAGGAAGGCATCCTGCGCCAGGTCATGATGGAAACGCTGGACGGCGATTACCAGCACATGAAGGCCAACGACGGCGCCTACGTGCGCAAGCACTTCTTCGGCCGGCACCCCAAGCTGCTGGAGATGGTCGCCAACATGAGCGACGAGGACGTCTGGCGCCTCAACCGGGGCGGCCACGACCCGCAGAAGGTCTACGCGGCCTACCACCGCGCGGTGAACCACAAGGGCCAGCCGACGGTGCTGCTGGTCAAGACCGTCAAGGGCTTCGGCATGGGCCGCGCCGGCGAGGGCAAGAACATCGCCCACCAGGCCAAGAAGATGAGCGACGAGGACATCAAGGCCTTCCGCGACCGCTTCAACATCCCGATTCCCGACGACAAGCTGCCGGAGATCCCCTTCTACAAGCCGGAAGAGGACACGCCGGAGATGAAGTACCTGCACGCGCGGCGGCAGGCGCTGGGGGGCTATTTGCCCAAGCGGCGCGCCACGGCCGACGAGCAGCTGGCGGTGCCGCCGCTGGAGGCCTTCAAGGCGGTGCTGGACGCCACCGCCGAAGGCCGCGAGATCAGCACCACCCAGGCCTTCGTGCGCTTCCTGACGACCCTGCTGCGCGACAAGCAGCTCGGCCCGCGCGCCGTGCCCATCCTGGTGGACGAGGCGCGCACCTTCGGCATGGAGGGCCTGTTCCGCCAGATCGGCATCTACAACCCGGAAGGCCAGCTGTACACCCCGCAGGACCGCGACCAGGTCTCCTACTACAAGGAAGACCAGGGCGGGCAGATCCTGCAGGAGGGCATCAACGAAGCGGGCGGCATGGCCAGCTGGATCGCGGCGTCGACGTCGTACTCGACCAACAACCGCATCATGGTGCCGTTCTACATCTACTACTCGATGTTCGGCCTGCAGCGGGTGGGCGACCTGGCCTGGGCCGCGGGCGACATGCAGGCGCGCGGCTTCCTGCTGGGCGGCACGTCGGGGCGCACCACGCTCAATGGCGAGGGGCTGCAGCACGAGGACGGCCACAGCCACATCCTGGCGAAGACGATTCCGAACTGCGTGAGCTACGACCCGACGTTCGCGCACGAGGTCGGCGTGATCCTGCACCATGGCCTCAAGGGCATGGTGGAGCGGCAGGACAACGTCTTCTACTACATCACCCTGCTCAACGAAAACTACGCCATGCCCGGCCTGCAGCCCGGCACCGAGGAGCAGATCATCAAGGGCATGTACCTGGCCCTGCCCGCCGCGGGCAAGGACAAGGCGCCGCTGGTGAACCTGCTGGGGTCCGGTTCCATCCTGCGCGAGTCGATCGCCGCGCGCGAGTTGCTGGAGAAGGACTGGGGCGTGCGCGCCAACGTGTGGAGCTGCCCCAGCTTCAACCAGCTGGCGCGCGAGGGCCAGGACTGCGACCGCTGGAACCTGCTGCATCCCATGGAAAAGCCGCGCGTGCCCTTCGTCGCGCAGCAGCTGCAGCCGCACGCGGGCCCGGTGGTCGCGTCCACCGACTACATCAAGGCCTACGTGGAGCAGATCCGGCCGTTCCTGCCCAAGGGCCTGGGCTACAAGGTGCTGGGCACCGACGGCTTCGGCCGCAGCGATTTCCGCAGCCGCCTGCGCGAGCACTTCGAGATCAACCGCCACTACATCACCGTGGCCGCGCTGAAGGGGTTGAGCGAGGAGGGCAAGGTGCCGGCCGCCAAGGTGGCCGAAGCGATCGCCAAGTACGGCCTCGACGCCGACAAGATCAACCCGCTGTACGCCTGAGTGCCAGCCGGCGGCTCACAAGAACAAACAGGAGAACAGGCCCATGGCATCGGTCGAAGTGAAGGTCCCCGACGTCGGGGACTTCAAGGATCTCGCGATCATCGAAGTGATGGTCCAGCCGGGAGACACGATCCAACCGGAGCAGTCGCTGGTCACCGTCGAGTCCGACAAGGCCTCGATGGAGATTCCGTCCAGCCACGGCGGCGTGGTCAAGGAGCTGAAGGTCAAGCTGGGGGACAGGGTGTCGGAGGGGTCGGTGCTGCTGGTGCTGGAAGCCAGCGACGCTGCCGCCAAACCCTCGGAGGCCGCTGCATCTGTCCCTCCCCCTCCGGGGGAGGGCAGGGTGGGGGCAGCCCCTGCCGCCAGCGCAAGCGCTGCACGTACTTCAGGCGCCGGAGCGCCCCCTCCCCAACCTTCCCCCAGAGGGGGAGGGAGTCAAACGCAACCCCCCGGAGGGGGAGGGAGCGAAACCGGTCCGATCGAAGTCCGCGTCCCCGACATCGGTGACTTCAAGGACGTCGCCGTGATCGAGCTGCTGGTCAAGCCGGGCGACACGGTCAAGGTCGAACAGTCGCTGATCACCGTGGAGAGCGACAAGGCCTCGATGGAAATCCCGTCGTCCGCGGCGGGCGTCGTCAAGGAAATCAAGGTCGCGCTGGGCGACAAGCTGAACATCGGCGACCTGATCGTGGTGCTGGAAGGTGTAGCCGGTGCGAGCCCCTCACCCCAGCCCTCTCCCCAAAGGGGAGAGGGTGCCTCGCCGGCTCCTGAAACTGCTCCCTCTCCCGCGCCAGCGGGAGAGGGCCGGGGTGAGGGTCCGCGCCAAGAACGCATCGCCCCCACCGCGGCCCTTCCTCCGCACGAACCCGCTGCCTCCACCGCCAAGCTGCCCCATGCCTCTCCATCCGTGCGCAAGTTCGCGCGCGAGCTGGGCGTGCCGCTGGAAGAAGTGCAGGGGTCCGGCCCCAAGGGACGCATCCTGCAGGAGGACGTGCAGAACTTCACCAAGGCGGTGATGAGCGGCCAGGCCAGCACCCAGGCTGCCGCAGGCAAGGGCGGCGCTGGCGCGGGTGGAGCCGCGCTGGGACTGCTGCCCTGGCCGAAGTTGGACTTCGAGAAGTTCGGGCCGGTCGAGCGCAAGGAGCTGTCGCGCATCAGGAAGATCGCCGGCCCCAACCTGCACCGCAACTGGGTGATGATCCCGCACGTCACCAACCACGACGACGCCGACATCACCGAGCTCGAAGCGTTCCGCGTGCAGCTCAACAAGGAGAACGAGAAGAGCGGCGTGAAGGTGACCATGCTGGCCTTCCTCATCAAGGCCTGCGTGGCGGCGCTCAAGCAGTTCCCCGAGTTCAACAGCTCGCTGGACGGCGAGCAGGTCGTGCTGAAGGGCTACTGGCACATCGGCTTCGCGGCCGACACGCCCAATGGGCTGATGGTGCCGGTGATCAAGGATGCCGACCGCAAGGGCATCCTGCAGATCAGCGCCGAGCTTTCCGAACTGGCGAAGAAGGCGCGCGACGGCAAGCTGTCGCCGACCGAGATGAGCGGCGCGACCTTCACGATTTCCTCCCTCGGTGGCATCGGTGGGCGCTACTTCACCCCCATCATCAATGCGCCTGAAGTCGCTATCCTCGGGGTGTGCCGCAACCGGACGGAGCCCGTCTGGGACGGCCAGCAGTTCCAGCCCCGGCTGGTGCTGCCGCTGTCGCTGTCGTGGGACCACCGCGTCGTCGACGGCGCCGCGGCCGCCCGCTTCAACGCCTTCCTGGGCGCCATCCTGGCGGACTTCCGCCGAGTGCTTCTCTGAACGAGAAGAAGAGCAACAAGAACATCGCTTATGACGACTGTCGTGGTAGTGAGGAAGGCCGGCCAGATCGCCATCGCCGCCGATACCCTGGTGACCTTCGGCGACACCATGCTGTCCAAGCGCTACGAGGACAACGCCAAGATCTTCCGCGTGGACACCGAGGCCGGACCCAGCTACGTCGGCATGGCCGGCACCGTGGCGCACTTTCCGGTGCTGCGCAAGGCGATCGGATCCATGCCGCGAGAGATCCTGCAGCTGAGCAGCAAGGATGAGGTGTTCGACACCTTCACCAAGCTGCACCCGTACCTGAAGGACAACTTCTTCCTGCAGACCAAGGAAGAGGACAGCGATCCCTACGAGTCCAGCCAGTTCAGCGTGGTGATCGCCAACGCCAGCGGCATCTACGGGCTGTACAGCTACCGCGAGGTGTTCGAGTTCAAGGAGTTCTGGGGCATAGGCTCGGGGCGCAGCTTCGCGCTCGGCGCCATGCACTCCATCTACGGCAAGGCCAAGACCGCGCGCGAGGTGGCCGAGGCGGGCATCACCGCCGGCTGCGAGTTCGACCGCAACTCGGCGCTGCCTTTCGACCTGTTCACGCTCAAGACCAAGGAAGCCAAATGAGCCGGGTGGAGGTGAAGGTCCCCGACATCGGGGACTTCAAGGACGTGGCCATCATCGAGCTGCTGGTGCAGCCGGGCGACAAGGTCAAGGTCGAGCAGTCGCTCATCACCGTGGAGAGCGACAAGGCTTCGATGGAGATCCCGTCCAGCCACGCGGGAGTGGTCAAGGAGCTGAAGGTCAAGCTGGGGGACAAGGTGTCGGAGGGCAGCGTGCTGCTCGTGCTGGAAGCCAGTGACGCCGAAGCCAAATTGGCCGCAGGGTCTTCCCCTCCCCCTCCGGGGGAGGGCAGGGTGGGGGCATCCCCCGCCGTCAGCGCGGGCGCCGCCGCATCCTCGAGCGCCGGAGCGCCCCCACCCCAACCCTCCCCCGGAGGAGGAGGGAGTCAAGCCGACTTCGACTGCGACGTGCTGGTCCTCGGCGGCGGACCCGGGGGCTATTCCGCGGCGTTCCGCGCCGCCGACCTGGGCTTGAAGGTCATCCTGGTCGAGCGCTACGCCACGCTGGGGGGCGTCTGCCTCAACGTGGGCTGCATCCCGTCCAAGGCACTGCTGCACGTGGCGGCGGTGATGGACGAAGTGAGCCACTTCGAGTCGCTCGGCGTCAGCTTCGGCAAGCCGACGGTCGACCTCGACAAGCTGCGCGCCCACAAGTCCAAGGTCGTCGGCAAACTCACCGGCGGCCTGGCCGCGATGGCGAAGATGCGCAAGGTCACCGTCGTTCGCGGCGTCGGGCAGTTCACCGGCGCGCACGAGTTGGAGGTGGCCGGGACCGCCGGTACGACGGGACAGGAGCCCACCGGCCAGAAGCAGTCGCTGCGCTTTCGCAACGCCATCATCGCGGCCGGCTCCCAGGCCGTGCACCTGCCGTTCCTGCCGCAGGACCCGCGCATCGTCGATTCCACCGGCGCCCTGGAACTCCCCAGCATCCCCAGGCGCATGCTGATCCTCGGCGGCGGAATCATCGGCCTGGAGATGGCCACGGTGTACTCCACGCTGGGCGCCCGCCTCGACGTTGTCGAGATGCTCGACGGCCTGATGCAGGGCGCCGACCGCGACCTGGTGCGCGTGTGGCAGAAGATGAACGCGAGCCGTTTCGACAAGGTCATGCTCAAGACCAGGACCGTCGGCGCCGAAGCGACCCAGGACGGCATCCGGGTGCGATTCGAAGGCGAGCAGGCCCCGCCGGAGCCGCAGGTCTACGACCTGGTGCTGCAGGCCGTCGGGCGCAGCCCCAATGGCCGTCGCATCGGCGCCGATCGGGCAGGCGTGCGGGTCGACGAGCGTGGCTTCGTCCCGGTCGACATCCAGATGCGCACCAACGTGCCGCACATCTTCGCCATCGGCGACATCGTCGGGAACCCCATGCTCGCGCACAAGGCGGTGCACGAAGGCCACGTGGCGGCCGAAGCGGCTGCGGGCGAGAAGAGCGCGTTCGAGGCCCGGGTGATCCCGAGCGTGGCCTACACCGATCCCGAAGTGGCCTGGGTGGGCCTGACCGAGGACCAGGCGAAGGCGCAGGGCATCGCGATCACCAAGGGTCATTTCCCCTGGACGGCTTCCGGTCGTGCCATCGCTAACGGACGCGACGAAGGCTTCACCAAGCTGCTGTTCGACGCGAAGACGCACCGCATCCTGGGTGGCGCCATTGTCGGCACGCATGCCGGCGACATGATCGGCGAGGTCGCGCTGGCCGTGGAAATGGGGGCGGACATGGTGGACATCGGCAAGACCATCCATCCGCACCCGACCCTGGGCGAGAGCCTCGGCATGGCGGCGGAGATCGCCGAAGGCACCTGCACCGACGTGCCGCCCCAGCGCAAGTAGCGAGCCGCCGGTTACTGCGGGTCAGCCGGCATGGAGGGCTGGGCCACCAGCACCCGGCGCGCGCCGTCGAATCGGCGCTGCCAGTAGCTGCCGTTCATGCTCTCCAGCCGGACCTCGGCGCCGGGCTTGGGCGAGTGGATGAACTTGCCTTCGCCGACGTAGATGCCCACGTGGCTGAAGGCGCGGCGCATGGTGTTGAAGAACACCAGGTCGCCGGGTCGCAGATCCTGCTTGTCGATGACCTGGGTGGCGGCGGCCTGCTGGTCGGCCTTGCGCGGCAGCGCCAGCCCCACGGTCTGCTCGTACATGGCCTTGACGAAGCCGCTGCAGTCGAACCCTGTTTCCGCGTTGTTGCCCCCGCGGCGGTAGGGCACACCCAGGAAGCCCATGGCGGTGACCACCAGTTCCGAGGTGGTGTCGACGATGCGCTCGCGCACGGTGTCCAGTCGGGCGATGACACCTCTGTCGGCCATGAAGCGCTGCAGGTCGTCGTCACCGGCGGTCGGCGCGGCCTGCGCCGACGACACCGCCAGCGCCATGGCAGGGACAATGCTGAGCCACCTCGACATGGCTGGCAGGGTAAGCACCGTGTTGCAAGAAGTCAAGCGAGGTTTGGAATGTAAGCCGTTGATGCTGTTGCGAATTCGCCCCGGCTCTTTCGGGCCAGAGTGCGAACGTGCAGCCTTGCGGCAAGGCACCTGGAGGTGATGGATGAGCCGATTCGCGACGATTGCGGCGGGCTGGCGCGCCACCGTGTTCACGGCCTTGCTGGCCTGCGTGGCGGCCGGTGCGAGCGCGCAGCCCAAGGCACAGACGGTCGCCTCGGGGCTGGACCACCCTTGGGCCGTGGCCTTCCTGGAAGGGGGCCGCTTCCTCGTCACGGAGCGCCCCGGCCGGATGCGGGTGGTGGAACCGGATGGCCGCCTCGGACCGCCTCTGCCCGGGGTGCCGCAGGTGGCAGCCGGGGGTCAGGGCGGCCTGCTCGACCTGGTGCTGGACTCCGGCTTCGCAGCGAACCGCACGCTGTACTTCTGCTTTTCCGAGCCGGGCAGCGGCGGCAATTCCACGGCCCTGGCGAAGGCTACGCTGGCGCCCGACCGCAGCCGCCTCGACGGCGTGCAGGTGATCTTCAGCCAGAAGCCCAAGGTGGACAGCCGCATGCACTTCGGCTGCCGCATCGTCGAAGCGCGCGACGGCACCTTGTTCCTGACCACGGGCGACCGCTACTCGCGCATGCAGGACGCGCAACGGCTGGACAACCACATCGGCAAGGTGATCCGGGTGAACAAGGACGGATCGCCGGCCGCCGGCAACCCCTTCCTCGATCGCGAGGGCGCGCTGCCGGAGATCTGGAGCTACGGCCACCGCAATTCGCAGGGCGCCACGCTGGCGCCGGATGGCCGCTTCTGGATGCACGAGCACGGCGCGCAGGGCGGCGACGAGATCAACATCCCGCAGGCCGGTCTCAATTACGGCTGGCCGGTCATCACCTGGGGCGTCAACTACGGCGGCGCGAAGATCGGTGATGGGATCACGGCCCAGCCCGGCATGGAGCAGCCGCTGCACTACTGGGTGCCGTCGATTGCACCCTCCGGCATGGCCTTCCTCACCAGCGACCGCTATGGGCCCGGGTGGAAGGGCAACCTGTTCATCGGCTCGCTCAAGTTCGGCTATCTCGACCGCATCGAACTGCAGGGCGGCAAGCTCGCCCGCGAGCATCGGCTGCTGGAAGGCACGGGCCGCGTGCGTGACGTGCGGCAGGGGCTCGATGGGCTGCTGTACCTGCTGACCGACAGCTCGAACGGCCGGCTGCTGCGGTTGCAGCCCTGAGCGCTGCGCTCAGGCCTTCACCAGCCCCTTGCGCACCGCGTAGCGGGTCAGGCTGGCGATGTCGCCGAGCTTGAGCCGCTCCATGATCCGGGCGCGATGCACGTCCACCGTCTTGGACGAAAGGCCCAGCTCGAACGCGATCTCCTTGGAGGCCTTGCCCTGCGCGATCAGCTTGAGGATCTCGAGCTGGCGCTCGGTCAGCTCGTCGCTGGCGGTCGGCTCGGAGGGTTGCAGCAGTCGCTGTGCGATCACCGGGCTGAAGTAGGTGCCCGTGGCCATCACGCTGCGGATCGATTGCTCCAGCTCGAAGGGCGGCGCGTCCTTCATCAGGTAGCCGCAGGCGCCGTTGGCGACGGCGCGCTTGACGAAGTCGACCGTGTCGTACATGGACAGCACCAGCAGGCGCACGCCGGGGTGCTTGCCGTGGATCTCGGCGATGGCGGCGATGCCGTCCATGCCGGGCATCGAGATGTCGGTCATCACCACGTCGGGTTGCAGCGATTCGACCAGCGTGACCAGCTCGCGGCCGTCGCGCGCCTCGGCGATCACCTCCACGCCGTCGATCATGGACAGCAGCGCCTTGATGCCCGACCGCACCAGGTCATGGTCGTCGGCCAGCACCACGCGGATGGCCTTGGTGGCCGCTTTCGGTTGGGCGTTTCTCATCTTCTCCCTTACAGCACCGCGCGGACCGCCACCCCCGCACCCGGGCGGGTGCGGATGTGCAGCCGCCCGCCGGCCACCTCCGTGCGTTCGATCATGCCGTAGAGCCCGACGTTGCGTTCGCTGGGCTGCCCGTCGAGGACCGAATGCCGGTCGAATCCGGCGCCGTCGTCCAGCACCAGCAGGCCTATGCGTCCGTCCGGCAGGAAGCGCAGCCGGACCCGGACCTTGCCGGCACGCGCATGGCGCACGGTGTTGACCAGCGCCTCCTGCACCAGCCGCATGACGACGGCGGCGTTCTCGCCCAGAGAGCCGGGTTCCGTACCCCGGGTGTCGACTTCGAAGGCCAGCCCGGCCGGCTCGGCGATGCGCTGCACCGCCGTCTGCACGGTGGGCGCCAGCCCCAGCAGGTCCAGTTGCGCCGGGCGCAGCAGGAAGGACAGTGTCTTGACCTGCTCGACGGCCGCCTGCGCCATTTCCATGGCCGTTCCGGTGTGCTGGCGGGCCGCCTGCGGGTCGGGCGACCGCTGGGCGGCGTGCAGGTGGATCACCATGCCGGTCAGCGTCTGCCCCAGCTGGTCGTGCAGTTCGCGCGAGATCAGGCTGCGCTCGCGCTCCTGCGCCACCACCAGCCGCGCTGACAGCTTCTTGAGCCGGCGGTAGGCCGCTTCCAGCTCGCGTGCCATGCGCTCCTGCTCGGTGGCGCGGCGCCGCTCGGCCATCACCCGCTCGATGATCTGCGGCAGCGTGCCCAGCTTGTCCTTGGTGACGTAGTCCTTGGCGCCACAGCGCAGCACGTGCACCGCGGCCTCCTCGCCGATGGCGCGCGTCACGACGATCAGCGGCGTCGCCAGTTGCCGCGCCATCAGGATCTGCAGGGCCGCATAGGGCGAGAAGCGCGGCATGTTGAAGTCGCACAGGATCGCGTCGCAGTCCTCCTGCAGCGCTTGGCCGAAGCTGGTCGCGTCATCCACGCGGTGCATTTCGTAGCGCCGATGGGGGTCGGCGCGCTGCAGCGCGATGCCCATCAGTTCCACGTCGTCGGGGTTGTCTTCGACGCACAGCAGCCGCACGGCGGGCAGGAGGGCGGAAGGCGATTGCGCGGCCATGGATGAGCACTGGGAGAGCCGGGGAAGTTTACCTGCGGGGTGCGTGCGCGCCCGCCCGCAGGAAGGGCTCGTCGGTAAGCAAATTCCTTAAGGCCGGGCCTGCACACGCTTAACGGGACCGCAACCCTTCGATGGTTTCATCTGGTCACCGATGTAAGCGCCGTGCAACCTGTCGAAGGCGCGCCCCAAGGAAGTGAAAGCAGCAACCGCCCCGGCCGAATCGTCCATGCCGCCCAGCATCCACGGGGGCGGTTCGCTGGGTGGCGGCCGTCCTGGCCTGCCGCGCGGTTGGGTGTCCGGCCGCGTGCGCCAGCTGGAGCCCTGGTTGCTGGGTGCCATCGCGATGGGCCTGACCGCACTGGCGGTGCTCCTGCAAGCCGACGTCGGGTTGGCCGGCACGGCGGCCCTGCTGCCGCTGCTGGCCGCGGCCTGGGCGCAGGCGCGCCCCGCGCGGCGCCAGCGCGAACTGGCCGCGCGCGCCTTTGCGATTGCCGCGGCCGCCCTACTGCTGCCGTTGCAGCATGGGCCCGACGCCGCCCTCCAGTCGCTCTGGCAGCTCTGGCTGGCGCTCGTGGTGCTGGGGTATGCCGTGCTGTTGCGGCCGGCGTGGGCCATCGGCTTGCTGTCGTTCTCCGCCATGCAATGGGCGCCGGCATGGCTGCTCGCTCCGGGTGTGGCCACGCAGGGCGCATCGACCGGCTTGCTGCTGGCTCCGCTCGCGCTGGCGGCCCTGCTGGCCGGACGCTGGCTGCGGCGCGCCGACGCCCGCCGCGAAGCGCATTGCTTCGACCCGGCGACGCGCCTGTGCACGCTGGACGGCTTGCTGGCCTATGGCGCGGAGCTGCTGGCGGCCCGCGGCCACCCGGGCGCCACCCTGGCCGTGTTCGACTGCAGCGACCTGCTGGAGGTGCGCCAGATCTACGGGAACCGCGTGGCACGGACCCTGCTGCACCGGCTTGCCGGCAAGCTGGTGGCGATTGCCGGCGACCGCGGCCTGGCCGCGCGCACCGGACCAGCGGAGTTTGCCGTCCTGCTGCCCGGCGCCAGCCGCGAGCGCGCGCTGCAGGCGTTGCAGCAGGTGCTGGGCGCGCCCTCGCGCATCGAGTACGAGGCAGGCGACAGCGAGATCATGCTGGTGCCGGACTTCCTGCTGGGCCGCATCGGCGAGGAAGAAGACGACGTCGCCGGCCTGCACCGCCTGCTCAGCCGCAAGCTGGCGTGGGCACGCGAGCAGGAGGCGCGTCGCCGGCGTTACCTGCGGCGCGAACGAGAGCGCCATTCCCGGCCGATGCCGCTGCCGGCCGAAACGCCCGCGCAAGCGATGAAGTCCGTCACGCAAGCATTCGTTCCGGTCCGGCCCGAGCTGACTCCGACCTTGCCGCTGCCGCTGGCGGCGCGGTGACTCCCTCAGCGCGGGGATAATCGGGGTCTTCCCCCCGAAAAGCCTTCGCATGCTGCTGGACGCCGACGAATCCCAACTGGTGCTGGTCGATTACCAGCAGCGCCTCATGCCGGCGATCCACGAGGGCGCTGCCGTGCTGGCCAATGCGCTGCGGCTGGCCAGGGCGGCCCAGCTGCTGGAGGTGCCCAGCTGGGGCACCGAGCAGAACCCGGCGGGGCTGGGTCCGCTGGATCCGTCGCTCCCGCCCCTGCTGGGCCAGGTCGTTCCCAAGATGTCGTTTGCCGCCGCGCAGGATCTGGCGCCGCGGCTTCGGCCGCCGGTGCGCGGACCGCAAGGCAATGCCCGCAGCCTGCCCAAGCACCTGCAGAAACCCGCCGCGCCGGAGGCTGGCCGCAACAGCATCGTGCTGGCCGGCTGCGAAGCACATGTGTGCCTGCTGCAGACGGCGCTGGAACTGCTGGACGATGAGTTCGAGGTCTGGGTGGTCACCGACGCCTGCAGTTCCCGCACCGAGCGCAACCGCGACGCCGCGTTCGACCGGCTGGCCGGCGCCGGCTGCGAACTGGTCACCACCGAAATGGTCGTATTCGAATGGCTGCGCAGTTGCGAGCACCCGCGCTTCCGGGAGGCCTTGGCCCTCGTCAAGTAGGGGGCGAGCTTCGCCGCGTCGGCCCAGGGCCGGGCCGGGGGCCACAATAGCCCGGCACAACAGCAAGAGGAGACGCACATGGGCTACGAAGAGTTCTACCGCCGCTCCGTCGAGCAACCGGACGCCTTCTGGGCCGAGCAGGCCCGGCTGATCGACTGGCAGGTGCCGCCGCAGACCATCTGCGACGACAGCCGCGCCCCGTTCACGCGCTGGTTCGTTGGCGGCACCACCAACCTGTGCCACAACGCGGTCGACCGGCACCTGAAGGACCGCGCACAGCAGCGCGCCCTGATCCACGTTTCGACCGAGACCGATACCGAGCGCGTCTACAGCTTCGCCGAACTGCATGCCGAGGTGCAGCGCGCCGCCGCCATGCTGCTGGGCCTGGGCGTGCGCAAGGGCGACCGGGTGCTGATCTACATGCCCATGATCCCGGAGGCGGTGTTCGCCATGCTGGCGTGCGCGCGCATCGGCGCCATCCACTCCGTGGTGTTCGGCGGCTTCGCGTCGGTGTCGCTGGCCACGCGCATCGAGGATGCCGCCCCGCGCGTGATCGTCAGCGCCGACGCCGGCTCGCGCAATGGCAAGGTCATCGCCTACAAGCCGCTGCTGGACGAGGCCATCCGCCTGTCGTCGCACAAGCCCGACTCGGTGCTGCTGGCCGACCGCGGCCTGGCGGCCATGGACAAGGTGGCCGGCCGCGACCACGACTGGGCGGCGCTGCGCGAGCGGCACATGGACGATCAGGTGCCCTGCGAATGGCTGCAGTCCACCGACATCAGCTACACCATCTACACCAGCGGCACGACCGGCAATCCCAAGGGCGTTCAGCGCGACGTGGGCGGCTACGCCGTGGCCCTTGCGGCCAGCATGCAGCACATCTTCCAGGGGCGGGCCGGCGAAACCTATTTCTCCACCAGCGACATCGGCTGGGTGGTGGGGCACAGCTACATCGTCTACGGCCCGCTGATCGCCGGCATGGCCACCATCCTGTACGACGGCCTGCCGACCCGGCCCGACGCGGGGATCTGGTGGAGCCTGGTGGAGAAATACAAGGTCACGGCGATGTTCAGCGCGCCCACGGCGGTGCGCGTGCTCAAGAAGCAGGACCCGGCGTTCCTGAAGAAGCACGACATCTCCAGCCTGCGGGCCCTCTACCTCGCCGGCGAGCCGCTGGACGAGCCGACCGCGCGCTGGATCTCGGATGCGCTGGGCATCCCCATCATCGACAACTACTGGCAGACCGAGAGCGGCTGGCCGATCCTGACCATCGCCAACGGCGTCGAGGCCAAGCCCAGCAAGTTCGGCAGCCCGGGCGTGCCGATGTACGGATTCAAGGTCAAGATCCTGCACGAGACCACCGGCGAGGAACTTACCGGCGTCGACCAGAAGGGCGTGGTGGTGCTCGAAGGACCGACGCCACCGGGATTCATGCAGACGATCTGGCGCGACGACGAGCGCTTCGTCCGCACCTACTGGCAGACCATCCCCGGCAAGCAGGTCTACAGCACCTTCGACTGGGGCATCCGCGACGAGGACGGCTACTACTACATCCTCGGGCGCACCGACGACGTGATCAACGTGGCCGGGCACCGGCTCGGCACCCGCGAGATCGAGGAGAGCATCTCCAGCCACCCGGGTGTCGCCGAGGTGGCGGTGGTCGGCGTTGCCGACCCGGTCAAGGGCCAGGTGGCGATGGCGTTCGCGGTGCCTCGCGACGCGGCAGCCTTGTCCGATCCGCAGGCGGCCCTCAAGCTGGAAGGCGACATCATGAAGGTGGTCGACCAGCGGCTAGGCGCGGTGGCACGGCCGGCGCGGGTGCGTTTCGTCACCCTGTTGCCCAAGACCCGCAGCGGCAAGCTGCTGCGGCGCGCCATCCAGGCCGTATGCGAAGGCCGCGACCCCGGCGACCTCACGACCATCGAGGACCCGACCGCGCTGCAGCAGGTCAAGGACCTCGTCGGCCGCTGATGCCCTTCGGGATCGATTTGCCCACGAAAGTGGCACAATCGCGAGAGCAACCAAGGCATCCTTCCAGCCACAGTTCGCATCCGCCAACCGGTCCAGCCGTGCCGCGGAAGGTTTCTTCAACCAACTGAAGCTCCCTGCAGGGGGGCAGAAAGTCAGCGAGATGAGCGATCCCGGCTCCGTCTACACGGCCTATCGCGGCAACTCCTACCTGTTCGGCGGCAACGCGCCCTACGTGGAGGAGATGTACGAGAACTACCTGGCCAACCCCGGGAGCGTTCCCGACAACTGGCGCGAGTACTTCGACGCGCTGCAGCACGTGCCCGCAGCCGACGGCAGCAACACGCGCGACGTGCCGCACATGCCCGTCATCAACGCCTTCGCCCAGCGCGCCAAGCAGGGCGGCACCAAGGTGGTGGTGGCCGGCGGGGCCGACCCCGAACTGGCCCGCAAGCGCACCGCCGTCCAGCAGCTGATCGCCGCCTACCGCAACGTGGGCTCCCGCTGGGCCGACCTGGACCCCCTCAAGCGCGCCGAGCGCGAGAACATCCCCGAGCTGGAGCCGTCGTTCTACGGCTTCACGGCGGCCGACCAGGAAGCGGTGTTCAACACCAGCAACACCTTCTTCGGCAAGGAAAGCATGTCGCTGCGCGAGCTGATCAACGCGCTGCGCGAGACCTACTGCGGCGCGATCGGCGCCGAGTACATGTACATCAGCGACCAGGGCCGCAAGCGCTGGTGGCAGCAGAAGCTGGAGGCGATCCGCACCAACCCGAATTTCGGGCCCGACAAGAAGAAGCACATCCTCGGTCGCCTCACGGCTGCCGAAGGCCTGGAGCGCTTCCTGCACACCAAGTACGTCGGCCAGAAGCGCTTCTCGCTGGAGGGCGGCGAGAGCTTCATCGCCTCGATGGACGAGCTGATCCAGCAGGCCGGCACCAAGGGCGTGCAGGAGATCGTGATCGGCATGGCCCACCGGGGCCGCCTGAACGTGCTGGTCAACACGCTGGGCAAGATGCCGGCCGACCTGTTCGCCGAGTTCGAGCACACGGCCAAGGAAGACCTGCCCGCCGGCGACGTGAAGTACCACCAGGGCTTCAGTTCGGACGTCTCCACGCCCGGCGGCCCGGTGCACCTGTCGCTGGCCTTCAACCCCTCGCACCTGGAGATCGTCAACCCGGTGGTGGAAGGCTCCGTGCGCGCCCGCATGGACCGGCGCGCCGATCCCAAGGGCAAGCAGGTGCTGCCCGTGCTGGTGCATGGCGACGCCGCGTTCGCCGGGCAGGGCGTGGTGATGGAGACGCTGGCGCTGGCCGAGACGCGCGGCTACTTCACCGGCGGCACGGTGCACATCGTCATCAACAACCAGATCGGCTTCACCACTTCCGACCCGCGCGACGCGCGCTCGACGCTGTATTGCACCGACATCGTCAAGATGATCGAGGCGCCGGTGCTGCACGTGAACGGCGACGACCCCGAGGCGGTGGTGCTGGCCACCCAGCTGGCGCTCGAGTACCGGATGGAATTCGGCCTCGACGTGGTGGTGGACATCGTCTGCTTCCGCAAGCTGGGCCACAACGAGCAGGACACGCCCTCGCTCACCCAGCCGCTGATGTACAAGAAGATCGCGGCCCACCCGGGCACGCGCAAGCTGTACGCCGACAAGCTGGCCGCCCAGGGCATGGGCGACACGTTGGGCGACGACATGGCCAAGGCCTATCGCGCCGCGATGGACGCAGGCAAGCACACGGTCGACCCGGTGCTGACCAACTTCAAGAGCAAGTACGCGGTCGACTGGTCGGCCTACCTGGGCAAGAAGTGGACCGACGCCGCCGACACCGCCATTCCCACGGCGGAATGGAAGCGGCTCGCCGAGCGCATCACCACCGTCCCGGACAACTTCACCGTGCATCCGCTGGTGCGCAAGGTGCTGGAGGACCGCGCCGCCATGGGCCGTGGCGAGGTCAACGTCGACTGGGGCATGGGCGAGCACATGGCCTTCGCCTCGCTGGTGGCCAGCGGCTATCCGATCCGCCTGTCCGGCGAGGACTGCGGGCGCGGCACCTTCACCCACCGCCACTCCGTGCTGCACGACCAGAACCGCGAGAAGTGGGACACCGGCATCTACGTGCCGCTGCAGAACGTGGCCGAGAACCAGGCTCCGTTCGTGGTGATCGACTCCATCCTGTCGGAAGAGGCGGTGCTGGGCTTCGAGTACGGCTACGCGTCCAACGACCCCAACACGCTGGTGATCTGGGAGGCGCAGTTCGGCGACTTCGCCAATGGCGCGCAGGTGGTGATCGACCAGTTCATCGCCTCCGGCGAGGTGAAGTGGGGCCGCGTCAACGGCATCGCCCTGCTGCTGCCGCACGGCTACGAAGGGCAGGGGCCGGAGCACAGCTCGGCACGCCTCGAGCGCTTCATGCAGCTGTCGGCCGACACCAACATGCAGGTCTGCCAGCCCACCACGGCCAGCCAGATCTTCCACCTGCTGCGCCGGCAGATGGTGCGTCCGCTGAGGAAGCCCTTGGTGATCATGACGCCCAAGTCGCTGCTGCGGAACAAGGACGCGACCTCGCCGCTGGCCGAGTTCACCCGGGGCGGCTTCCAGACCGTCATCCCCGAGCACAAGGAGCTCAAGGCCGACAAGGTCAAGCGGGTGGTCGTCTGCTCGGGCAAGGTCTATTACGACCTGGCCAAGAAGCGCGACGAGAAGGGCGCCGACGACGTTGCCATCCTGCGCGTGGAGCAGCTGTATCCGTTCCCGCACAAGGCGTTTGCCGCCGAGCTGAAGAAGTACCCCAACGTCACCGAGCTGGTGTGGTGCCAGGACGAGCCGCAGAACCAGGGGGCGTGGTTCTTCATCCAGCACAACATCCACGAGAACATGCAGGAAGGCCAGAAGCTCGGCTACTCCGGGCGCGCCGCGTCCGCATCGCCCGCGGTCGGCTACGCGCACCTGCACCAGGAGCAGCAGAAGGCCCTGGTGGAGGGGGCGTTCGCCAAGCTCAAGGGCTTCGTCCTGAACAAGTAACGACGGATTCAACGAGGCCCGGCTGCGCCGGGCCTCGTCCGCGTTCGACAAGAATTCATAGGAACTGGAAATGGCAATCGTTGAAGTCAAGGTGCCGCAGCTGTCCGAATCGGTGGCCGAGGCCACCCTGCTGCAGTGGAAGAAGAAGGCCGGCGAGGCCGTGGCGCAGGACGAAATCCTGATCGAGATCGAGACCGACAAGGTGGTGCTCGAGGTGCCCGCGCCCAGCGCCGGCGTGCTGGCCGAGATCGTGGAGCCCGACGGCGCCACCGTCGTTGCGGAGCAGTTGATCGCCAGGATCGACACCGAGGGGCGGGCCGGTGCTGCTGCCGCTCCGGCTCCCGCCGCTGCGGCTCCCGCGACCGCAGCCGCCCAGACCGCTGCGACCCCGGCCCGTGCCGGCGGTGCCAAGTCGGACATCGCCATGCCGGCGGCCGCCAAGCTGATGGCCGACAACAGCCTGGCGCCCGGCTCGGTGCCCGGCACCGGGCGCGATGGCCGCGTGACCAAGGGCGACGTGCTGCAGGCCGTCGCAGGCGGCGCGGCCAAGGCCCCGGTGGCGGCGCCCGCCCAGGCGGCGCGCCCGCCAGCCCCGGCGTTGCAGCAGGTCGCGTCTCCCGCGGCACCGGACCTGGGCGATCGCCCCGAGCAGCGCGTCCCCATGAGCCGCCTGCGTGCGCGCGTGGCCGAGCGTCTGGTGCAGTCGCAATCCACCAACGCCATCCTCACCACCTTCAACGAGGTCAACATGGCCCCGGTGATGGAGATGCGCAAGCGGTTCCAGGAGAAGTTCGAGAAGGAGCACGGCGTCAAGATCGGCTTCATGTCCTTCTTCGTGAAGGCGGCCGTGCACGCGTTGAAGAAGTACCCGGTGCTCAACGCCAGCGTGGACGGCAACGACATCGTCTACCACGGCTACTTCGACATCGGCATCGCGGTGGGTTCGCCGCGGGGCCTGGTGGTGCCGATCCTGCGCAACGCCGACCAGATGTCCTTCGCCGACATCGAAAAGAAGATCGCCGAGTACGGCGCCAAGGCGCGCGACGGCAAGCTGGGCATCGAGGAGATGACCGGCGGCACCTTCTCCATCTCCAACGGCGGCGTGTTCGGCTCGATGCTGTCCACC
>JAKFEA010000163.1:0-3811 GCA_036675905.1 Acidovorax sp. | reverse complement strand
CGCCAGCGCCGATCCGGGTGCGCGCCCCGCAGCCGGCCAATGCGCTGCCGCCGGCCTACGCGGCGGCGATCGCGCCCGCCACGCGCAAGGGCTCCGCCGCCGGCGACGACTGGGAAGAGTTCTAGGACACGGCATGTCGCTCGACGAGGCGGGACTGCTCGGCGAAGCGGAGTTCGAGCTCGCGCGCCGGCTGATTGCCGATTACGCGGGCATCAAGCTCAGCCCGCACAAGCGCTACATGGTGCACAACCGGCTGTCGCGCCGGCTGCGCGCGCGCGGGCTGGCCAGCTTTGCCGAGTACCTGCAGCGGGTGCAGGACGACCCGGCCGGCGAGCGCGAGGACTTCGTCAACGCCCTCACCACCAACCTCACCGCCTTTTTCCGCGAGCCGCACCATTTCGAGCTGCTGCGCGAGCGCGCGGCGTGGCACCGCGAGCGCAGCCGCGAGCCGATGCGCGTGTGGTGCTCGGCCAGTTCCACCGGCGAGGAGGCGTGGTCGATCGCGATGACGCTGCGCGAAGCCGGCTGCCCGGCCGAAGTGCTGGCCACCGACATCGACACCGACGCGCTGGACACGGGCGTGGCCGGCGTCTACCCGCTCGAACGCGCGGCGCACCTGCCGCCGGACCGCCTGCGCGCGCACTTCCTGCGCGGCGTCGGCCCGAACGCCGGCCGCGTGAACGTGCGGCCGGAGCTGCGACCCATGGTCCGCTTCGCCCAGCTCAACCTGCTGGCGCCCGCCTGGCCGGCGCTGGGCAGCTTCGACGCGATCTTCTGCCGCAACGTGGTGATCTACTTCGACCGCGATGCGCAGAAGCGCCTGCTTGGCCGCTTCGCCGCATTGCTGCGCCCCGGCGCGCTGCTGGCCGTGGGCCATGCCGAGAGCTTCCCGGCCGGCCACCCGGGCTTTCGTGCCTGTGGCCGCACCGCCTACGAATTCACCGGACCGGCCTGCGCATGAAAGGCGAGCAGCCCCAGCGCTACTTCGACCGCGACTTCAAGGTCGAGTCGATCAAGATCCTGCCCGGCCAGTACCACGCCGGCCGCGGGCCCGGGTCGATCTCCACCGTGCTGGGCTCCTGCGTGTCCACCTGCCTGTGGGACCCGGTCGAGCGCATAGGCGGCATGAACCACTTCATGTTGCCGGGGCAGCCCGGCGCCGCGCCGTCGCCCTGGGAAGTATCCGGGCGGCTGGGCGTGTACGCGATGGAAGTGCTGATCAACGAGATGGTCCACGTCGGCGCCGATCGCCGCCGGCTGGTGGCCAAGGTGTTCGGCGGTGCGCGCGTGCTGCAGGGTTTCGAGACGCTGGACGTGGGTGCGCTCAACAGCAAGTTCGTGCTGGAGTTCCTGCGCGAGGAGAACATCCGCGTGCTGGCGCAGGACCTGCTGGGCGTGGCGCCGCGCAAGATCCACTTCTTCCCCGACACCGGCAAGGTGCAGATGCGCAAGCTCCACCTGCATTCCGGCGACGCGCTGCAGCGCGAGGAGAGCGACTACCTGGTGCGGCTGTCGCGCGAGCCCGGCGCCGGCGAGATCGAGCTGTTCGAGTCGCCGCGATGATCAAGGTCCTGGTCATCGACGATTCGGCCGTGATGCGCGCCTTCCTGGGGCGCGTGGTCGGTTCGCAGCCCGACATGGAACTGGCCGGGGTCGCGTCCGATCCGCTGCTGGCGATCGACCGCATCCGCCGCTCGCCGCCCGACGTGATCACGCTCGACGTGGAGATGCCGCGCATGAACGGGCTGGAGTTCCTGCGCAAGCTGATGGCGGTGCGGCCGCTGCCGGTCGTGATGGTGTCCTCGCTGACGCAGCAGGGCGCCGAGGCCACGCTGCGGGCGCTGGAGCTGGGCGCGGTCGACTTCTTTCCCAAGCCGGCCTCGCTGGAGGCGCTGGACGCGGTCGGCCCCGGCATTGCCGAGAAGATCCGCGCGGCGGCGCAGGCGCGGGTGGGGCGGCACGACTGGGCGGCCGCGAACACCAACGCCTCGGTGCCGCTGCGGCCGGTGGCGGTTGCGCGTCCTTCGGCGCGGCCGGCCAGCGGCAGCATCATCGGCATCGGCGCCTCCACCGGCGGCGTCGAGGCGCTGCGCCACATCCTCACCCAACTGCCGGCGGCCATGCCGCCGATCGTGATCGCGCAGCACATGCTGCCCGGCTTCACCGAGACCTTCGCGCGCCGGCTGGATGCGAGCTGCGAGCTGAGCGTGCAGGAAGCGCGCGACGGCGAGGAAGCCTGCGAGGGCGGCGTGTACGTCGCGCCCGGCGGACGCCACCTGCTGGTGCAGCGCAGCGCCACCGGCTACCGGCTGCGGCTGAGCGACGACCCGCCGGTCAACCGCCACCGGCCCTCGGTGGACACGCTGTTCCGCTCGCTGGCGCAGGCGGCCGGGACGCGCTGCATCGCGCTGATCCTCACCGGCATGGGCGCCGACGGCGCCGAGGCCCTGCTCGAACTGCGCCACGGTGGCGCCACGACGCTGGCCCAGGACGAGGCCAGCAGCGTGGTGTTCGGCATGCCGCGCCAGGCGATCGCGCTGGGCGCGGCGCAGGAGATCGTGGGATTGGACCAGGTTGCGGCGCGGCTGCTGGCGCTTGCTGCTGGCTGAGATCAATCCGAAGCCGCGCTGCCCTCTTCCTGCAACTGCTGCAGCAGATACAGCCGCTGGTAGATCCCGCCCTCCAGCGCCATCAACTCCTCGTGCGTGCCCTGTTCGGCCACCCGCCCGTGGTTCAGCACCACGATGCGGTCGGCGGCGCGCACGGTGGACAGCCGGTGCGCGATCGCCACCACCGTCACCCGGCCATGCAACGCTGCCAGCGCGCGCTGCACCCGTTGCTCGGTCTCCGAATCGATGTGGGCCGTGGCCTCGTCCAGCAGCAGGATGCGCGGCTGGCCCGCCAGCGACCGCGCGATCGCCAGCAGCTGCTTCTGGCCCACCGACAGGCGCGCGCCGCCTTCACCCAGCGGAGTCTCGTAACCCTGCGGCAGCGCGGCGACGTGGTCGTGCAGGTGGGCGGCCCGGGCGGCGACCTCGACTTGCGCATCGGTCAGCGGCCGCCCCATGGCGATGTTCTCGCGCACCGTGGCCGCCAGCAGGAAAGGCTCCTGCGGCACCAGCCCGACGCTGTCGCGGAAGGCGTCCTCGCCGAATGCCTCGACCGGCGTGCCGTCGATGCGGATGCGGCCCGGTGGCGCCGGGTAGAACCGCAGCAGCAGCGACAGCAGGGTGGTCTTGCCGCTGCCGGTATGCCCGACGATGCCGAAGAAGCGGCCCGCCGGCACCTGCAGGCCGACGCCGTGCAGCACCGGGTGCCCGGGCTGGTAGGCGAAGTCCAGCCCGTCGATGTCGATCGCGCCCGCCGTCACCTGCGCAGTCCCTGTGGGTGAAGCCGCCTCGCCCTCGCGCAGCAGCGCCTGCACGCGCGCGGCGCCCACCAGCGCCTGCTGCAGCTGGGCGAACTGCATGGTGATCTGGATCAGCGGCTCGACCACCCGCGAGAGGTAGCCGATGAAGGCGTACAGCACGCCGACCTCGGCGGTTCCCAGCGCGCCGCCCTGGCTGCGCAGCCCGAACACCCAGATCAGCCCGGCCAGCATCGCCACGTTCAGCAGGTCCAGGACCGGCCGCAGCAGCCAGGCGTTGGCGCGCAGCTCCAGCCGGCGCGACTGGTAGTGCGATTCGTTGAGCGCTGCGAAGCGCGCGCCGAAGCGGGCGGCGGCGTTGCTGGCCTGCAGCACCGGCATGCCCGAGATCGCCTCCGCCATCTGGGCGTTGAGGTCGCTGCGCAACTCGCGCGTGCGCGCCAC
>JAKFEA010000162.1:0-65180 GCA_036675905.1 Acidovorax sp. | reverse complement strand
CCCTCGCAAGCTCCGGCGGCCGGAAGTGAATCACATATTCGTATAGTTCGGCCCGCCGCCGCCCTCGGGCGCCACCCAGACGATGTTCTGCGTCGGGTCCTTGATGTCGCAGGTCTTGCAGTGAACGCAGTTCTGGGCGTTGATCTGCAGCCGCTCGGCGCCCGTGCCCTCGTCCTTCACGAACTCGTACACGCCGGCCGGGCAGTAGCGCTGCTCCGGCCCGGCGAACTTGTGCAGGTTGACGTCCACCGGCACCGACGCGTCCTTCAGCGTCAGGTGCGCCGGCTGGTTCTCCTCGTGGTTGGTGTTGGAGATGAACACCGAGGAGAGCTTGTCGAAGGTGAGCTTGCCGTCGGCCTTCGGGTACACGATCGGCTTGCATTCGCTGGCCGGCTTCAGGTACGCGTGGTCCGGTTTTTCGCGGTGCAGGGTCCAGGGGATGTGGCCGCGCAGCAGGAACTGCTCGACCCCGGTCATCAGGGTGGCGACCGTGCGGCCCTTCTTGAACCACTGCTTGAAATTGCGCGACTTGTTCAATTCCTCGTACAGCCACGACTGCTCGAAGGCTTCGGGGTAGGCCGTCAGTTCGTCGTGCTGCCGCCCCTCGGCCATGGCTGCGAACGCCGCCTCAGCCGCCAGCATGCCGGTCTTGATCGCCGCATGGCTGCCCTTGATGCGCGAGGAGTTCAGGAAACCCGCGTTGTCGCCCACCAGCGCGCCGCCCGGGAACACGGTCTTGGGCAGCGACAGCAGGCCGCCGACGGTCAGCGCACGCGCGCCGTAGCCCAGCCGCTTGGCGCCCTTGGGTCCCTCGAAGTACCAGCGGATGTTGCGGTGCGTCTTGAAGCGCTGGAACTCCTCGAACGGTGACAGGTACGGGTTGCGGTAGTCCAGTCCGACCACGAAGCCGATCGACACCAGGTTGTCCTCCATGTGGTACATGAAGGAGCCGCCATAGGTCATTTCGTCCAGCGGCCAGCCCGCGCTGTGCAGCGCCAGCCCCGGCGTGTGGCGGGAGGGGTCGATCTCCCACACTTCCTTGATGCCGATGCTGTAGCTCTGCGGATCGCGCCCTTCGTCGAGCTTGAAGTGGTCGATCAGCTGCTTGCCCAGGTGGCCGCGGCAGCCCTCGGCGAACACGGTGTATTTGGCATGCAGCTCCATGCCGAGCTGGAAGTTCTCCGTCGGCTCGCCGTCCTTGCCGATGCCCATGTTGGCGGTGGCGACGCCCTTGACCGATCCGTCGTCGTTGTAGAGCACCTCGCCCGCCGGGAAGCCCGGAAAGATCTCCACGCCCAGCGCCTCGGCCTGCTGGGCCAGCCAGCGCACCACGTTGGCCAGGCTGACGATGTAGTTGCCGTGGTTGCCGAAAGTCTTGGGCAGCAGGAAGTTGGGCGTGCGGCTCGCGCCGGTCTCATTGAGGAACAGGAAGATGTCCTCGGTCACGGGCTGGTTCAGGGGCGCTCCCTTGGCCTTCCAGTCCGGGATGAGTTCGCTCAGTGCGCGCGGGTCGACGATGGCGCCCGAGAGGATGTGGGCGCCGGGCTCCGAGCCCTTTTCCAGCACCACCACCGACACCTCGCGGTCGTGTTCCGCCGCCAGTTGCTTGAGCCGGATCGCCGTCGCCAGGCCGGCCGGCCCCGCGCCGACGACGACCACGTCGTATTCCATCGCTTCGCGCGGGCCGTATTGCGCCAGGATTTCTTCTTGGGTCATGACAGTGCTTGATAATCGTCCGCACCTCGCGCGTCACCTGCGCGCCCGGGCGAACAGGGCATTCTATGCGGCGCCCCTGCGCGTTCCGCGCCGCCGCAGGCCGCGATTCCCGCTTTCAGGCAGGAGACTCCAGTGAGCTACAGCATCGATCTTTCCGGCCGTGTCGCCCTCGTGACGGGAGCCTCCAGCGGGCTGGGCGCGCAGTTCGCGCGCACGCTGGCCGGCGCCGGCGCCGCCGTGGTGCTGGCCGCCCGCCGCGTGGAAAAGCTCAAGGAACTGCGCGCGCAGATCGAGGGCGCGGGCGGCGACGCCCACGTGGTGCCGCTGGACGTGACCGACCTGGACAGCATCCGCGCGGCGGTCGCGCATGCCGAGACCGAGGTCGGCTCCATCGACATCCTGGTCAACAACTCGGGCGTGAGCACGACGCAGCGCATCCAGGACGTGGGGGAGGAGGACTGGGACTGGGTCTTCGACACCAACGCCAAGGGCGCTTTCTTCGTGGCGCAGGAGGTGGGCAAGCGCATGCTGGCGCGGGCGAAAGGGGCGGCGCCGGGCACCTACACCGGCGGGCGCATCATCAACATCGCTTCCATGGCGGGCCTGCGGCCGCTGCCGCAGATCGGCCTCTATGCGATGAGCAAGGCGGCGGTGGTCCAGATGACCAAGGCGATGGCGCTGGAGTGGGGCCGCTTCGAGATCAACGTCAATGCCATCTGCCCCGGCTACATCGACACCGAGATCAACCACCACCACTGGTCGACGGAACAGGGGCAGAAGCTGGTCAACATGCTGCCGCGCAAGCGCGTGGGCAGCCCGGAGGACCTGGACGCGCTGGTGGTGCTGCTGGCCAGCAGCGAGAGCCACTTCATCAATGGCGCCGTGATCGCGGCGGACGACGGCTTCGGCATTTGATCGCCGAGCGCACGTTCGCCGGCGTGCTCGCCGGCCTGGCCGCCGGAGCGTTGTGGGGGCTGGTGTTCGTCGCTCCACGCATGGTGGGCGGCTACTCCTCGGTGGACCTCACCGCCGGCCGCTTCGTCGCGTATGGCGCCGTCTCCGCCGTGCTGCTGCTGTGGGCGATGCGCACGCGGCCGCTGCCCACGGGGTCGCAGGCGTTCGCCGCCGTCGGCCTGAGCATCCTGGGCTTCACCGGCTACTACCTGCTGCTGGTGCTGGCCATCCGCGACGCCGGCACGGAGGTGCCCACGCTGGTGATCGGCACGATCCCGATCTGGGTCATGGTGCTGGGCAAGCCGGGCCACTTGCGCTGGCCGGCGCTGCTGCCGGGCCTGGTGCTCACCACGGCGGGGCTGGCGCTGATGATGGGCGCGGCGCAGGGCATCGTGGGTTCGGCCGAGGCGCCGCATTTCTGGCGCGGCGTGCTGTTCGCAAGCGTGTCGCTGGCGTGCTGGACCGCGTTCGCGATCCTCAACGCACGCTGGCTCAAGCGCCATCCGCAGGTGCAGGTCACCGAATGGGCCAACTGGCTGGGCGTGGCGACCGGCCTGGGCGCGCTGCTGCTGTGGGCGGTGGCGGGCTCGCCGCTGCCGCAACTCGTGTCGCAGCCGGACCGCGGCATGTACCTCGCGCTGGCGCTGGGCACCGGCTTCGGCTCCGCGTGGCTGGCCACCATCTTGTGGAACATCGCGAGCCGGCGCCTGTCGGCCAGCCTGTGCGGACAGCTGATCGTCAGCGAGACGCTGTTCGCGCTGTTCTATTCTTTCGCATGGGACGGGCAGTGGCCGAGCGCGTCCCAGCTTGCGGCCTGCGTGCTGTTCACGCTGGGCATCCTGGCCTCGATCAAGGCGCACCAATGAAACTCGAACTGCCCCAGGACAAGAAGCTTGTCCACGAAATGACCCTGCCCATGCGCTGGGGCGACATGGACGCGATGGGCCACGTCAACAACACGCTGTACTTCCGCTACCTGGAGGTGTTGCGCATCGACTGGTTCCGCTCGATCGACTGCGTTCCGGACCCGCGCGGCACGGGGCCGCTGATCGTCAACGCCTTCTGCAACTTCCACAAGCAGCTGGAGTACCCGGGCGACATCCACCTGGCCATGTACGTCAGCAACCCGGGCCGCAGTTCCTTCGAGACCTGGGCCACCATCGAGCGCACGGACGATCGCGGCGTGATCTATGCGTCCGGCGGCGCGACCACGGTGTGGGTGGACTTCCCGGCGCAGAAATCGGTGGCCATGCCGGATTGGTTCCGCAAGCACCTGGCCTGACGATTCAGCGCACGGCCGGCGGCAGCGGCATGCCGCGTTTCTGCATCTCGGCGCGCACGCGATCGGGGTAGTCGGAAATGATCCCGTCGACTCCCAGGTCCAGCACGCGGGCGATGTCGGCTTCGGCGTTCACGGTCCAGGGCACGACCTTCAGCCCCAGCGCCTGTGCCTGCCGGGTCGCGTCGAGCGTCAGGGCCTGGAAGTTGGGCGACCACACATCCCCACCGGCGGCCTTCACCATGCCCGGCACGCTGCCGTGCTCGGCCAGCGTGAAGCCGGCGGTCCACA
This sequence comes from Acidovorax sp., assembly GCA_036675905.1. Lineage (GTDB taxonomy): Bacteria > Pseudomonadota > Gammaproteobacteria > Burkholderiales > Burkholderiaceae_C > Ramlibacter. The sequence continues at coordinate 60,940 of JAKFEA010000162.1, read as the reverse complement.
CCGGCGAATCGAGGTTGGAAAAGCGCGGCGATTGCGTGCTCAGGTAGACGGTGCGGATGCCCGGCGCCGCCGCACGCACGACCTGCAGCGTGCGCCAGTCGAAGCTCTGGACCATCACGCGGTCCTCCATGCCGGCTTCGCGGACCACCTTGACCAGCGCCTGCACGAAGGGCTCGGGCGCGAGCGTGTTGTCGGGGGTGCGCAGGTCCATCTTGGTTTCGATGTCGAACTGCACGTGGCCGGCCCCCAGCCGTTTCACCAGTTCGAACACCGATTCCAGCGTCGGGATGCGGGTGCCGTCGATCGGCTGCTGGTTCGCGAAAGTCCGCGCATAGGCGCTGCCGGGACGCAAGCGGCCGACGTCGAACGCCTGCAACTGCGCATGGGTGAGTTGCCGGATCACCAGCGGCTCACCGATCCACTGGCCGTCGGGCCCACGCGCCAAGTCCGGATTCAGCACCGGATCGTGCGAGAGCACCACCACGCCATCGGCGGTGATGGCCGCATCCATCTCCAGCGTCGTCACGCCGATGCGCAGCGCGCGCTCGAATGCCGCCAGCGTGTTTTCCGGCAGCAGGCCGCGGGCGCCGCGGTGGCCTTGCAGGTCGAAGGCGAGGGCCATGGAGCACGAAGCGGCCAGCGCTGCCGTGAGCAGCAGCCGTTGCAAGGCTGTGGACAGAAGCGACGGGAGAGCACGTTGTTGCATGGATCGTGGGGCAGGGCGAGCGCGCCATCATAGGAGGGGCTTGGTTTTTCTCCGGGCAGGGCAGAGAAGCCCGGTCGCGCAAGCGACCGGGCTCGGTGCTTCCCCGATGCCGCCTGCCCGCGGCCCTCGCTAGGCTGCAATGCATGCCCGCTTCCGCGCCCAACCCCCGCCCCCACCACCGTTTCTGGCCGGCACGCCTGCCGCACGCGCTGACTCCGCCGCAGACCTCGCTCTGGGACAACCTCGCGATCAGCGCGCGGCGCTATCCGGCCAAGCCGGCGCTGGCCTTCTTCGATCGCGTGTTCAGCTACCCCGAGCTGGTGCGCATGGCCGAGCGCCTGGCGGCGCGGCTACACGCACTGGGCGTGCGCAAGGGCGACCGGGTGCTGCTGGACATGCAGAACTGCCCGCAGCTGGTGGTCGCGCACTTCGCCATCCTGCGCGCCAACGCAGTGGTGGTGCCGGTCAACCCCATGAACCGGGCCGAGGAGCTCAAGCACTACATCCTCGATCCGGATGCGAAAGTGGCCATCGCCACCGGCGACGTCGCGGCCGAGATCGCGCGGGCCAGCGACCAGCTGCCGCCACAGCAGCGCCTCTCGCACCTGATCGTCACCCAGTACACCGACGCCTTCGATGCCGCCGCCACCGGCGCCTGCGCCCCACCCGCGGCCTGGCACGACTGGCTGCTCACGCGGCACGCGTTGCCGTCGCTGGCCGGCGGCAGCGTGCTCGGCTGGGACGAGGCGCTGGCCAACGACCTGCCGCTGCCGGCGCCCGAAGTGGGCCTGGATGATCTCGCCGTGCTGCCCTACACCAGCGGCACCACCGGCCTGCCCAAGGGCTGCATGCACCCGCACCGCAGCCTGATGCACAACGCCGTGGCCAGCGCCGCCTGGGGCAACGGCACGGCCGAGACCGTCAGCCTGCTGGTCGTGCCCATGTTCCACATCACCGGCATGGTCAGCGTGATGCACTCGGCGATCTACATCGGAGCCACGCTGGTGGTGATGCCGCGCTGGGACCGCGACCTCGCCGGCCGCCTGATCTCCAGCTGGAAGGTGAGCACCTGGACCAACATCCCGACCATGGTGATCGACCTGCTGGGCAGTCCCAACTTCGGGCACTTCGACTTGTCCAGCCTGGCCCACATCGGCGGCGGCGGCGCGGCCATGCCGCAGGCGGTGGCGCAAAGGCTGCTGGAGCAGTTCGACCTGCGCTACGTCGAAGGCTACGGCCTGACCGAAACCGCCGCGCCCTCGCACAGCAACCCGCCGGATGCGCCCAAGCAGCAGTGCCTGGGCATTCCCTTCATGAGTTGCGACGCGCGCGTGGTCGACCCGGAAACCCTGCGCGAAGTGCCGACCGGCGAGCAGGGCGAGATCGTGATCCGCGGCCCCATGGTGTTCGATGGCTACTGGAAGCGCCCCGAGGCCACCGAGGCCGCCTTCTTCGAGCTGGACGGCCAGCGCTTCTTCCGCTCCGGCGACCTCGGCCGCATGGACGAGGAGGGTTATTTCTTCATCACCGACCGCCTCAAGCGCATGATCAACGCCAGCGGCTTCAAGGTCTGGCCGGCCGAGGTGGAAGCGCTGATGTTCCGCCATCCGGCCATCCAGGAAGCCTGCGTGATCTCGGCCCGCGACGAATACCGCGGCGAGACGGTCAAGGCGGTGGTGGTGCTGCGCGCCTCGCACAAGGGGCAGGTCAGCGAGCAGCAGATCATCGACTGGTGCCGCGAGAACATGGCCGTGTACAAGGCGCCGCGCATCGTGCAGTTCGCCGACGCCTTGCCCAAGAGCGGCAGTGGCAAGGTCATGTGGCGCACGCTGCAGGAGGCCGAGCCGCACGGTTGAGCGCGACGGCGCGAGGAGGAGAGGCGATGACGGACGTTCCTCAACCCAGCACCGACTGGCGCGAGCAGGTCGAGGCGGCCGAAGCGGAGCGCTTTGCCCGCTACGCCGAGGTGTTCCAGCGCATCCAGGCCGGACGCTCGCAGCGCTGGGGCGCCGGCCGCGGGCTGCACCGCAAGCAGCTGGTCGCTGCCGGTGGCACGCTCGAAGTGCTGGACAGCCTGCCCGACTTCGCCCGGCACGGGCTGTTCGCGCAGCCGGGTGCCTACCCCGCGCAGGTGCGCTTGTCCAATGGCGGCCTCGACCGCGCGGCCGACAAGGTGCCGGACATCCGCGGCTTTGCCATCCGCGTGCTGGGCTTGCAGGGCGATTCGGCACTCGGGGGGCCGGCCACCAGCCAGCACTTCACGCTGATCAACCAGGAGGCGTTCGCCTTTGCCCGCAGCGAGGAGTTCGTCGCCTTCGTGGAAGCCGCATCCAGGGGCGGCGCGGCGCTGTTCGCGCACATCGTGCGCCGCCATGGCGTGCTCGGCGTCCCCCGCCAACTGGCCAGCCTGAAGCGGACCGTGGGTCGACATTTCAGCGGCTTCGCCACCGAGAAGCTGTACAGCGCACTGCCGATGGCCAACGGCCCCTATGCCGTGCGCGTGCGGCTGGTGCCCGACGAGGCCAACGGCCAGCCGGATCCTTCTGCCCGGCGCGACTGGGCCGCGGACTTCTGCCGGCGCCTGCAGCAGGGCCCACTGGTCTGGGACGTGCAACTGCAGTACTTCGCCAGCGAAGCGCTCACCCCGATCGAGGACGCCTCGGTGGTCTGGCCCACGCCCTACAGCACGGTGGCCCGCCTGCTGCTGCCGCAGCAGGACGTCGCGTCGGCCGACGGGCAGTTGCTGGCCAAGCAGTTGGAAGCCGGAGTGGTCGACCCGTGGCAGGGCCTGGCCGAGCACCGGCCGCTGGGCGAGGTGCAGCGCGCCCGGCGGGCTGTCTACCTGGCGAGCCAGCAAGGGCGCGGCGCGGCCTGAACCCGGGCGTGCGGCGCACCAGCGGTTGCTGGCACGCCCTTTGCCAATCCAGAAGCAAACCACACCCCGGAGGCCGCCATGAAACCGCAACCCACCCCAGCCCACCGCGGATTCGTCCGCAGTACGGCGCCGGGGCGCAACGACCAGGCGCCGCTCGGCCCCGAGCCCAGCTACGACGAGGTGCTGGACGTCGCCGTCGAGTACACCTTCCCGGCCAGCGACCCGGTCTCGGTGGACAGCACCTGCCAGGCGATTGCCGATCGCGATTCGGAGCCGCAAGCAAGGGAACGGTGATGAATGGCCACCCGGTCCACCGGTTGCTGGCCGCTTCGACGCTGGGGTTGCTGGCGACCTCGGTCGTGCTCGACCTGATCGACCTCGTGACCGGCACCGGCGCCTTCAACCTCGCGGCCTGGTGGATGCTCGCGGGCGGCATCACCGTCGGCCTGCTGTCCTCGCCCTGGGTCATGGCCGACTGGCTGCGCGTGCCGCGCGGCAGCCGGGCCCGCCGCATCGGCGCGATGCATGGCAGCGGCCATGCCATGGTGATCCTGCTGTTCGCCGCCAGCTGGTGGCTGCGCACGCCCGAGGCCGAAGTGCCCGGGCTGGCTATCGCGCTCTCGCTGGCCGGCGCCGGCACGGCCTTGGTGACCGCCTGGTTGCGCGGCGCGCCGCTGTCGCCTCGGGGCGCCAGCGTGTATGACGATGCCGGGCTGGGCGCGCCCGGCTCCTGACCTCAGGGATTCTCTCTAGTGACGCATGCAGCCACCGAGTCCAGACTGACAGTTGAAACATTCAACTATTGGTCTTGGCAATCATTTGCCACCCGATCATGCGCACACCCCTGGAAGTCAAGTTCGATTACCTGACCCTCACGCTCGATCTCGCCAACGAGAAGGCCAAGGCTGCGGCCTCGCGCGTCTATGAGCAGGAATGCGGCGCCTCGCTGCGCGAACTGCGGCTGATGCGATTCATCGCGGCCGAGCCCGGGCTGACGCTGGGCCGCCTGATCGAGCATGCATCGCTGGAGAAGACGCTGGCCTCCAAGGCCATCTCGGCGCTGGCCGGCCGCGGCTGGGTGACCCGCTCGGTCGGGACGGCCGACGCCCGGCACATCAGCCTGGAACTGACACCGGCCGGCGAGGCCGTCGTCCTGAAGGCCGACCCGCTGGGCCGCTTCATGGAGAAGACCCTGCTGAGCAACCTGACCGCCGAAGAACTGGTGGTGTTCAAGCGCTGCCTGGACAAGCTGGTCGCCACCGGCGAAGAGATGAGCGAGTCGCTGCAGGAGCTCATCGGCCTCGCCCGCAATGAGCCGGCGCTCTGAGCGCCACGCCGTTTTCCCACCCGTGCACGTCGCACGTCCTTCGAACCCCCCAAGAAAGGTGGCTCCCATGTACCGACGTCCCTTCCTCCGCGTGGCCACCGCCGCGCTGATGGCCTTCGCAGCCGCCGGCGCTTGCGCGCAGGGCGACGCCAACGTGCTGCGCATGGTGCCGCAGACCGACCTGAAGATCCTGGACCCGATCTGGACCACGGCGTTCGTCACGCGCGACCACGGCTACATGATCTACGACACCCTGTTCGGGGTCGACGTCAGCGGCAAGCCGCAGCCGCAGATGGTCGAGAAGTACACCGCTTCGCCCGATGCCAAGGTGTGGAGCTTCACCCTGCGCAAGGGCCTGGCCTTCCACGATGGCCAGCCGGTGACCGCCGCCGACGTGATCGCGTCGCTGTCCCGCTGGGGCAAGCGCGACAGCCTGGGCCAGCGCATGTTCGGCGCCCTGGACAAGATCGAAGCGGTCGGCGAGAACGGATTTCGCATGACCTTCAAGCAGCCCTTCGGCCTGGTGCTCGAAGCGCTGGCCAAGCCGTCGGGCAGCCCGGCCTTCATCATGCCCAAGCGGGTGGCGGACACGCCGGCCGACAAGCAGATCGACGACTACACCGGCTCGGGCCCCTATGTGTTCGCCAAGAGCGAATTCCGGCCCGGCGAGAAGGTGGTCTACCTGAAGAACAAGGCCTACGTGCCGCGGACGGAATCGCCCTCGGGCCTGGCCGGCGGCAAGCGGGTCTACGTCGACAAGGTCGAGTGGATCATCCTCAAGGACGCGCAGACCCAGTCGAACGCCATCGTCAACGGCGAAGTCGACATGCTCTCGTGGATGCCGCCGGAGCACTACGCGACCCTGCGCACCAATCCGAAGCTGGAGACCGTCAAGCCCACCTTCGCCGGTTCGTACTACCTGCACCTGAACCACCACATCCCGCCCTTCGACAACCCGAAGATCGCGCGCGCGGCGCTGCTGGCCGTCAACCAGGAGGCGCTGCTGCGCGGACAGATGGTGTTCCGCGACCTGTATCGCACCTGCACCTCGATCTATCCCTGCGGCTCGCCGCTGGCCACCGAGACCAACCCGCTGTTCACCGGCAAGCCGCAGTTCGACGAAGCGAAGAAGCTGCTGAAGGAAGCCGGCTACGACGGCACGCCCATCGTGCTGATGCATCCGGCCGACTTCAACCTGCTGAACAAGCTGCCGCCCGTGATGGCGCAGCTGCTCAAGCAGGCCGGCTTCAACGTCGACATGCAGTCGATGGACTGGCCCACGCTGCTGATGCGCCGCACCAAGAAGGATGCGGCCGACAAGGGTGGCTGGAACGCGTTCATGACCGGCTGGGGCGGCAGCGACACGCTCAACCCGCTGTTCTTCGCGCCGCTGACCGGCAACGGCGAGAAGGGCTGGTTCGGCTGGAACAACGACCCCAAGCTGGAAGAGCTCAAGGGCGCCTTCGTCTCCGCCACCGACCCGGCCGCGCGCAAGAAGTTGGCCGGCGAGATCCAGGCCCGCGCCATGGAAACCGGCCTGTTCGCGCCGCTGGGCGAGACCAACAACCTGTCGGTGATCCGGCGCGGCGTGGTCGAGGGCGTGCTGCTGGCTCCGGTGAACGTTTTCTGGAACATCAAGAAGAAGTGAGTCGTCGCGGCAGCGCTCCTGCGGGGCGCCGCCTTTCCTGGAGCAAGGGGCGCAGTAGCGCGCCTTGCCCGGCCCTGTTTTCCTGACCCACCCGCCCTGATGCTTGCCTTCGTGCTGCGGCGCATCGCCGCCACCGTGCCGGTCCTCGTGATCGTCGCGCTGATCGTCTTCCTCATGCTGCGGCTGGCGCCGGGCGACCCGGCCGCCGCCATCCTGGGCGACTACGCGTCCAGCGATGCGATCAAGAGCGTGCGGACCCGCCTGGGCCTGGAGCAGTCGATCCCGGTCCAGTTCTTCCAGTGGTCCGCCCGCCTGCTCAGCGGCGACCTGGGCGAGTCCTATTTCCTCAAGCAGAGCGTCGCCGGCCTGATCGCCCAGCGCATCGAGCCGACGCTGTCACTGTCCGCGTTGACGCTGGTGATGACGGTGCTGATCGCGGTGCCGCTGGGCGTGATCGCGGCCTGGCGCCACGGCGGCTGGCTGGATCGCTCGCTCATGGGCTTTTCGGTGCTGGGGTTCTCGATCCCGTCCTTCGTCATCGCCTACATACTGATCTGGGCGGTGTCGCTCAAGGCGGGCTGGCTGCCGGTGCAAGGCTATGCGCGGCTGGAGGAGGGCCTTCTGCCCTGGCTGCGCCACCTGCTGCTGCCGGCCATCACCCTGTCCATCATCTACGTGGCGCTGATCGCCCGCGTCACCCGGGCCGCGGTGGCCGAGGCGCTGACCGAGGATTACGTGCGCACCGCACGGGCCAAGGGCGTGAGCGAGGCGCGGGTGCTGGTGCGCCACGCGCTGGCCAATGCGGCGGTGCCGGTGGTCACGGTGATCGGCATCGGCGTCGCGCTGCTGATCGGCGGCGTGGTGGTCACCGAGACGGTGTTCGCCATTCCGGGCCTGGGCCAGCTCACGGTCGATGCCGTGCTGTCGCGCGACTACCCGCTGATCCAGGCCATCACCCTGTTCTTTTCCTTCGTCTATGTGCTGGTCAACCTGCTGGTGGACCTGAGCTACCTGCTGCTCGATCCGCGCATCCGCTACTGAAACCGGCTCCACCGATGCCCACTGAAGTTCAAACCGCACCGGCCGGCGAGTCTGGCGCCGACGCGGCCACCGAGCCTTCCGGCGGCCGCCGCCCCGTGCCGCTGCTGCGCCGCGTGCTGGCCAACGGCGCCGTTCGCCTGGGCGGCGGCACGTTGCTGCTGCTGGTGCTGGTGGCAATGGCCGCGCCCTTGCTGGGCACCATGGACCCGACCGCCATCGACCCGGCCAGCGGCAACCTGCTGCCCGGCACGCGCGCCGAATTCACCAGCCTGGCCGGCGACACCTTCCAGCACCTGTTCCTCATGGGCAGCGACAGCCTGGGGCGCGACATCTGGAGCCGCGTGCTCTATGGCGCACGGGTGTCGATGACGGTGGGCATCGCCGTGGCCGTGCTGGCCGTGGCCGGCGGCATCGGGGTTGGCCTGGCGGCGGGCTACTTCCGCCGGCTCGACGGCGTGCTGATGCGCCTGATGGACGGGATGATGGCCATCCCCGGCATCCTGTTCGCCATCACGCTGGTGGCGGCCTGGGGCGCCAGCCTCGAGACCCTCATCGTCGCCATTGCCATCCCGGAGATCCCGCGCGTGGCCCGGCTGCTGCGATCGGTGGTGCTGACGGTGCGAGAGGAGCCGTATGTGGAAGCGGCCGTCGCGCTCGACACGCCGACCTTCAAGATCCTGACGCGCCACATCCTGCCCAATGCGATCGCGCCGCTGATCGTGCAAGGCACCTATGTCTGCGCGGCGGCCATCCTGGTGGAAGCGATCCTCTCGTTCCTGGGCGTCGGCATGCCGGTGGACATCCCGACCTGGGGAAACATCATGGCCGAGGGCCGCATCCAGTTCACCCAGTACCCGCACAACGTGCTGGTGCCCGGCGTCTTCCTGGCGCTGACGGTGCTGGCGGTCAACATCCTGGGCGACGGGCTGCGCGACACGCTCGACCCCAAGTTCAACAAAAGGGGAGGTTGAGGATGGAAGCCTCCACCCCACAAGTCGCGCCCGTGCTGTCGGTGCGCGATCTCGGCGTGCAGTTGCCTGCCGGCGGCGACCGCGCGCTCGCGGTGCGCGGCGTCAGCTTCGACGTGCACCCGGGCCGCACCGTCTGCCTGATCGGCGAGTCCGGCTCCGGCAAGTCGGTGATCGCCCAGACCGTCATGGGACTGCTGGCCCCGGGACTGAAGCCGGTTGCAGGCTGCGTGGAGCTGCAGGGCGAGGACCTGCTGCAGGCCTCGCCGCAGCGGCTGCGCCAATTGCGCGGCGCCGCCATGGGCATGGTGTTCCAGGAGCCGATGACGGCGCTCAACCCGGTGCAGCGCTGCGGCGAGCAGGTCGACGAGATGCTGCGCCAGCACACGCGCCTTTCCGCCGCCGAGCGTCGGCAACGCGTGCTGGAGGTGTTCGAGCGCGTGCACCTGCCGGACCCGGAGCGCATCTACGCTTCGTACCCGCACCAGTTGTCGGGCGGCCAGCGCCAACGCATCGTGATCGCGATCGCGCTGATCCTCAAGCCCGCGCTGCTGATCTGCGACGAGCCGACGACTGCGCTGGACGTCACCACGCAGGCCGAGATCCTCAAGCTGGTCCAGGAGATGCAGCAGCAGACCGGCACCGCCGTGCTGTTCATCACGCACGATTTCGGCGTGGTCGCGGACGTCGCCGACGAGGTGGTGGTGCTGCAACTGGGCGACCTGGTGGAGCGCGGCACCCGCGAGCAGGTGCTGCAGCAGCCGCGCCAGCCCTACACCCGGATGCTGCTGGACGCGGTGCCTGGACTGCGGCCGAACACGCGGCCGCCGGTGGACCGCGTCAATGCGCTGCTGGAAGCGAAGGCGATCAGCAAGACCTACGTCACGGGCCAGTGGCCGGGGCGGCGGCGCGTCGTCGACGCGGCGCAGGATGTTTCGCTGGCGGTGCACCCCGGCGAGACGGTTGGCATCGTGGGCGAATCCGGCTCCGGCAAATCGACGGTGGCGCGCTGCATCGCCCGGCTGATCGAGCCCACCGGCGGCGATATCCTGGCCGGTGGCCATTCGGTGGCGAAGGCCCAGGGCAAGCGGTTGTCGCCGTTCCGCCGCCAGGTGCAGGTGGTGTTCCAGGATCCGTATCGTTCGCTCAACCCGCGCCGCACCGTCGGCGAATCGATCATCGAGGGGCCGCTCAATTTCGGGGTGCCGCGCGCGCAGGCCTGGGCCCGGGCCGAGGAGCTGATGGCGCTGGTGCGGCTGACGCCGCAGGCGCTGCGCCGCTACCCCAGCGAATTTTCCGGCGGCCAGCGGCAGCGCATCTCGATCGCGCGGGCGCTGGCCTGCGATCCGCAGGTGCTGATCGCCGACGAGGCCGTGTCGGCGCTGGACGTGTCGGTGCAGGCGCAGATCCTGGAGCTGCTGCGCGAGATCCAGCAGCGCCTGGGGATTGGCATCCTGTTCATCACCCACGACCTGCGCGTGGCCAGCCAGATCTGCGACCGGGTCATCGTGATGCAGCGCGGCCGCATCGTCGAAGAGGGCACGGCGCAGGCCGTGTTCGATGCGCCGCAGCACCCCTACACGCGCGCGCTGCTGGCAGCCGCACCCGGCCGCGGCTTCGACTTCGGCGGCAGCAAGCACGCCATGAATGCGGGCACGCCCGCCATGGCCTGACCGCAGAAGCCGCTCATCACTACCTTTGTTCGAATGACCCAGAAACCACCCGCCGCGATCGGCTACTTCGAGCGGCACGCCGACGACTTCATTGCCATCCGTCACCGGATCCACCACCACCCCGAACTGGGTTTCGAGGAATTCCAGACCAGCGAACTGATTGCCGGCCAGCTGGCGAAGTGGGGCTACGACGTCCGGCGCGGCTTGGGCGGCACCGGGGTGGTCGGCCAACTGCGGCGCGGCGACGGCACCAGGCGACTGGGCCTGCGCGCCGACATGGATGCGCTGCCGATCCAGGAGGGCACCGGCCTGCCCTACGCCAGCGGCCGCGCTGGCATCATGCATGCGTGCGGCCATGACGGGCACACCGCCATGCTGCTGGCGGCGGCGCGCTACCTGGCAGAAGAGGGCAAGTTCAGCGGCACGTTGAACCTGATCTTCCAGCCGGCCGAGGAGGGCGGCGGCGGCGCCTTGCGGATGATCGAAGACGGGCTGTTCGATCAGTACCCCTGCGACGCCGTCTTCGCCATGCACAACGGCCCCGGAACGCCGCAAGGCCATCTGGTGTTTCGCGACGGGGCGATGATGGCTTCGTCCGACTACGTGACCCTCACGCTGCACGGGAAAGGCGGACACGGGGCCGAGCCCCACCATGCGGCCGACCCGATCGTGGCGGCGGCCAGCATCGTGATGGCGCTGCAGACCATCGTGTCGCGCAACGTGCCGCCGCTGGAGATGGCGATCGTCACGGTGGGCGCGCTGCACGCCGGCCGCGCCAACAACGTCATCCCCGACAGCGCCGTGCTGGAGTTGACCGTGCGGGCGCTCAAGCCCGAGGTGCGCGCACTCCTGGAGCAGCGCATCAAGGCGCTGGTGGCCACGCAAGCCGAAAGCTTCGGCGTGCGCGCCGAGATCGACTACCGCCGCGGCTACGCGGTGCTGGTCAACACGCCCGCCGAAACGCAGTTCGCCCGCGAGGTGGCGCTGGAGCTGGTCGGGCCGGAACGGGTGGTCAGCCAGGGCCCGGCGCTCACGGCGAGTGAAGACTTCTCCTTCATGCTGGAGCGGGTGCCCGGCTGCTACCTGGTCATCGGCAACGGCGACGGCGCGAGCGGCTGCCAGGTGCACAACCCCGGCTACGACTTCAACGACCGCAACCTGCCGGTCGGCGCCGCCTACTGGGCGCTGCTGGCCGAGCGATTCCTGGCCGGGCCGGGCGCCGCCTGACCGCGCCTCAAGCGATGCCGCCCTTTTTCTCCAGGAACTCCACGATCACATCGGCCCCCGTGCCGATCTTCAGGTTGGTGAACACGAAGGGGCGATCGCCACGCATCCTGCGCGCGTCGCGGTCCATCACCTCCAGGCTGGCGCCGACGTGCGGCGCGAGGTCGGTCTTGTTGATCACGAGCAGGTCCGACCGCGTGATGCCCGGCCCGCCCTTGCGCGGGATCTTCTCGCCCGCCGAGACGTCGATCACGTAGATGGTGATGTCCGCCAGTTCCGGGCTGAAGGTGGCCGCCAGGTTGTCGCCGCCCGACTCGATCAGGATGAGATCGAGGGAGGGAAAGCGCGCACGCATCTGCGCGACGGCGGCCAGGTTCATGGAGGCGTCCTCGCGGATCGCCGTGTGCGGGCAGCCACCCGTTTCCACTCCCATGATGCGCTCCGGCGGCAGGGCGCCGACGCGGGTCAGGATCTGCGCGTCTTCCTGCGTGTAGATGTCGTTGGTGATGGCCGCCACGTCGTAGCGGTCGCGCATCCGCTTGCACAGCGTTTCCATCAGGGCGGTCTTGCCGGAACCGACCGGGCCGCCGATGCCCACCCGCAAGGGGCCGAATGGTGAACTCATGATCGAAAGAGCCTCGTGTATTGGGTTTCGTGACGCATGGACGCGATGTCCGCCAGGAAGCTTGCCGAGCCCAGCTCGTCGAGCCCGGTTGCGCAGGCCTCCCGTGCCACGGTGATGAAGGTGGGTTCCAGGCCCGCCATCACCTTGAGACCGTCGGTCTGGCCGAGCGGGACCAGCCGGACACCGGCGGAGACCAGGTTGGCGGCGAATGCGTGCAGGAAAGCCAGCACCACGGCATCCAGCGGCAGCCTGTGCGCCGCGGTGGCCGCGCCCACGGCCACGGGGTAGGCCGTTTCGCCGGGGCAGTGCGCCTGGAAGCATTCGATCGCTGGGTGCGGCCAGGCCGCCCCGACCGCAGCGAGAAAGGCCGTGCCCTGGCTCAGGCTCTCCAGCCGGCGCTCGGCCGTTGGCTGCAGCGCTGCGGCCAGCGAGTGAATGCCGGCCGCGTCGGGCCAATCCTCCGCGCAGACCGCTCGCCACACCGCGCCCAGCAGGATCGCGTCGGACCGGCCGGCGCCGTGGCGCAGCACACCCCGCACCCACTCGGCCAGCGACGCTGCGTCGCGCACCTGCCGCGTTTCCACTGCCCATTCGAGGCCATGGCTGTAGCTGAAGGCCCCGATCGGAAACGCCGGCGAGAACCACGCCTGCAGCTTCGCCAGCTCGGCCGGCGCCAGCGTCGCCCCCAGCGCCAGGACTTCAGGTTCGGCCCGCATGTTCATGAGGGTCGTGCCCGTGCCCATCGGCATGCGCCGCCGCGCTGCCATGCGCGTGGTCGTGCGCAACTGCCTGCGCGAAAGCCCCACCCTCCGGATCGAACGGGGCCTCGATCGCCACCACGGTGCCGCCCAAGCCGCGGACCATCGCCTCCATCACGTGGTCGTGGCGAATGCGCAGCCGGTCGCGCACGAGCTGGGTCGGAAGGTGGCGGTTGCCGAGGTGCCACGCAATGCGGACCAGCGCGCCGGCGCCCGGCGCCGAGATCTCCATCAGCCGCTCGGGCGCCGCATCGACCCGCACGATGCTGCCATTGCTCAGGACCAGGCCGTCACCCGACCTCAGCACGGTAGGCTGCGGCAAGTCAAGCAGCCAGGCCAGGCCCGCCTGCCCGGTCATGGCGTGCCGGCGGCGGTGGCGCCCGTCGAAGTCCAGCACCACCGTATCGGCGGCGGTCGATTCGTTCCAGGTCCCTGCCGGGCGGATGGCGTTGCAGGTGAGCATCAGAAGAGGAAATACCTTTGCGCCAGCGGCAGGACGGAGGCCGGCTCACTGGTGAGCAGTTCGCCATCCGCGCGCACTTCGTAGGTTTCGGGATCCACCTCGATGTCCGGCGTGGCGGCGTTGTGCACCATGGACGCCTTGCCGATGCCTCCCCGCGTGTTGTGCACCGGGAGCGTGGCCCTCTCGAGGCCGAGCTTGCCCGCCACGCCGGCGGCATGCGCGGCCGCGCTGAGGAAGGTGACCCCCGTATGCGCCTTGGCCCGGCCGAAGGCGCCGAACATGGGCCGGTAGTGCACCGGCTGCGGCGTGGAGATCGACGCGTTCGGGTCCCCCATCAGCGCCATGCTGATCACGCCCATCTTCAGCACCAGGTCCGGCTTGACCGCGAAGAAGGCCGGTGACCACAGCACCAGGTCGGCGAACTTGCCGACCTCGACCGAGCCCAGGTGCGTGGACAGGCCGTGCGCGATGGCCGGGTTGATCGCGAGCTTGGCGATGTAGCGCTTGACCCGGAAGTTGTCGTTGTCGCCGGTCTCTTCCGGCAGCCGGCCGCGCTGCAGGCGCATCTGGTGGGCCGTCTGGAAGGTGCGCAGGATCACCTCGCCGACCCGCCCCATCGCCTGGCTGTCGGACGACATGATCGACAGCGCGCCCAGGTCGTGCAGGATGTCCTCGGCGGCGATGGTCTCCTTGCGGATGCGGCTCTCGGCAAACGCCAGGTCCTCGGGGATCCTGGGGTCCAGGTGGTGGGCGGTCATCACCATGTCCAGGTGCTCGTCGATCGTGTTGACCGTGTACGGCATGGTGGGATTGGTGGACGCGGGCAGCACGTAGGGCAGCCCGGCCAGCTTGATGATGTCCGGCGCGTGGCCGCCGCCGGCCCCTTCGGTGTGGAAGGCGTGCAGGGTGCGGCCCTTCATGGCGCGGATCGTGGATTCGACGAAACCCGATTCGTTGAGCGAGTCGCTGTGCAGCATCACCTGCACGTCGTAGTCGTCGGCCACCGACAGGCAGCAGTCCAGCGCGGCGGGCGTCGAGCCCCAGTCCTCGTGCACCTTCAGGCAGCAGGCGCCGGCCTCGATCTGCTCGATCAGGGCGTCCCTGCGCGAAGAACTCCCCTTGCCGGCAATGGCGAAATTCATGGGAAAGCCATCGAGCGCCTGCAGCATGCGCGCTATGTGCCAGGGCCCCGGCGTGCAGTTGGTCGCGACCGAGCCGGTGGCCGGCCCGGTGCCGCCGCCCACCATGGTGGTGGTGCCGGCCGCCAGGGCCTCCTCGATCTGCTGCGGGCTGATGAAGTGGATGTGGGTGTCGACCGCGCCGGCCGTGACGATCTTGCCTTCTCCCGCGATCGCTTCGGTGCTGGCGCCGATGATGATGTCCACGCCCGGCTGCACGTCCGGGTTGCCGGCCTTGCCGATGCCGGAGATCCGCCCGTCCTTGATGCCGATGTCGGCCTTGACGATGCCCCAGTGGTCCACGATCAGCGCATTGGTGATGACCGTATCGACGGCGCCCTCCGCCCGGGTGGCCTGCGACTGGCCCATGCCGTCGCGGGTCACCTTGCCGCCGCCGAACTGCACTTCCTCGCCGTAGACGGTGAAGTCGCGCTCCACCTCGATCAGCAGGTCGGTGTCGGCCAGCCGCAGGCGGTCGCCGGTGGTCGGCCCGTACATGTCGGCATAGGACCGGTGCGAGATGCGGAACGGCATGAGTGTTCTCCAGGCGCTGGTTCAGGCGAGCGGCCCCATCACCTCGCCGGCGAAGCCGCAGACGCGCCGCGCACCCCGCAACGGCACCAGCGTCACGTCGCGCGAGTGCCCCGGCTCCACGCGAACGGCGGAGCCGGCGGGGATGTCGAGGCGGTAGCCGCGCGCCTTGGTGCGATCGAAATCGAGCGCCGCATTCGCTTCGGCGAAGTGGTAGTGCGAGCCGACCTGCACCGGCCGGTCGCCCTTGTTGGTGACCGTCAGCGTGATCGTGTCGCAGCCCGCGTTGAGCTCGATCTCGGCGTCCAGCGGCAGGATCTCGCCGGGGATCATGCTCCAGCCCCCAGGAGCACGAGGCCGATTCCGGCCACCGCAGCGCCCACGCCGCGCGTGAGCGCGACCTGGCGCCGGGACATGAGCAGGCCTCCGAGCCCTATGCCTGCCGCGTGCAGCACGGCGGTCGACGCCAACAGGCCCATTGCAAACGCTGGCGCCGCCCCCGTGAACTCGCTGCCGTGCGCATGGCCATGCAACACGGCGAACAGGCCGGCAAGGGCCATCGCGGCTGCCAGTGGTGGTCGCCCGGCAGCACCGAGCAGCACCCCCAGGAGAACGACCGATGCTGCGACGCCGACCTCCACTGCGGGCAGGTGCACGCCTGCCAGGGCGAGGGCGAACCCCATCGCAACGCCCAGCACGAACGCACCCGGCAGCATCCACACGGCCTTGCCGCCGAGGACGCGCGCCCACAGTCCGACGGCGAGCATCGCCAGCACGTGGTCCACGCCCAGCAGGGGGTGGATCAGGCCGGCGCCCATTCCGCTGATTGCGCCACCATGCTCCGGGTGGGCGAGGGCCGGCAGCGCAACGAAGGCGAGCGCAAGGCTGAAGAGGGACGGTCGGCGCAACATGGCAGCTCCATTCATCGGATCGGCTGGTGGACAGTGACGAGTTTGACGCCGTCGGGGAAAGTCGCTTCGACCTGGACGTTGGCGACCATCTCGGGCACGCCCGGCATCACCTGGTCGCGTGTCACCACGTGCGCGCCGGCTTCCATCAGGTCGGCCACGCACTGGCCATCGCGCGCACCTTCGACCAGGAAGTCGCAGATGAGGGCGACCGCTTCGGGGTGGTTGAGCTTCACGCCGCGTTCGAGGCGCCGGCGCGCCACGACCGCCGCCATCGCGATCAACAGCTTGTCCTTCTCGCGCGGTGTCAATTGCATGTCGTGGCCTCTTCAGCAAAGCCAGTTGCGGGGCAGGGGGCGCTGCTCGCGCAGGCAGGCGAGCGCTGCGGCCAGGGCAGCCCTGAGCGCACGGCTGCCGGGCGCCACCAGCCGGGCGACCAGGACGCCGTTCGCCACGCTCGCCCCTGCCGCCGTTCCATCGAACCGGGCCATCGTTTCGCGCAGCGCATCCCGCCTGGCTTCCAGGTCGCGGCCGACATGGACGACGCTGGCCATCGCGACACAGCCATTCAGGGCCGCCGGGCAGGCCATCGCGTCACCGAAGGGATCCGACACCCGCGTGGCATCGGCGAAGAGCAGCTGTCCGTCGCGCCGCACGGTCCAGGTGTCGTGGAGCAAGCCGCCCTGGATCGATTCGCCGGCCGCCGTGCGGCCGAACAGCAGCGCTTCGGCCAGCGTGACCTCCGCATCGGCGTCCAGCCGGACATCGAACCGGCGCCTGAGGCGCGATCGGTCGTACAGGATCGTTTCCTGCGGAATCCAGTCGAGTCGCGCGCGGGGCCCGACCCGCAGGCGGTGGTGAACGCAGGCTTCCCCGCCGATCGAGCGATAGACGCGCTCACAGGCCGGCGTGGTGACGGTGGCGCGTGCGCCCTCGCCGAGATCGATCTCCACCGACAGCTCGTCACCCCCGGTGAGGCCGCCCGAGGTGTTGATGAGGACGGCGTCGATTTCGCCTTCACGCCCGGGCCGTGGCAGCCGCACCTTGAGGCAGCCCTGCTGGAACAAACGGGCCAGCCGCGTGTGCCCGTGCCCATCCGAACCCAGCCCTATGCCTGCCAGGCCCCGGGATCGCTGCAGCAGAGGCAGCGGCCGGGTCTGCGAGAGGCCGGGTGACATGAACGCATTCACCTGGCTTGCGAACCCGGGCAGGTCTGACGACGGCATGACCGCGCGATTCTGGTCTCGGCCGGTGGCGCGCAGCGTGGCCCTGCTGCCGTCATTGCAATCGGATGTTTTTCGCTGAGGCGTTCACCGGCAAGGGTGGCCGATGCGATGGAGGTCTGCTCTTTCGTGCCGGGCTCCGAACGCTTTGTTGCAAGCACCTCTTGCTCTTTCCCCTCGCTCCGCTCCCCGGGGGTCGCTCTCTTGCTCCTCCCCCCTCTGGGGGGAGGCTGGGAGGGGGGCACGCGGCGCGCCCAACAGTCAGCATCGCCGGCTACACCGTCCTGGTCACCGTTTTCCTGCCCGAATACTGGCTGCATCCCTACGGGCCGATCGGCAAGAACCTGCCCATCATGGCCGCCATCGCGCTGCCGTGGGGGATGGAGCCCCGGCAACGCTGACGCATGGACTACCTCGCGCTCAAATGGCTGCACATCCTCTCGTCCACGGTGCTGTCCGGCACCGGCACCGGCACCGGCTCCGCGTGGTCGGGCTGACTCAATGAAGGACGAGACGCTCGATTGCCTGGTGATCGGCGGTGGCCCGGCCGGGCTGGTGGCGGGCGTGTACCTGGCGCGGTTTCGCCGCCGGCTGCGGCTGGTGGACGCGGGCGAGAGCCGGCTCGCTTCGATCCCGCGTTCGCACAACGTGCCGGGCTATCCCGACGGCGTGGCCGGTGCGGAGTTGCTGCGCCGCCTGCGCGAGCAGGCCACGCGCTACCGGGTGCCGATGGAGGACGTGCGCATCGAACGCCTGGCCGGCGAGGATGGCGCGTTCGAGGCGCGCTGCGGCGATCGCGTGCTGCGCGCGCGCAAGGTGCTGCTGGCCACCGGTGCGCGCGACGTGGTGCCCGACGTGCCCGGCGTGGAAGCAGGCCTGGCTGCCGGAACGGTGCGCTACTGCCCGGTCTGCGACGGCTTCGAGACGCGGCAGCAGCGCGTTGCGGTGCTGGGGAGGCGCGAACACGGACTGCGCGAGGCGCTGTTCCTGGCCGGCTTCGACAACCAGGTCACCTGGCTGTCGCTCGGCACGCAGCAGGACGTGGCGCCCGAAGAACTGGCGCAGCTGCGCGAGCGCAGCGTGCTCGTGGCCGACTGCAATCCGCTGCACGTCCGCTGCGAGCCGGGGGAGGGCGTCGAGGTGGAGATGGTCGACGGCCGCAAGCTGGGCTTCGACGTGCTGTATCCGGCGCTGGGACTCGAGCATGCGTGCGGACTGGCCACGCGACTCGGGGCCCGGGCGGGCGAGGACGGCCAACTCGTGGTCGACGGGCACCTGCAGACGACCGTTCCGGGCCTGTACGTCGCGGGCGACGTCGCGGCGGGGCTGAACCAGATCAGCGTGGCCTGGGGGCACGCCGCCATTGCCGCCACGGCGATCCACAACGCGCTGCCGCTGGTAGCGCCCAGGGCCGACCGGCCTTGAAGGGCGGAACCATGGACCGCACCGCCCCCGACGGACCGCCGCCGCAGCCGTGGCGGCAACGGCTGCACCGCGTGATCTGGGACTCGGACACCGCGGCCGGGCGGCTGTTCGACAAGATCGTCGTCGCCGCCATCCTGGTCAGCGTGGGCGTGGTGCTGCTGGACAGCGTGCGCGGCTGGCACCGGGACTGGCGCCAGGTGTTCGTGGTGACGGAGTGGTTCTTCACCCTGCTGTTCACGGCGGAGTACCTGGCGCGGCTGGCCAGCGTCGGCCGCCCGCTGCGCTACGCGCTGAGCTTCTTCGGCATCGTGGACCTGCTGGCGGTGCTGCCGACCTACCTGGCGCTGTTCGTGCCGGAGCTGCACGCGCTGATCGACGTGCGCATCCTGCGGCTGCTGCGCATCTTCCGGATCCTGCGGCTGACCGCGTACGTGGCCGAGTACCAGGTGATGGGCGAGGCGCTGTGGGCCAGCCGCCGCAAGATCCTGGTGTTCCTGGCGGCGGTCCTGATGATCGACCTGGTGATGGGCACCCTGATGTACGTGGTCGAGGGTCCGGAGAACGGCTTCGACGACATTCCCACCTCGGTGTACTGGGCGATCACCGCGATGACCACCGTCGGGTTCGGCGACATCACGCCCAAGACCGACCTGGGCCGCTTCATCGCCTCGGCCATGATGCTGGTCGGCTGGGGCACGCTCGCCGTGCCCACCGGCATCGTCACGGCGGAGATGACGGTGCGCCGGCATACGCGCGCGCCGCTGGGGCCGCGAAGCTGCGAGCAGTGCGGGGCCACGGGGTACGGGCCGGAGGCGCGGTATTGCCAGCAGTGCGGGGCGGGGTTGCCCCCGATGAGTTCGAAGTCCTGAGGATCACATGCGCACGCGCACCGCGATGTCTCCCTGCTTGACCGGCACGTCGATGCCCACGTGCGCGCCGTAGCGCTGCAGGCGCAGGTCGGCGCAGTGGCCGGCCACGCCCAGCCGGCGGACTTCCATCGAGTCGATGAACTCGGGCAGGCGCGGCGCCTGCAGCGAGATCTCGCGCTGCTGCGCATTGACCTCCAGCCCCAGGCAGGCCTGCAGCAGCAGGTAGACGCCGGCGGCGGCCCAGGCCTGCGGCGAGCAGGCCACCGGGTAGAGCGTGGGCCCTTCGCTGTCGCGCCGCGGAAAGCCGCAGAACAGTTCCGGCAGCCGGTGCTGGCTGAAGTGCAGGGTGGCGTCGAACATGCCGGTGAAGATGCGCATCGCGGCCAGCGTGTAGCCGTAGCGGGCCAGGCCGGCGGCGATCAGCGCGTTGTCGTGCGGCCAGATCGAGCCGTTGTGGTACGACATCGGGTTGTAGCGCGCCTGCCCCTGCGCCACCGTTCGGATGCCCCAGCCGCTGAAGAAGTCCGGCTGCAGCAGCCGCTCGGCCATGCGGGCCGCATGGTCGGGCGCGGCGATGCCGCTCCACAGCGCATGGCCGGCATTGGACGTGGCCACCTCGCAGCGCTCGCCGCTGGCGTCGATGGCGATCGCGTACAGCCCCAGCACGTCGGACCAGAAGCGCTGCTGGAAAGCCTCGCGCAGGGCCTGCGCCTGCCGGTCCAGCCGCTGTGCCAGCGCCGGTTCGCCCAGCGCGCGCGCCAGTTCGGCGGCCAGCAGGCGCGCCTCGTAGACGTAGCCCTGCACCTCGCACAGCGCGATCGGCGGCTCGGCCATGCGGCCGTCGGCGTGGAACACCGAATCGTGCGAGTCCTTCCAGCCCTGCTGGACCAGCCCGTCGCTGCTGCGGCGGGCATAGCGGACGAAGCCGTCGGCGTCGGAGTTGGCGTCGATCCAGTCGAGCGCCGCCTGCACGTGCGGCCAGATGCCGCGGATGAAGTCCAGTTCGCCGGTGCGCTGCCAGTAGGCGCCCGCCAGCCCGACGAACAGCGGCGTCGAGTCCACGCTGCCGTAGTAGCGCCCGAACGGCACCTCCTGCGTGGCCGCCATCTCGCACTTGCGCGCTTCGTGCAGGATCTTGCCGGGCTCGGCGTCGCGGCCCGGGTCGACCTGCAGCGCCTGGGTCTGGGCGAGGAAGCCCAGCACCCCGCGCGCGGGCAGCGGGTCTATCCACAGCAGCTCGCGCGCAGTGATGATGCCGTCGCGCCCGAAGGTGGTGGAGTACCAGGGCACGCCCGCGTACGGGTAGCGGCCGGTCGGCAGCTCGGTGGACAGCATGGCCACGTCGGAGTCCGAACGCCGCAGCCACAGGTTGACCTGCGGGTTGGAGGTGGTGACGGCGCAGCATTCGGCCCGCTGCTCGCGCCGTGCGCTTTCGTTGGCGCGATAGGCCTGGTCGTAGTGCGGGCGGGGCTGCGTGGGCGCGTCGGCGCGTTCGCAGGCGATGTCGCAGTACAGGTGGCAGGCGGCGCCGGGCGCAACGACCAGGTCGAATGCGGCCTCCCGTTCGGCCAGATGGTCGGGGCGGGGCTCGAAGGAAAAGCGGGTGCGGCGGCCGACACCGTCCAGCCCGTCGTAGCCGTACAGCAACTCGCCGCCCCCCACCTGCGGCGGCAGCAGGTGGCCGCGCTGCTGGCGCGGTGTCCCGCGCACCTCGAACAGGTCGGCGAAGTCGGCGTCGAACGCCAGCGACAGCCGCAACCGGGCCGTCTCCTCGCCGTGGTTGACGATGCGGATGTGCTCGTGGCAGCAGGCCTGCCACAGCAGCTTGGCCCGGAAGATGTGCAGCGTGCCCTGCGCCACCGCGTGCCGCTCCAGGTCCGGGTTCATGAACTCGGTGATCAGCACGCTGTTGTCGTCCTTCACGCCCGAGCCCAGGAACATGGGGCGCACGCCCTCGACCGTCAGCCGCATCTCGCTCAGGTAGCGCATGTCCTCGTGGTAGAGGCCCTGCTCGCCCAGCCCGGTGCCATCGACGTCGCCATAGCGGTCGGTGAGCATGAAGCTCTCGTCGTGCTTGAGGACGTGCGGCGTTTCGTCGGCGCGTGCCGCGCTGGCCGCCACGTACCACTCGCCGCCGACGTGGATGCGCTGGCTCTTCATCGTTCGGCCTCGGCTTCGCGGCCGGCGGCGGTGGCCCTGCTGGCCACGATCCCGTTCAGCGGCGCCGCGGCAGGCGGGGCCTGGCGGCGGGCGGCGCGCCGGACGCCGGCACTGAGTTGTTCGTAGAGCGCGACGTATTGCTGCGCCATGCGGGCCGAAGTGAAGCGCTGCTCGAAGGCCTTGCGGCAGCGCGTCCGGTCGATCTCGTGCACGCGGCGCGCGGCGGCGATCGCCTGCGCCTGGTCGCGCACGATGAAGCCGGTCACGCCGTCTTCGATCAATTCGGGGACCGATCCATGGTGGTAGGCCACGACGGGCGTCCCGCAGGCCAGCGCCTCGATCAGCACCAGGCCGAAGGGCTCGGGCCAGTCGATCGGGAACAGCAGGGCCCTCGCCCCTCCCAGCAGCGCACTCTTGTCCACGTCGCCCACCTCGCCCAGGTAGTCGACCAGCGGGTGCGACAGCAGCGGCTCGATGGTGCGCTCGAAATAGTCGCGGTCGGCATCGTCGACCTTGGCCGCGACCTTCAGGGGCGTGTCGCAGGCGATGGCGATCTCGATCGCCCGGTCCAGCCGCTTTTCCGGCGAGATCCGGCCGAGGAAGGCGAAGTAGTCCCCGGGATGCGGGTTGAAGTCGAACAGCCCGGGCGGCAGGCCGTGGTGCACCGTGCCGACGAAGGTGCCGCCGGACAGCGAGCTGCGCTGGTGGCGCGAGATCGACACCAGCGGATGCCCGGCGAAGTGCCGGTGCAGCGGTTGCAGGGCCGGCAGGTCCAGGCGACCGTGCAGCGTGGTCAGGCAGGCCGCCGCGGTGCAGCGGCGCGCCAGCGGGTAATGGAGGGCGTCGATGTGGAAGTGGATGACGTCGAACTCGGCGGCGCGCTCGAACACCTCATCGACCATGACCATGTGCCAGGCCGTCCAGTCGGGGCGGTGCGGGTCGGTGCGCAGGCTGCGTTCGCACACCGCCACCAGGTCGGCCGTGGTGACCGAGTCGCCGCTGGCGAACAGCGTCACGTCGTGGCCGGCCTCGACGAGGGCCTCGGTCAGGTAGGACACGACACGCTCGGTGCCGCCATAAGCCTGGGGCGGGACGCTTTCGAAGAGGGGGGCTATCTGGGCGATCTTCATGGGAGGGGGAGAACGGAACAGTGACCAGACACTGTGGCAATCGGCGTGCGCGGCTGGCGTAGGCCGCAGCCTTTGTTACGCGTGGCTCGACGCTGCGGCCGGGCAGCCCGCGCCATGGCAGGCGCGATCGCGCCATCGTCCGACACCTTGCTGCGCAGCTGTCGCTAGAGTGGGCCGCACAGTGCGCGCCACCGCCGCGCCAGCAAGACACCCGCATGACATTGGCACAGCAGCCCGCACACCTGCCGAACGGCGGAGCCGCCGTGCAACGGGGCGTGGTGTTCGCGCTGGCGGCGCCCGGCGGCGGCCGCACGAGCTCGCACGAGCGGGCTGCCCTGGAGCGGCATGCGCGTGCGATCGCAACCTTGCTCGGCTACCAGGCGGGTGGCTGGCACGAGCCCGGCCGGGCCTGCGCAGGCCCCGTGTATTTCGTGCCGAGCGACACGCTGGCCGCCGGGCAAGCCGCGCAGCTGGGCATCCGCGGCCCGGACGATCTGTTCGGTGGCGTGGTGCCCCATTCTTTCGTGGCCGGCAAGACGATCAGCCATCCGCTGGTGTCGTCGTCGGCTGTCCGGCCGCAGGGCTGGAGCCTCGAGCTGGAAGAGGCGGCCGGCGATGCCGTGCTGTCCGGCCACAGCGCATTCAGCCGCGAGGACGCACTGGCGGCCGGGCTGGAGTTGCTGGCAAACGGCGCCGTGCGCATCAAGCCGGCCCAAGCTTCAGGAGGCCGTGGCCAACGGGTGGCGCGCGATGCGGCGGCGCTGCACTCGGCCCTGGACGCGATGGAAGACGACGACCTGGCCCGGCACGGCGTCGTGCTGGAGGAGGACCTCGCCGATGTGCGCACCTTCAGCGTCGGCACGATGCAGGTGCGCTCGCTGTTTGCCAGCTATTTCGGCACGCAGCAGCTGACCCGCGACACGTGGGGCAACGAGGTGTACGGAGGCTCGGACATCGTCGTGCTGCGCGGCGGGTTCGATGCGCTGGCCACGGCCGATGCACCGGCGGACGTAGCGCGGGGCATTGACCAGGCGCGCCGTTTCGACGCCGCGGTCCAGCGGTGCTACCCCGGATTCTTTGCCTCGCGGCGCAACTACGACGTCGCGGCCGGGCGCAATGGGCGCGGCGAATGGCGCAGCGGCGTCCTCGAGCAGTCCTGGCGCGTCGGCGGCGCCACCGGGGCCGAATTGGCGGCGCTGGCCCGGCTGCACGCCGAGCCGGCGCTGGCGCGGGTGCGGGCCGTCTGCGTGGAAGTCTTCGGCCCTTCTCCCGATCCGCCCGCCGGGGCCATCGTCCATTTCCGCGGCGAGGATCCGACGGCGGGCCTGCTGACCAAGTACACGGTGATCGATCCCGATGTCCACGCGAGCTAACACGGTCGACATCCCGGTCGGCGCCGACCACATCGCCGGCACGCTGGTGGGGCCCGACACGCTGGTGCCCGGCGTGCTGCTGGTGCATGGCTGGGATGGCAGCCAGGAGCAGCACATCGCCCGCGCCCACGAGATCGCCACGCTGGGGTGCATCTGCCTGACCTTCGACCTGCGCGGGCACGTTCGGCACCAGGGCCTGCGCGATACCGTCACGCGCGAGGACAACCTGCAGGACCTGCTGGGGGCCTACGACCTGCTGGTGGGCCACCCGGCGGTGGATCCGGACGCGGTCGCCGTGGTCGGCAGCAGCTATGGCGGCTACCTCGCGACAGTGGCGACCACGCTGCGGCCGGTGCGCTGGCTGGCCCTGCGCGTGCCTGCGCTGTACAAGGACGAGGACTGGGACGTGCCCAAGAGCCAGCTCAATCGCGAGGAGCTGGCCGTCTACCGGCGCAGCCCCGTCGCGGCGGGCGAGAACCGGGCGCTATCCGCGTGCTCGCGCTTTCGCGGCGACGTGCTGGTGGTCGAGTCGGAGCACGACCCGATCGTGCCGCGCGCGACGGTGCAGAGCTACGTGGCTGCGTTCACCGAGCCGGCGTCGCTGACCTATCGCCTGATCGCCGGTGCGGACCACGGGCTGTCGGAGAAGAGCTGGCGCAAGGCCTACACCGCGCTGCTGGTGGACTGGATCGGCGAGATGCTGCTCAGCGCCCGGGCCGGCCACATCGGCGCGGCCGCCGAAGCGCCGCTGGCGAAGACCGGAGAACAGGCATTGGGCGAATCGGATTGAACTGGCAAAGGAGGCCGTATGGACGAATGGAAGCAGGCGTTGCGCGAGGGTGCGGTCACGGGCACCGCGGCGTGCGTGCTGTCGCTGGCCGTGCTCGCGCTGGCGGGCCGGCGCGAGGCGGGCAGCGCCGTCGCGCCGGTGAATGCGGTCAGCCACTGGCTGTGGGGCGAAGACGCCCTGCACGAGGACCACGCCACGCTGCGGCACACGCTGCTGGGGTATGCCACCCACCACCTGTCGGCGATCTTCTGGGCGGTGCTGTATGCGCGGTTGTGGGGGCACCGGCCGGGGGCCAAGTCGCTGCCGCAGGCCATTGCCGGCGGCTTGGCCACGACGGCAGTTGCGTCCGTGGTCGATTACGGGCTGATGCCCAAACGGCTGACACCGGGGTTCGAGGAGCGGCTGTCGACGCGCTCGACGGTGCTCGCTTTCGGTGGCATCGCGGCGGGGTTGGCCTTGGGGGCGATGCTGCTGCGGGATCGGCGCTGAGGGTGCCGGCGCAGGAGCGCCCCCCTCCCAGCCTCCCCCCAGAGGGGGGAGGAGCAATACCGTCTTGCTCCGTCTTGCTCCGTCCCCCTCTGGGGGAGGGCTGGGGAGGGGGCACGCGCGGTCCCCAACGTCACGCCCGCAGCTTTTCTCCCAGCGGATCCACCTCCGCCACCACCCTTGCGTGCCGGTCGCGGCTCCAGTAGGCCCAGGCCCAGTCGATCAGCACCACCAGCCGGTTGCGAAAGCCGATCAGGAAATAGATGTGGGCGAACAGCCAGAACAGCCAGGCCGGATAACCGCTGAACTGCAGCCGGCCCAGCGGCGTGGTGAGGTCCACGACGCCGGCATTGCGGCCGATGGTGGCGAGATTGCCGTAGTCGCGGTAGCGGAATGCGCGCGTGGGCTGGCCGGCGATGCGGCGCAGGATGTTCGCGGCGGCGGCTCGCCCCATCTGCTTGGCCGCGGGTGACACGCCGGGCACCGGCGCCGGCTCGCGTCCCGGCACGTGGCTCTTCGCCGCCGCCAGGTCGCCGATCACGCTGATCGCCGGGTGCCCGGGCACGCCGAGGTCCGCCTCCACCTGCACCCGGCCCGCGCGGTCCAGCGCGGCGCCCGTGGTCTGCGCGACTTCGCGTCCGAGCGGCGAGGCCGCCACGCCCGCGGCCCACACGATGCAGCGGCTTTCGATGCGATAGGGCTCCCCTTCGGCGGGCTGCACCTGCAACCCGTCGGCGTCGATGGCGGTGACCCGCGCGCCGGTGCGCACCTCCACGCCCAGCCGGGCCAGCTGCTCGCAGGCGCGCGTGCTCAGCGGCTCCGGCATGGCCTGCAGCACGCGCGGGCTGCCTTCCAGCAGCAGCACGTGCGCCGACGCCGGGTCGATGCGGCGGAATTCGCCGGGCAGCGTCTGGCGCGCGATCTCGGCCATCGTGCCCGCCATCTCCACGCCCGTGGGCCCACCGCCGATCACGACGAACGTGAGCCAGGGCTCGCGTCGCGCGGCGTCGGACTCCTTCTCGGCCGCCTCGAAGGCCAGCAGGATCCGCCGGCGGATGCCGAATGCGTCTTCCAGCGTTTTCAGCCCCGGCGCGAAGGCTGCCCAGTCGTCGCGCCCGAAATAGCTGTGGGTGGCGCCAGCGGCCACGACCAGGTGGTCGTAGGGCAGGGCGGCCCCGTCGTCCAGCGTCACCTCGCGCGCGGCGGCGTCGATGCCGACCACTTCGCCCAGCAAGGTGGTGACGTTGGCCTGCTTGCGGAACAGGTGCCGCACGGGTGCGGCGATCGCGGGGGCCGACAGTCCGGCCGTCGCCACCTGATAGAGCAGGGGCTGGAACAGGTGGTGGTTGGTGCGGTCCACCAGCGTGATGTCCACCGGCGCGTCGCGCAGGGCCCGGGCCGCTTCCAGTCCGCCGAAGCCGCAGCCGATGATCACGATGCGGGGGCGGGTGGCAGCGGCGGGTGCGGGCATGCGGCGGATTATCCCGATGCGGCGCCGGCGCGGATCGGCCATCATGCGACCCACGCAAGCCCACAGGAGACCGCCATGTTCCCCACCGCCACCGCCGGCAGCCTGCCCAAGCCCTCGTGGCTGTCCGAGACCCGCAAGCTCTGGCCGCAATGGAAGGCGCAGGGCGACGAGCTGCGCCGGGCCAAGGCCGACGCCACGCTGCTGTGGATCAAGGCGCAGGAGGACGCCGGCCTCGACATCGTGGGCGACGGCGAGCAGTCGCGCCAGCACTTCGTGCACGGCTTCCTCGAGTGCGTCGAAGGCATCGACTTCGAGCACAAGGTGAAGATGGGCATCCGCAACAACCGCTACGACGCGATGGTGCCTCAGGTGGTGGCGCCGCTGCGGCTCAAGGGCCGCGTGCACGCGTTCGAGGCGCAACTGGCGCGCGCACACACCATGCGCAAGCTGAAGTTCACGATGCCGGGCCCGATGACCATCGTCGACACCGTGGCCGACCGCTTCTATGGCGACCGGCAGAAGATGGCCATGGCTTTCGCCGAGCTGCTCAACCAGGAGGCGCGGGCGCTGCAGGCCGACGGCGTCGACATCATCCAGTTCGACGAGCCGGCCTTCAACGTGTACCTGCCCGAAGCGGCCAGCTGGGGCGTGCAGGCGCTGGAGCGCGCGATCGAGGGGCTGACCTGCACCACCGCCGTCCACATCTGCTACGGCTACGGCATCCAGGCCAACATCGACTGGAAGAACTCGCTGGGCGAGCAGTGGCGCCAGTACGAGCAGGTGTTCCCGGCGCTGGCCGCCAGCCGCATAGCCCAGGTCAGCCTGGAGTGCTACCACTCGCATGTGCCGCCGGAGCTGATGAAGCTGCTGGAGGGCAAGGACGTGATGGTCGGGGTGATCGACGTCGCCAGCGAGGAGGTCGAGACCCCGGAGCAGGTGGCCGACACGATCGGCCGCGCGCTGCAGTTCGTGGCGCGCGACCGGCTGATCCCCTGCACCAACTGCGGCATGGCCCCGATGGACCGCGAGGTCGCGCTCAAGAAGATGCAGGCCCTGGTGCAGGGCGCGGAGCTGGCGCGCAAGCGGTTCGGCTGAAAGCCACGGGCACGCCGCTGCTTCAGGGCCGCGCCGCGTGCAGCCACGGGCGACCCGGTGTACGCTGGCCGCCATGGCACACGACCACGACCACGACCACCCGCACGAGCATGGCCACGCGCGCTGGAAGCACGATGGCGTGCGCGTGATTCCCGGGCACCAGCTCGATGCCAACACGGCGCAGACGCCCGGCATGGACAGGCGCGCGGCGATCAACTTCGCCCGGGTCGGTGCGCAGAAGCTGTGGGCCGGCACGGTCACCATCCATGCCAATGCCAAGACCGGGGCGCACCACCATGGCCACCTGGAAAGCGTGATCTACATCGTGCGCGGCCGCGCCCGCATGCGCTGGGGCGAGCACCTGGAATTCACCGCCGAGGGCGGCCCGGGCGACTTCATCTACGTGCCGCCCTACGTGCCGCACCAGGAGATCAACGCCAGCCCGACCGAGGTGCTGGAGTGCGTGCTGTGCCGCAGCGACGGCGAGGCGGTGGCGATCAACCTCGACATCGAGCCGGCGGAAAAGCCCGAGCAGGTGCTGTGGGTGGACCCGACGCATCCGGGCGGCGCGGTCTAGGGTGGGCTACACCCCCGCCGGATAGGTCTCCGGCACCTCCACTTCGGTCGTGGGCTGCGGGTGCTCCGGCAGCGACTGCAGCGCGCGCGTCTCGTCGACGTGGATCACCGCATCGAACTGCGCGCCGATCCGGGCGTTGAAGTAGTGGCTGCGGCGCTCGGTCTCGGGCAGGTAGATCACGCCGATGGCGCGCTCCAGCCGCGGCTCGTCCAGCTGGGCCCGCAAGTCCTCGTCCGGCAATAGCAGGAAGCGCTCGTGCCCCACCTGGTGGAACATCGCTTCCCAACTGCCCGGCAGCCCGGGCCGCACCCGCTTGACTTCGGCCGGAGCATCCCAGTCGGAAGCGGCCCGGACGCTGCCTTCGAAAGTGGTGAACCCCAGCAGGAACGCCTCGCCCGGCCAGCGCTTGCGCGCCAGCTCGCCCACGTTCCATTCGCCTTGTTCGGACATGGCGGTTGCGCTGGCATCGCCCAGGTGGGAGTTGTGCGCCCACACCGCCATGCGCGGCGGCTCGCCCATGCGCTCCTGCAGGTGCGCGCTCAGGGACTGCAACGTGTCCACCATGTGCAGGTCGCGCAGGTTCCAGGAGGACGCGCGGCCGCGGAACATGCAGCGGTAGTACTGCTCGGCATTGCGCACCAGCCGCGCGTTCTGCCGCGCATGGAACAGATCGTCGGGGTCTTCGCCGTCGGCTTCCGGTGGCTGCTTGCGCAGCAACTCGGTGAGCTGCGCCACCACCGCCTCTTCGCAGCTGAAGCCGGTGCCGAATCCGGCGGCATACCCGTAGGCCTGCAGGTTCTGCTGGAAATGGTCGAAGCAGG
Organism: Acidovorax sp.; assembly: GCA_036675905.1. Taxonomy (GTDB): domain Bacteria; phylum Pseudomonadota; class Gammaproteobacteria; order Burkholderiales; family Burkholderiaceae_C; genus Ramlibacter. The sequence continues at coordinate 31,595 of JAKFEA010000162.1, read as the reverse complement.
CGTAGCGGCGCCGGGCGCGCTGCGCGGCTTCCGGGTCGGCGCGGTCCAGGTAGGCCAGCAGCTCGCGCACCGAGCCGAACAGGCTGTACAGGTCCATGCCGTAGAAGCCGGCCCGCTGCCAGGGTGGCTGGGCCAGGTTGTAGTCGCGCAGCCAGGTGATGAACTCGCGCACCACCGTGTTGCGCCACATCCAGGTCGGGAAGCGCTCGAAGCCGGACAGCGCGTCGTCGGCGCTGCCCTCGTCCAGCCCCCGAACCCAGCGGTTGATGCGGCCGGCGTCCGGCCAGTCGCCCTCGATCACCACCGCCTTGCAGCCGTGACGCACCACCAGCGCCTTCGTGATCTCTGCGCGCAGCGCATAGAACTCGTGCGTGCCGTGGCTGGCCTCGCCCAGCAGGGCCAGCCGGCGCGCCGCAAGCGCGTCCATCAGCTCGGCCGGCGGCTCTTGGTCCAGCGCAAGGGCCTGCCGCCGGATGGCGGCCAGCAGCGGATCGGTTCGCCCGGCCATGCCGGGTTCCCGGCAAGCCGCGTGCCACGTGCGCCCGGCCGTACCAATTCCTAGAATGGCGCATGGTCGACATTTCAGCGCTGGTCGTGCAGGCGGATGCCGCGGAGCGTGCCCGCACGGTGGGTGCGCTTTCCCACAGCTGCGATCCGGCCCGCATCGGCAACGTGGGCAGCGTGGCCGACGCCGTCGACTTCCTGCTGGGGCGCGGCCGCCATGCCGACCGCGCGGGCGCGCGGGTTCCGCAGTTCCTGCTGGTGGACTTGCCGACCGAGGCGGGCGTGCAATTGCTGGACGCCGTTCGCGCCGAACCGCGCATATCCGGCCTGCCGGTGATCGCGCTGCTCGATCACGCCCTGCGCAACGAGCACGACGCCTGGTACCGCGCCGGGGCCAACAGCATCGTCGGCAAGACGCCCGACGACGAGCAACTGAGCCAGAAGCTGCGCCGCCTGCACGACTACTGGACCACGGTGAACGTGGCCCAGCGCTCCTCCAGGATTTGAGCCGCGCCCGCACCTTGGTGCACGATGCCCATGCCGGCAACTCTGCCGTGCCTGCGTGCTGTAATGACCCCGCCGGACGCTGGCCCGGCTGGAGGGAACCCGATGCCCGGCATCTCGACCGCGCCCTCGCGCCGCGAGGGTTCCGCATCCCGTGACCGCGCTGCCGCCGCGGCCCGGTACCAGCTGGTGCGCGCGCGCAGCCTCGAGCTGGCCGCGCCGCTCTCGGCCGAGGACCAGTGCATCCAGTCCATGCCCGACGCCAGCCCGACCAAGTGGCACCTGGCGCACACCAGCTGGTTCTTCGAGGCCTTGGTGCTGCAGCCGCATGCGCGCGGCTACGCGCCCTTCGACGCGGCGTTCGCGCGGCTCTTCAACTCCTATTACGAATCGCTGGGTCCGCGCCACCCGCGGCCCCAGCGCGGCCTGCTCACCCGGCCCGGACTGGAGCAGGTGCATGCCTACCGCGCGCACGTGGACGAGTCCATGCGTGCCTTCATCGCGGCCGCGCCGCAGGGCGCCTGGCGCGAGGCCGCGAGCCTGGTGGAACTGGGCCTGCAGCACGAGCAGCAGCACCAGGAGCTGATCGCCACCGACATCCTGCATGCGCTGTCGTGCAACCCGCTGCTGCCGGCCTGGCTGCCCGCGTCCCAGCCCGCATTGCGGCTGGCTTCCACACCGGCGCGGTTGCAGTGGCTGGCGCACCCGGGTGGCGTGGCCGAGGTGGGCCATGCCGGCGACGGCTTCGCCTTCGACAACGAGACGCCGCGCCACCGGGTGCTGCTGCAGCCCTACGAGCTGGCCGACCGGCTGGTGAGCTGCGGCGAGTACCTGGACTTCATCGAGGACGGGGGCTATTCGCGCGCGTCCTTGTGGCTCTCCGATGGCTGGGCGATGGTGCAGGCGCAGGGCTGGCACGCGCCGGCCTACTGGCTGGCGCCGGACGATCCGCGTGCGCCCGGCGATGGCTGGCAGGTGTTCGGCCCGGCCGGCGTGCAGCGCCTGGACCCGGCCGCGCCGGTCAGCCAGCTGAGCTTCTACGAGGCGGCGGCGTATGCCGAATGGGCCGGCGCGCGCCTGCCTACCGAGTTCGAGTGGGAGGCGATGTGGGATGCGCCAGGCATTTCGCAGATGACCGGCCACGGCTGGCAGTGGACCCGCTCGTCCTACGATCCCTACCCGGGCTTCCACCCGCTGGAGGGCGCTGCCAGCGAATACAACGGCAAGTTCATGGTCGGCCAGCTGGTGCTGCGCGGCGGCAGCGCGTTCACGCCGGAAGGCCACGCGCGCCGCACCTACCGCAACTTTTTTCCGCCGGCAGCCCGCTGGCAGTTCTCCGGCCTGCGGCTGGCGAGGAGCGGGCGCGCATGAGGTCGCCGCTCGTTGCGGTGCCGCCGCTGCACCTGCAGCCGCCGGAAGCGGAAGACGGATTCCGGCAGGACCTGCACCGCGCGCTGGCCACGGCGCCGCACGTGATCGCGCCCAAGTACTTCTACGACGCGCAAGGCTCGCGCCTGTTCGACCGGATCTGCGAGCTGCCCGAGTACTACCCGACCCGCACAGAGCGCGCCATCCTGCAGAGGCATGCAGCCGGCATTGCCGCGCAGGTGGGCGCCGGCTGCGAGCTGGTGGAGTTCGGCGCCGGCTCTTGCAGCAAGGTGCGGCTGCTGCTGCCCGCCCTGCAGCCGCGCCGCTACCTGCCGATCGACATCTCGACGCAGCACCTGCAGCAGGCGGCCACCGATCTGGTGCGCGACCATCCGGGCCTGGTCGTCGTGCCACTGGCCGGCGACTACCAGGACGCGGTCCGGCTGCCGCCGGCCTTGCCGGGCGCGCGCCGCGTCGGCTTTTTCCCCGGCTCCACGATCGGCAACTTCACGCCGGAGGAAGCCTTGCAGTTCCTGCGCGGTGCGGCGCGGCTGCTGCGCGGCGGCGGCCTGCTGCTGGGCGTGGACCTGGTGAAGGACCCGGCCGTGCTGCACGCCGCGTACAACGACTCGCAGGGTGTCACGGCGGCGTTCAACCTGAACCTGTTGGCCCGCGCCAACCGCGAACTGGGCACCGACTTCGACCTGGGCGGGTTCTGGCACAGCGCCTTCTACAACGCGGCGCTGCAGCGCATCGAGATGCACCTGGTCAGCCGCAGGCGCCAGCAGGTGCGGCTGGCGGGCGATACGTTCGACATCCCCGAGGGCTGGTCGCTGCACACCGAGAATTCATGCAAGTACACCGTCGCGGGCCTGCAGGCGCTGGCCGAGCAGGCCGGCTTCCGGCCCGCCGCGGTGTGGACCGACGAACGGGCGCTGTTCAGCGTGCACTGGCTGCAGGCGCCGGACCACGATGTGAGGAGAGACGAATGAAGGCGACCTGGAACGGGGCGGTCATCGCGCAAAGCGACGACACGGTGGTGGTGGAAGGCAACCACTATTTCCCGGAAAGCGCCCTGGACCGGCAGTACGTGAGCTTCTCGAACCACAAGACCAGCTGCGCGTGGAAGGGCGAGGCCAGCTACTACTCGCTGCTGGTGAACGGCGAACTGAACACCGATGCCGTGTGGTACTACCCCGAGCCCAAGCCCGAGGCCGAGATGGTGCGCGGGCGCGTGGCGTTCTGGAAGGGCGTGAAGGTCGAGAAGTGAGCGGCGCTCGTCGCGCGCGTCAGAGCCACCGCCTCACCCGCTCCGCATAGCGGGGGAAGTCTTCGCCGAAGTTCGCCAGCAGCGCGCGCTCTTCCGGCAGGATCTGGAAGCGCGTGATGTAGAGAACGAAGACGACCGGCCCGGCCAGCGCCAGCCACGCCGAAAGCCAGGCGGCCCAGGCCAGCAGGAGCAGGGCCATGCCCAGGTACATCGGGTTGCGCGTGATGCGGTACACGCCGCCGGTGACCAGTGCCGATGCGCGCTGCGGCTGCAGTGGGTTCACCGTCGTACGCGATCCACGAAAGGCGAGCAGGCCCGCCAAGTCGACAGCCAAGCCGGCGGCGACCAGCACGGCGACGGCGGCGACCTTCGCAACGAAGGGCAGGGGGATCTGCGGGCCGAGCCCCGAAATGCCCCACATGCCGGCGGCTGCGAGCGCGCCGACGACGGGGGGCGGGATCTTGTGGTCGAGCCAATTGGACACGCGGTCACACCCGAAGGAAGCCCCGGAAGCCCCGGGCTGCGTAGTATGACTGCGCGCCGTTGTGATACACGAACACCTTGCCATAGCGCCGATCGCAGAAGAGGGCGCCGCCAAGCGCCCTGACATCCGCCGGGGTCTGGATCCAGCTGGACGTCTTCGAATCGAACTCGCCGAGTTTCTGCAGCTCCCGGTACCGCTCCTCGGTCAGGAGTTCGACGCCCATCGCGGCTGCCATTTCGACTGCGCTGCTTTCCGGCCTGTGCTCCTTGCGGGACGCGCGCGCTTCGGCGTCGTAGCAGGTGCTTCGGCGACCTGTGGGACTTTCCGGTGAGCAGTCGCAGAAGACGAAGTGGCCGGAATCGTCGGCCTTGCCGATGACATCGGGTTCGCCACCCGTGGCTTCCATCTCCTGCAGCGACCTGAGTGCATCGGCATTGCTTTCAAGTCTGGCCAGTACGTCTGCCCACGCGATGCCCGCATGCCGGTGCATGTTCTTCTGGAATCGGGCCTTCAATCCGTGGAGCAACTCTTCGCGTTCTCTTGCCTTCATGGTCATGGCGGTGTTCCCAGGGCTCAGGGCAGGTGGCGTGAGAGAAGGGCAACGGCCCAGTAAACGCCGATGCCCATCTGGACAACAAAAGCGGCGAACCTGGCGTTCACCGCGAGGACGCTCAAAGAAGCAAGATGAATGCTGGACTGGACGACCCGCGCAAGCACGAACCAGAGCGCCAGGGGATCGGTGACGGCACTCTGGCCGGTGGCCAGGGCCAGGATCAGCAGGCCACCAAAGACGGGCAGGCTCTCGACGCAGTTGGCGTGGGCCCGGGCCAGACGCTGCATGAAGGGCGAGAGATTCGAGTTGTCGGGTTTGAACTCGTTGGACGGAACGCGGCCAGCCAGCACGAGGCGCGAACGGAGGACCTCCATCAGCAGGAGCAGGGACAGAGCCCAGGTGATGAAGAGTGCAAGGGCAAGCGATGAATGGCTCATTAGGCGACCTTTGCGTTGCGTTTCGTGCTCTATGTGCCTCGACGTTCAGAGATGGGCGGCGGAGGCGATGAAGGCGAAGAGTCTCCAAGTGGCGCAAGCAGGTCAGGGACGGCAAGTTGGTAGCTCATGCGGGCTGCGCATGCAATCTGACGCCCACTGCTCGTGCCACTTTCAATACCGTCGCGAAACTGGGATTGCCAGTTTCGCTCAGCGCCTTGTACAGACTCTCACGGCTTAACCCAGCGTCACGCGCCACTTGGCTCATGCCCTTCGCACGAGCAATGTCGCCCAAGGCGCGCGTGATGCCGGCCGTGTCCTCGGGCGCCTCCTCAAGCCAAGCATCAAGATACGCCGCCATTTCCTCAGGAGTCCGCAATTGCTCCGCGACGTCATACGCCACAGTCTTCGTCCGAGGACTCGCGGCCGCCTTCGCCTTTGATACTGCCTTGACCATAACTACTCCTGCAGGCCCTTAGCCAACGAAATTGCCATCTTGATGTCGTCCTGCTGCGACGACTTGTCGCCGCCTGCCAGAAGAACAACAACAACGCCCTTGCGCTCGGTGTAGTAGACGCGGTACCCCGGCCCGAAGTCGATCTTCAGCTCGGACACGCCATGGGTTAGAGCTCTATGCTGACCAGGATTTCCGTGAACCAGCCTGTCGACCCGCACCTGAATCCGCGCGCGACCGACACGGTCTATGAGGGAGTTGATCCAATCTCGATAGACCTCGGTCGCTTCCACGCGCATGGGCTCATCGTATCCCATGGGATACATGCCGTCAAGCTCCGACGCGGCATGCCTTTGCGGTCGAACGTCGGAGTTGACCGGCGGGCAGTAGGCGGGCGAAGTCCGCAGATAGGACCCGGCGGCCAGTGCGCGGCGTCCTCGCGGCGCCAAGAGATCGTCGACGGGGCCTGAGCTCGGTGGGCGCTCACGCCCGCACGGCACATTCGCTCAACTGCACTCGCTCGTCCCGCAATGCGTGATCGGTTGCTTGGGCAGCGCCTCGGGCCGGGCCACTTTCCCGGTGGCGTCGTCGTAGCCGACGCTGCGCAGGTGCTGGGCGAGGGCGGCGTCCATGGTGGCGGAGTGCTGGGGAAACCAGATCGCCAGCTCGCGCACCATCTGGCGCACGGGCTCCAGCTTGCCCTCGGCGGCCATGCGCACGCCGTCCTGCAGCACCTGCAGCACCATGCGGTGCTGGCCGCTGTGGCAGTTGACGGCGGCGAAGCCGGTGGCTTCCATCCAGTCGTCCTCGCGGCCGAAATGTTCGGCGGTGTGCGCGACCATCTTGTCCCACGCCGCGGGCAGCTCCTCGTCGCTGCTTGCCTCGCAGCGCGCGAGCAGTTCGATGAACTCGCGATGCGTCTCGTCCATCACGTCCACCCCGAGCGCCATCTCCTCGGACCAGGGCAGTAGCGGCATCGACAAATCCTCCTTGAGCGTCAGAGGCTAGGGCCGCGGGTCCGGGAAATCCTTGACCCAAGTCATTTTCTTGCCTGCTCGCTCGCAGCGCCTGCTTCACGCTCCTGTGCGTTCGCAGGCATGATTGAAAGAGGGAGTCGGCCCTGATCGCAACGTTTCCGCCCACTTGCTCCACGCCTGCCCGGATGAGCCTGCAATGCTTTGGCTTGCCATCAAGTACCTGCTGACCGCCGCCATCGTGGTCGCGGTTTCCGAACTCGCCAGGCGCAGCGACCGCCTCGGCGCGCTGCTGGGTGCGCTGCCGCTGGTCACGGTGCTGGCCCTGGTCTGGTTGCAGGTCGAGAACCAATCCCAGGAGAAGATTGCCAATCACGCCTGGTACACGTTCTGGTACGTGCTGCCCACGCTCCCCCTGTTCCTGCTGTTCCCGTGGCTGCTGCCGCGCATCGGCTTCTGGCCGACGCTGCTGGCATCGACGCTGCTCACCATGGGCTGCTTCGCCCTGCTGGCACTGGCGCTGCGGCCCTTCGGCATCCACCTTGTCCCCTGACCCGGCGCGGCGTCGCCGCTTGCCGGAAAATCGGCGGACGATGCTGCCTGCCCCCGCCTGCTCTTCACCGTCCGAAGCCGCCAGTCGCCTGCGCGAGCGAGGCTATGCCGTGCTCGGCCCGCAAGCCGTGTGCGAGCTGGCAGGTTGCGAACTCGCCGACCTGCTGGCGCTGAACGCGTCGTGGGACGACTTGCCGCCCGACGGCTACCTCAAGGATGGCGGGCGCTACCGGCGCCGGCGCCACTCCTGCTTCGTGCTGGAAGGCGGCGTGCTGGCGCAGGCGCCGCACCGGGCCCACTGGCAACCGGTGGAATACAACGCGCTGCACGGCGGCATGCAGCGCTGGTTCGAGCCGGTCCAGCCGCAGGTGGTGGCCGCGCCGGCCTGGGAGGGGCTGCTCAAGGCGGTGGGCGGCGCCGCTTCGGCGCTCAAGGGGCCGCGCCCCTGGTTCATCGAGGCCCACCAGTTCCGCATCGACACCACCGACGGCATCGGCCGCCCCACGCCGGAAGGCGCGCACCGCGATGGCGTGGACCTGGTGGCGGTGTTCCTGGTCTCGCGCCAGGGCATCAAGGGCGGCGAGACGCGGGTGTTCGAGGCCGACGGGCCTTCAGGTCAGCGCTTTACCTTGAGCGAGCCCTGGAGCCTGTTGCTGCTGGACGACGAGCGGGTGATCCACGAGACCACGCCGATCCAGCCCACCGGCGAGGGCGGCCACCGCGACACGCTGGTGCTGACCTGCCGCGCCGGTGGCTTCCAGGGGGGCTGAACGCCGCGTTTGGAATCATCTGAAGACCGGAACGCAGAAGGCGCAAAAGAAGCGCAGAAGACGCAGAAGAAACTCGATTTCTCTTTTGCGTCTTCGGCGAAGCTTCTGCGGCTTCTGCGTACGGGAGTCTTTCTTGGCGCTTCATTCCCGCACGTCCGCCACTGGATTGCTGCCGAAGTCCGCCCGGTTCAGATACGCCAGCACCCGCGCAGCGGCGTCGGCCGGAGAGCTGAGCGCGCCCTTGTCCTTCAGGCCCCGGAAATTGCCGATGTCCGGGAAGCGCTTCGGGTCGGCGCCGCGCAGCTGCACCTGCATGTCGGTGTCGATCACGCCGGGCGCGAGCGAGCACGCCTTGGCGCCATTCGACCGGCCGGCTTCCTCCAGCGCGACGCAACTGGTGAAGTGGTCCATGCCGGCCTTGGCCGCGCAGTAGGGGGCCTGCGACGCCATCGCGCGCCGGCCCAGCCCCGAGGAGATGTTCAGCAGCTTGCGCTCGCACGGCCAGGCCGCGGTCGCGCGCAGGAACGCGCCGGCCAGCAGCATGGGCGCTTCCAGGTCGACCCGCAGCGCCTGCGCCAGGTCGGCTGCGGCGATCTCGCCCAGCGGCGCGATCTGCGGCAGCACGCCGGCGTTGTTGATCAGGGTGATGCTGGCCAGGCCGTCGGGGCCGCGGTTGGTCAGCCAGGTCTCCAGCCGGGCCGCCGCCGCTTCGGCGCGCGACAGGTCCTGCGGCCATTGCTCCAGCCGGCGGCCGGCGCGCTCGGCGTGCTGCGCCAGCGCATCGCTGGTCTTGCGCGACAGGCACAGCAGGTCGTGGCCGGCGTCGATCAGCTGCATGGCCATGGCCAGGCCCATGCCGCGCGAAGCGCCGGTGAGGATGGTGAGGTGGGTCGATGCGGTCATGCCAGGCATCCTAAGCGCCCGACCCGCGTCAGCCGGCCAGCACGATCGGGAAGGTCGCCCGCAGTCCGTCGGCGCCGCTGCGGAACGGCACCGTCACCGCGCGGCGAGCCTGTGGGTCCAGTCGCCGCCACAGCCCATCGCGTTCGTTGTGCGGGTCGCCTTCCACGTACAGCTGGGTGGTCAGCAACTCGTGCCGGTCGTCCTTGACCTTGACCTTGACGTGGATGTGCGGCGTGCGTCCGCTGTAGGGCGCCGGCCGGATGGTACGGAAGCGGTAGCGCCCGTCGGCGCCCACCGTCACGCGGCCGAACCCCTGGAAGGCCGGATCGGCGCGGCCGCCGTCACCCGGATGGTGGTAGTGGCCGGCTTCGTCGCACTGCCAGATCTCCACCGTGGCACCGGCCACCGGCCGGCCCTCCACGTCGGTCACCGTGCCTTCCACCCATGCGGGCTGGCCCTTGGCGTACTGCTGCGTGCCGTTGCGCAGCAGGTCGTGGTCGCTGTCGGCCGGCAGGCGCACCGGGTAGAACGGGCCTTCGGTCTGTGAAGGGGTGGGGCGCAACGGCTGGCGGGTTTGCGCGCGCAGCAGCGCGGGCGCGAACACGACGGCAGCGGTGGCGGCGCGGCGGGTGAGGGAGGAGGTCATGATCGGGGCGGCTCCAGGTGAGGGCAGCGTAGCGCAGGTCCCCTGCCGCAGGAAGTCATGGAGTTCAGAACGGCACGGGGCTGCTCCACTCGACCGTGTCACCCGTCACGGGGTGCCTCAGCCGCAGCCGGCTCGCATGCAGCAACAGCCGTGGCGATGCCATCCGCACCGGCTCAGGCGCATACAGCGCGTCCCCCAGGATCGGGTGTCCGATCGCCGCCAGGTGCACGCGCAGCTGGTGCGAGCGCCCGGTGACCGGCTCCAGTTCGAGCCGCGTCGTGCCCGGCTGCGACCCGCTGCCCAGCTTGTGCCAGTGCGTGAGGCTGGGCTTGCCGTTCTCGCGGTCGACGATCTGGCGCGGCCGGTTGGGCCAATCCACCCGCAGCGGCAGGTTGACCTCGCCGGCATCACCGCCCGGCTCACCCGCCACCACGGCCACGTAGCGCTTGTCCACGTCGCGTGCGGCGAACGCCATGCTCAAGTGCCGCTGCATCCCGGCGCCGCGCGCGAACACGCACAGGCCCGAGGTCGCCATGTCCAGCCGGTGCACGATCAATGCATCCGGGTACACCGCCTGCACGCGGGCCGACAGGCAGTCCTGCTTGCCTTCGCCGCGCCCCGGCACGCACAGCAGGCCGGCCGGCTTGTCGGCGACGACGAGGTGCGCGTCGGCATGGACGATGCGCAGCGAGAGCCCATCGGTGCCGCTCGATAATTCCTCCATGAACGCGCTGGCCGCCATTCCGTTTTCGACCCAGGCGATTGTGCTGCTCATCGCCTCCAACGTCTTCATGACGATGGCCTGGTACGGCCACCTGAGGAACATGGCGACCAGCCCCTGGTACGTGGCGGCGCTGGTGAGCTGGGGCATCGCGCTGGCCGAGTACCTGCTGCAGGTGCCGGCCAACCGCATAGGCTACCGGCAGGCCGGCTTCTCGGTGGCGCAACTGAAGATCCTGCAGGAAGTGATCACGCTGTCGGTCTTCGTGCCGTTCGCGGTGCTGTACCTGCGCGAGCCGCTCAAGCTCGACTACCTGTGGGCCGCGTTGTGCATGGTGGGCGCGGTGTACTTCATGTTCCGCAGCAGCTGATCGAGCGGGCCCTGCGGAGGGCGACGTTACACTCGGCCGTCAACAAGAAACGCTCGAAGGCCCACTTGATGCTGTTCGGCAAGCTCCTGCCCCGCGAGGGCAACTTCTACGAGTTGTTCAACCAGCACGCCGGTCGCGTGGTCGAGGCGGCGCATGCGTTCTCGAAGCTGGTGGCCAACTACGACGACATGAACCTGCGCGAGCAGTACACGCGCGAGGTCGACCACGCCGAGCGCTCGGCCGACCGCGTCACGCACGAGGTCAACCGCCTCATCCACAAGACCTTCATCACGCCGATCGACCGCGACCAGATCCACCGGCTGATCAACACCATGGACGACGTGGCCGACCTGATCCAGGATTCGGCCGAGACCATGTCGCTGTACGACCTGCGGCGGGTCAACGACGAGATCACGCGGCTGACGGACCTGGCGGTCAAGTGCTGCGAGCGCCTGCGCGAGGCGGTCTCGATGATCGGCAGCCTGGCCGATGCGGCCACCGCCGAGGCCGCGCTCAAGACCTGCGAGGAGATCGACCGGCTCGAGTCGGACGCCGACAGGGTGATGCGAGCGGCCATGACCAAGCTGTTCCGCGACGAGCCGGACGTGCGCGAAGTGCTCAAGCTCAAGGCCATCTACGAGTTGCTGGAGACCGTCACCGACAAGTGCGAGGACGTGGCCAACGTGATCGAGGGCATCGTCCTCGAGAACTCCTGACGGAGCCTGCTTCGAATGGAACCGATGCAGGCCGCCCTGTGGGTGGTGATCATGCTGGTCGCGCTGGCGCTGGCATTCGACTTCATGAACGGCTTCCACGACGCGGCGAACTCCATCGCCACGGTCGTGTCCACCGGCGTGCTGCGGCCCACCCAGGCGGTTCTGTTCGCGGCCTTCTTCAACGTCGTCGCGATCTTCGTCTTCCACCTGAGCGTGGCGGCCACGGTGGGCAAGGGCATCGTCGAGCCGGGGGTGGTCGACACGCACGTCGTCTTCGGCGCGCTGCTGGGCGCCATCATCTGGAACATCATCACCTGGTACTACGGCATCCCCAGCAGCAGCTCGCACGCGCTGATCGGGGGCATCGTGGGGGCGGTCATCGCCAAGACCGGTGTCGGGTCGCTGATTGCCGGCGGGGTCGGCAAGACCGTCCTGTTCATCTTCGTCTCGCCGATGCTGGGCTTCCTGTTCGGCTCGCTGATGATGGTGGTGGTCGCCCAGGTTTTCCGGCGCACGCGCCCCTCGCGCATCGACCGCTGGTTCCGCCGCCTGCAGCTGGTCTCGGCCGGCGCCTACAGCCTGGGGCACGGCGGCAACGACGCGCAGAAGACCATAGGCATCATCTGGCTGCTGCTGATCGCCACCGGCTACGTCGGCGCCGCGGAAAGTTCGCCGCCGCTGTGGGTCATCGTCAGCTGCTACCTGGCCATCGGCCTGGGCACCATGTTCGGCGGCTGGCGCATCGTCAAGACCATGGGACAGAAGATCACCAAGCTCAAGCCGGTCGGCGGCTTCTGCGCCGAGACGGGCGGGGCGATGACGCTGTTCCTGGCCACCGCGCTGGGCATTCCCGTGTCCACCACCCACACCATCACCGGCGCCATCGTCGGCGTCGGCGCCACCCAGCGCGCCAGTGCCGTGCGCTGGGGCGTGGCGGGCAACATCGTCTGGGCGTGGATCTTCACCATTCCCGCCAGCGCGTTCATGGCGGCGGTGGGGTACTGGATCAGCCTGCAGGTGTTTTGACATTCACCTGAAAAACGCTGCGCGTTTTTCAGGTGGTTCTGAACGGTTGAGCGAGGACCGGCAAAGCCGGATCCTCACTCAATGGGTGTTCGCGCTGCATGTTATTCCGCGCGAACGGTTCGACCTGCGGTCGGAGCCCCCTATTGCGAGATCTTGCGGCCTTCTTCCACCTGGTACTGGAAGTACCCCTGGAAGCCGATCGCGATGCTGGCCATCAGCACGCCGGTGCCGATCATGAGCGACGCGACGATGGCCCAGATGGTGGCCCAGCGGGTCTGACCGGCCAGCGCTTCCGGTTCGGCCTGCGGGTTGAATCGCGCATTCCAGCGATCCGGCGTCATCAGGCCATAGACGATCGCGGTCAGGCAGCACGCGGCGAAGGTGATTCCGCCCACCGGGATCAGCGCCCAGCTGAGCGCGTCGTTCTGCCCCAATGACCACATGCGCAGCACCCCATATGCGCCCGCCAGCGTCGGCAGCGGCAGCAGCCAGGCCAGCCAGTCGCCCAGGCCATGCAGGTAGAAGCGGTGCAGGCCGAACGTGCCGCCCACGAAGGCGAGCCAGGTCGCCAGGGTCTTGCTCTTCATGCGGCCTCCGGCGGCGTGCTGCTGCCGGCGCCCAGCGCCTTTTCCATCAGCACGATGTCGAGCCAGCGCCCGAACTTCCAGCCGCAGGCGGCGATGGTGCCCACGGGCGTGAAGCCCAACGAGCGGTGCACGGCGATCGAGCCGGCGTTGGCCGAGTCGCCGATCACGGCGATCAGCTTGCGCACGCCCGCCGCCTCGGCCTGGCCGACCAGCGCCGACAGCAGCTGCTTGCCCAGGCCCTGGCCGGCCGCGTCCGGGTGCAGGTAGATCGAGTCTTCGGCCGAGAACCGGTAGGCCGGCCGCGGCTTGAACCACTGGCAGTAGGCGTAGCCGCGCACCTGGCCGTCCTGCTCGGCCACCAGCCAGGGCAGTCCCTTGCCCAGCACGTCGGCATGTCGCGCCGCCATCTCCGCGGGGGTGGGGGGCGTGGTCTCGAAGGTCCCGGTGCCGCTCTGCACGTGGTGGGCGTAGATCGCGGCGATCGCGGGCAGGTCGTCGGCGGTGGCCGGTCGGATCAGGGGCATCGGGGCAGGCAGTCTATAATCGCGGGCTTTCCAGCGTGTCGCTGGCCGGGTGGCCATGTCGCGTGTCTCAACGCTGGGGGATTTCGTCGAAGCCGGCTTCATCGCCCTTGCAAGGGGCGCCGGCGTTCCACCCCGAAGGATAAATCATGGTCGTCATCCGACTCTCGCGCGGCGGTTCCAAGGGCCGTCCGTTCTTCAACATCGTCGTTGCCGACAAGCGCATCCGTCGTGACGGCCGCTTCATCGAGCGCCTCGGCTTCTACAACCCCACCGCCAAGGGCGGCGAGGAAACCCTGCGCCTCGCGCAGGACCGCCTGACCTACTGGCGCGGCGTCGGCGCGCAGGCGTCCCCCACCGTCGAGCGCCTGCTCAAGCAAGCGGCCGCCCAGGCCCCCGCCGCCGCGGCCTGAGCCAGCGATGGCCCCCGGGCTGGAGCCGGCCGACCTGCCGGCCGATGCGGTCGAAGTCGGGCGCATCCACGACGCCTGGGGCATCAAGGGCTGGTTCAAGGTCCTGCCCCACAGCGCTTCCCCGGAAGCGCTTTTTTCTTCCCGCCGCTGGTACCTGCAGCCGTCCGAGAGGGCGGTGAAGCCGGCCTTTGCCGGCACGGTGCTGCTGCGCGTGCGCGAAGCGAAGGAGCATTCCGACAGCGTGGTCGCCAGTGCCCACGAGGTCGACGACCGCGAAGCCGCCGAGGCGCTGAAGGGCGCGCGCGTCTTCGTGCCGCGCTCCAGCTTCCCGACACCCGCCGAGGACGAGTACTACTGGGTCGACCTGATCGGCCTGGCCGTGGTCAACCGCGAAGGCGTGGCGCTCGGAACCGTGCGCGACCTGCTGTCCACCGGGCCGCAGACCGTGCTGGTGGTCGAGTACCAGGCCGAGGGAAAGCCGGCCGAGCGCATGATTCCCTTCGTGTCCGCGTTCGTCGACCAGGTGGACATCGCCGGCCGGCGCATCACGGTCGACTGGCAGCCCGACTATTGAAGGCGCGCCGCCATGCGCTTCGACGTCCTCACGCTGTTTCCCGAGCTGTTCGGGCCCTTCCTCGAAAGCGGCGTCACCCGCCGCGCATTCGAGTCGAAGCAGGTCGACGTGCGGCTGTGGAGCCCGCGCGACTTCGCCGAAGGCAACTACCGCCGCGTGGACGACCGCCCGTTCGGCGGCGGCCCGGGCATGGTGATGATGGCCGGGCCGCTGGCGCGCTGCGTGGCGGCGGTGCGGGCCGAGCGCGCCGACGCCGCGCCGCTGGTGCTGTTCTCGCCGACCGGCCGCCGGCTCGATCACGGCCAGGTGGCGCAATGGTCGGCAGGCGAGGGCGCCATCCTGCTGTGCGGCCGCTACGAGGGCATAGACCAGCGCTTCATCGACGCCCACGTGGACGTGCAGGTCAGCCTGGGCGACTTCGTGCTCTCGGGCGGCGAGATCGCCGCCATGGCGCTGCTGGATGCGGTGGCGCGCCTGCAGCCGGGCGTGCTGAACGAAGCCGGCAGCCACGAGGCCGACAGCTTCAACCCCGCCATTGACGGCCTGCTGGATTGCCCGCACTACACCCGGCCGGAAGAGTGGGAGGGCCGGCGGGTGCCGGCCGAACTGCTCTCGGGCCACCACGCGCAGATCGAGCAATGGCGGCGCCAGCGCCGGCTCGAGGCCACCGCCCGCCTGCGCCCCGACCTGCTGGCCGCCGCCCGCGCGGCCGGCCGGCTGGATGCCCGGGACGAGGCCTTCCTGGCCAGCCTGGGCCCGGCCGGCGCCGCCGGGCTATAATCTTCGGCTTTCCGATCCTCTGCCCGGCCGCCCCGGGCCCGCTCCTCGAGGGGCGGCTGACGCGGGGCCTTTTGCGCAGCGCGGGCACGATCGAAGGAACCACCATGAACCTGATCCAGACCCTCGAGCAAGAGGAAATCGCCCGGCTGGGCAAGAACATCCCCGACTTCGCGCCCGGCGACACCGTGATCGTGAGCGTCAAGGTCGTCGAAGGCACCCGCAAGCGCCTGCAGGCCTACGAAGGCGTGGTCATCGCCAAGCGCAACCGCGGCCTGAACAGCGCCTTCACCGTGCGCAAGATCTCCAGCGGCGAAGGCGTCGAGCGCACCTTCCAGACCTACAGCCCGCTGATCGCCGGCGTCGAGGTCAAGCGCCGCGGCGACGTGCGCCGCGCCAAGCTGTACTACCTGCGCGAGCGCAGCGGCAAGTCGGCCCGGATCAAGGAAAAGCTGGTCTATTCCAACAAGGCGGCCGCCGCCGAATAAGCGGCCCTTCCCCGCCGAGAGCCGCCGCCGCCCGTGCCGGGTTGCGGCGGTTTTTCGTTCCAGCACCACCATGCCCATCGACCCGATCCCGCCCCTGCCGGCCGACCTGCCGCCGCTGTCGAAGCTGCCCAACTTCGATCCGCGCGCCGTGCCCGTGGCCGGCATCGACTCGCACCTGCCGCCGGTGGCACGCGAAGCGCTGGCGCCCGGCGCGATCCGCGAGCGCTTCCGCGCGACGCCGGCCTGGGAGCCGGAGATCTGGGCCGAGCGTCGCTTCACCGACCGGCAGCCGTCGCTGGCCTCGGTGCTGGTGCCCATCGTCATGCGCGACGAGCCGATGGTGCTGCTGACCGAGCGCGCCACCCACCTGAAGACGCATTCGGGGCAGGTCGCCTTCCCCGGCGGCAAGCGCGACGAGACCGATGCGGACGAGGCGCACACCGCGCTGCGCGAGGCGCAAGAGGAGATCGGGCTGGACGCGGGGCTGGTCGAGGTGCTGGGCAGCATGCCGACGTTCACCACCGGCACCCGCTTCATCGTCACGCCGGTCGTGGGGCTGGTGCGACCCGACGCCCGGCTGCGGCTGAACCCGCATGAAGTGGCCGGCGCGTTCGAGGTGCCGCTGCGTTTCCTGATGGACCCGTCGCACCACCGGCGCCACATCTTCGAGTTCATGGGCGTGCAGCGCGAGTGGTTCTCCATGCCCTACATGGACGGCCGCGACGAGCGCTTCATCTGGGGCGCGACGGCGGCGATGCTGCGGAACTTCTACCGGTTCCTGTCGGCCTGAGGTTTTGTCTTCCTCCCTCCCCCAAAGGGGGAGGGAACAAATCCGGGGCTCCCCGGAGGGCAGGCAACGAGTCCCCCCGTATCATTTGCGCCCATGTCCTTCTTCGCCATCCTGTTCGCGCTGCTGATCGAACAGGTGCGCCCGCTGGCGCGGCACAACCCTATCCATGCGGGGCTGCGCGCGTGGGCGCGCTGGGCCAGCCGCAACCTCGACGCCGGCAAGGCCCACCATGGCTGGATCACCTGGTGCGTGGCGGTGGTGCTGCCGGCCCTCCTGGCACTGGGCATCCACTGGGCGCTGATGCTGCTGGTCGGCTGGCCGGCGGCCATGGTCTGGAGCGTCGCGGTGCTGTACGCGACGCTGGGCTTCCGGCAATTCAGCCACCATTTCACCGCGATCCGCGACGCCCTCGATGCCGGTGACGAGGACCGCGCGCGCGAATTGCTGGCGCATTGGCAACAGGTCGATGCGGCCGAACTGCCGCGGCGCGAGGTCGTGCGCCACGTGATCGAGTACTCGGTGCTTGCCGCCCACCGCCACGTGTTCGGCGTGCTCGCGTGGTTCTCGGTGCTGGCGGCCTTCGGCCTGGGCCCCGCCGGCGCGGTGTTCTACCGCATGAGCGAGTTCGTCACCCGCTACTGGCGCCACCGCGGCCGCTTGCAGGCGCAGCCGCCCAGCGAGGCGCTGCAAGCCGCGGCCGGCCGCGCCTGGTCGACGGTCGACTGGTTGCCGGCGCGCATCACGGCGCTGGCCTTCGCGGTGGTCGGCAGCTTCGAGGAGGCGATCGACTGCTGGCGCCACCATGCCCAGCGTTTCCCGGACGACAACGACGGCGTGGTGCTGGCCGCCACCTCGGGCGCCGTGGGCGTGCGCCTGGGCGGCGAGGCCCTGCGGTCGGCGTTCGCGCCGAACGGCTCGCAGGCGTTCAGCGTGGCGGCGGCGGGCGCCCCGGACCCCGCCGACAGCGAGAGCACCCCCGGCCGCGAAGCCGAACCCGCCCACCTGCGCAGCATCGTCGGCCTGGTCTGGCGCACGGTGGTGCTGTGGATGGTGCTGCTGGCGCTGCTCACTCTCGCGAATCTGCTGGGGTGAAAGACGGACTACCGAACGCAGAAGGCGCGAAGGTTTCGCAGAAGACGCAGAAGAAGTCCGAACGCAGAATTCGCAAAGGTTTCGCAGAAGGCGCAGAAGATTTTTTTGTGAATCCTTTTGCGATTTCTGCGTCTCTTCTGCGATCTCTGCGTCCGGCTGTCCGCCTTTCCTCGCAGCCTCAATACCGTTCCGGGGCGCTCAACTCGTCGAACAGGTCGCAGTAGATCCGGTACCGATTCGAGGTGACCGGGTACTCGGCCCCGGCGTGCGCCACCGCCGAGATCACCGCGCATCCCGGCTCGTGCCGGTGGGTGCAGTTGTAGAAGCGGCAGTGGCCCAGGTGGGGCTTGAGGTCGCGCATCAGGCCGGCCAGGTGCGCCGGTTCGATGTGGTGCAGGCCGAACTCCTGGAAACCGGGCGAGTCGATCAGCGCCGTCGTGCGCCCCTCGTCCACCCAGTACCAGGTGGTGCTGGTGGTGGTGTGCTTGCCGGCGCTGAGCGCGCGCGAGATCTCGCCGGTCTGCGCCGTGGCGCCCGGCACCAGCAGGTTGATCAGCGTGCTCTTGCCCGCGCCCGAGGGCCCCAGCACCAGCGTCGTCCTGCCCTGCAGGTGCGCCATCAGGTGCTGCCGGTCCACCTCGCCCGACAGCCGCAGCGACAGCGGCAGCACGCCGTAGCCCATCTGCTGGTAGGGCAGCAGCCGGGTCCAGGCGCGCTCGAACGGCTCGACCAGGTCGCTCTTGTTCAGGGCCACCAGCGGCGTGATGCGCTCGGCCTCGGCCGCGATCAGCGCGCGCGCCAGTTGCTGCTCGGAGAACTCCGGCTCGGCGGCGATCAGCAGCAGCACCTGGTCCAGGTTGGCGGCAAAGGACTTGGTGCGGACTTCGTCCTGCCGATAGAAGAGATTGCGGCGCGGCTCGACCTTCTCGATGCTGCCCTCGTCGTGCGTGGCCTTCCACTGGACGCGGTCGCCGACCACGGCCTGGGTCTTCTTGCCGCGCGGGTGGCAGATGCGGCGCCGGCCATCGGGGGACTCCACCAGCACATGGCGGCCGAAGCCGGCCACCACCAGGCCGGGGGCGAGCCCCTCGCGATCAGCCAAGGGCGCCGTCCATCAGGCCAGCAGCCCGTCGACCAGGGCGGCGCACTCGAAGTCCGAGACCGACAGGCCCTTGACGTCATGGGTGTTGAAGCGCACCACGCAGCGGCTGTAGTGCACCGACAGGTCCGGATGGTGGTCCTGCGCGTTGGCGACGAAGGCGACCGCGTTCACGAACGAGATCGTCTCGTGGTAGTTGGCGAAGGTGAACGTCTTCTCGATCGCGACATCGGGGCCGTCGCCGGTGAGTTGCCACCCCGGCAGCGCGCCCAGGCGCGTCACGACCTCGGTCGGGGTCAGCGCCTTGCGGGGAACCTGCGACCCCTCCTTCTTCTTCAGCATCGAGCTCATGGGGCACCTCCGGCAGCGGCCATCCTCGCCAACCGCTCGGACGCGGGCGGGTGCGAGTAGTAGAACCTGACGTAGAGCGGATCGGGCGTGAGCGTCGAGGCGTTGTCCTCGTACAGCTTGAGCAGGGCGTTGCGCAGGTCGCGCGAGCCGGTCTGCGACACGGCGAAGGCGTCGGCCTGGAACTCGTTGCGGCGCGACAGCTGCGCCAGCAGCGGCGAGATGAAGAAGGTGAACAGCGGCACCACCAGCAGGAACAGCACCAGCGCCAGCGCGTCGTTCGGCCCTTCCAGGTTGGGACCCACGCCCAGCCCGGTGTAGAACCAGGGCTGGCGCGACAGCAGGCCCAGCAGCCAGAACCCGACGGCGCTGAAAGCGAACAGCAGCGCGATCATCTTCAGCAGGTGCTTGTGCCGGAAATGCCCCAGCTCGTGCGCCAGCACCGCATCCACCTCGTCGGCCGACAGCCGGGACAGCAGCGTGTCGAAGAAGACCACGCGCTTGGCCGCGCCGAAGCCGGTGAAGTAGGCGTTGGCATGGGCGCTGCGGCGGCTGCCGTCCATGACGAACAGGCCCTTGGCGCGAAAGCCGCAGCGCTGCATCAGCGCCGTCACGCGCGACTTCAGTTCCTCGTCGTCCAGCGGCTTGAACTTGTTGAACCAGGGGGCGATGAAGAGCGGGTAGACCACCATCGCCAGCAGGTTGATGCCCATCCACACGGCCCAGGCCCAGACCCACCACAGCGGGCCGGCCGCGCCCATCAGCCACAGGATCAGCCAGGCGATCGGGCCGCCGATCGCCACGGCCAGAACCAGGCCCTTGGCCAGGTCGGCGAGCCACAGCTTCCAGGTCATCTTGTTGAAGCCGAAGCGCTCTTCCACCACGAAGGTGCCGTAGAGCGAGATGGGCAGGTCCAGCAGGCCGCCGATCAGCGCGAAGCAGGCCAGCAGGGCGAGTTGCTGGGCCATGCCGGGCCCCAGCGCGCCCAGCAGGGCCTGGTTGAGCGCGTGCAGGCCGCCCAGCAAGGTCCAGCCCAGCAGCACGGCTGCGCCGAAAGCCATTTCCAGCAAACCGACCCGGGCCTTGGTCAAGGTGTAGTCGGCGGCCTTCTGGTGCGCGGCGAGCGACACGGTGCCGGCGAAATCCGCCGGCACCTCGGCGCGATGGCGCGCCACGTACCGGATCTGGCGCGTGGCCAGCCAGAACTTCACGCCCAGCCCGGCCAGCAGGGCGACGGCAAAGGCCAGGGTCCACAGGTACGAGGCGCTCATCGCGGCGAGTGTAGGGAATCCGCGCGCCGGCCGCAGCGGTGACAATCGAACGATGACCGACATCGCTCCCGCCGCCGAGGCCCCGGCCCTGCAGAAGAACGACCAGAACCTGGTGTGGCTCGACTGCGAGATGACGGGGCTGGACCCCGAAGTCGACCGCATCATCGAGATCGCCGTGGTGGTGACCGGGCCGCAACTGCAGCCGCGGATCGAAGGCCCGGTGTTCGCCATCCACCAGAGCGACGAGCAGCTCGACCGGATGGACAACTGGAACAAGACCACGCACGGCCGCAGCGGGTTGATCGACCGGGTCAAGGCCTCCGTGATTTCCGAGGCGATCGCCGAACAGGCCCTGCTGGACTTCATCGGGCAGTACGTCGCCAAGGGCATCTCGCCGATGTGCGGCAACACCATCGGGCAGGACCGCCGCTTCCTCGTCAAGTACATGCCGCGGCTGGAGGCGTACTTCCATTACCGCAGCATCGACGTCAGCACGCTCAAGGAACTGGCGCGCCGGTGGCGCCCCGAGGTGTACAACAACTTCAAGAAGCAGCAGGCGCACACCGCGCTGGCGGACGTGCACGAGTCGATCGAAGAACTGGGCCACTACCGCGAGCACTTCATCCGGCTGGGGGATTAGAAGCGGGCACCAAGCGCGCGGACCGCGCTTGTGGGACAATCCCGGTCTTCGCGGCGCACCACGCACCGCAATCCCCGCATCCGACCTTCATGCACAGGCCCCCGATGGGCCACCGGTTCCCCGAACCGGATGTCGTTGATGGTTGCATGTTTCCTTGACCATTGACGACGGCGCGCCGAACGGCGCGCCGCATGAGAGCTTCATGACCGACACGTTCGACGTGCAGGGCGACTTCGCGCCTGCGCAAACCACTTTCGAAGAATCCACCGCCACCACCACCGTGGCGCCGCCGAACGGCTTCGCACGCCTGGGCCTGGCGCCCGAGCTGATCGCCGCCGTGGAGGACCTCGGCTTCACCCAGCCCACCGCGGTGCAGGACGAAGTGATCCCGCGGGCGCTGCCCACCGGCGATGAAGGCGGCGACGCCTTCATCGACCTGATGGTCACCAGCCAGACGGGCAGCGGCAAGACCGCGGCCTTCCTGTTGCCGGTGCTGCAAACGCTGCTGCAGATGCAGCGGGACACGCTCGAGCGCGAGCGCGCCGACGAGAAGCGGCTGGCCGACGAGGCCGCGGCCCGCGGCGAGGCGGCGCCCAAGCGCCGCCGCCGCAACCCGGCCGACCCGCGCAGCTTCAAGCCGGCGGTGCCCGGCGCGCTGGTGCTGTGCCCGACGCGCGAACTCGCGCAGCAGGTGGCGCACGACGCCATCGACCTGGTCAAGCACTGCAAGGGCCTGCGCATCGCCAACGTGGTGGGCGGCATGCCCTACCAGATGCAGATCGCCCGCCTGCAGAACGCCAACCTGGTGGTCGCCACGCCCGGCCGCCTGCTGGACCTGCAGCGCTCGGGCCAGATCAAGCTGGACCAGGTCCGCTTCCTGGTCGTGGACGAAGCCGACCGCATGCTGGACCTGGGCTTTGCCGACGACCTGGCCGAGATCCAGCAACTGACGGCGCAGCGCCAGCAGACCATGATGTTCAGCGCCACCCTCGCGCCGCGCATCCAGCAACTGGCCGCGCGCGTGATGCGCCAGCCGCAGAAGATCCAGATCGACAGCCCGCAGGAGCGCCACGCCAACATCAAGCAGGTGCTCTACTGGGCCGACCACCCGCAGCACAAGCGCGCGTTGCTGGACCACTGGCTGCGCGACGCCTCGATCGACCAGGCCATCGTGTTCGCCTCGACCCAGATCGAATGCGATGCGCTGGCCGAGGACCTGCAGCAGACCGGCTTCGCCGCCGTGGCGCTGCATGGTGCGCTGAACCAGGGCCTGCGCAACCGGCGCCTGGGAGCGCTGCGCAATGGGCAGGTGCAGATCCTGGTGGCCACCGATGTCGCCGCGCGCGGCATCGACGTGCCCACCATCACGCACGTGTTCAACTTCGGCCTGCCGATGAAGAGCGAGGACTACACCCACCGCATCGGCCGCACCGGCCGGGCGGGGCGCGATGGCCTGGCAGTGACGTTCGCCGAGTACCGCGACCGCTTCCGCATCTTCGACATCGAGGCCTTCACCAAGCAGCCCTTCAAGGCCGAGGTGGTGGCGGGCCTGGAGCCGCAGCAGCGCGCCCCGCGTGCGCCGCAGCCGGGCTTCGGCGGGCGCGGCCGCAGCGGTGGCGCTCCTGCCCCGCGCGGCGGTCATGGCGCCCGTCGCAGCCCCGGTGGCGACTACGGCCGCAAGGCCGGCTTCGGCGACTTCAACGGCGATCGCAACGAGCGCCGCGAGTCCACCCCCTGGGAAAAGCCCGCGCCGCGCTCGTCCTTCGCCAAGCCCGGCAACGGCGGCAAGGTGTTCGTGCCGCGCGACGCCAAGAAGCGCGCGTACAAACCGACGCGCTAAGCGCCGCAGCGCGTGGTTCCCGCATTCGCGGGAGCCACGAAGCGCTACCCGTGCGCCGCCACGTGCCGGCCGATCTCCGGCCAGCGACGGTGCACGTACAGCCACGCCACCAGCCCCACGCTCATCATCAGCAGCGAGGCGACCGACAGCCAGGCGGTGGAGTGCATCGCCAGGGGCGCAATCACGCCCGCGACGATGCCGTTGGCGGTGGAGCCGATCACCGCCTGCAGCGACGAGGCGAGGCCGCGCCGGTCGGGGTTGAGGTCCAGCACCAGCAGGGTGACCACCGGCACCATCAGCGACCAGCCGAAGGCGAACAGCGCGATGGGCAGCAGCGCCCACCAGGCCTGCGCGGCAAAGAGCAGGTTGGCCGCCACGTTCACCAGCGAAACGGCCAGCATGATCACGAAGCCATGCCGGATCTGCTGCTTGGGCGGGATGTGGCCGGCCAGCCGCCCGCTCAACCAGGCGCCGCCCATGATCCCCGCGATGGTGAGCACGAAGAACCAGAAGAACTCCTGGGGCGCCAGCCCCAGGTGCGTGCCCAGGAACTCCGGCGCCGCCAGCACGTAGAGGAACATGCCGTTGAAGGGCACGCCGCTGGCCAGCGCCAGCAGCAGGAAGCGCGGGCTGGACCCCAGCGACCAGTAGCCCTGCATCAGGTTGCGCACGTTGAACGGCTGGCGGTGGTCCAGGTGCAGCGTCTCGGGCAGCAGCTTCCAGTTGGCCACCCACAGCGCCACGCCCACCGCGGCAAGGAACCAGAAGATCGAGTGCCAGTCCAGGTGCACGAACAGCCAGCCGCCGATGATGGGCGCCACCGCCGGCGCCACGCCGAAGTAGATGGTCACCTGGCTCATGACCTTCTGGGCCTGCGCCGGCGGGAACATGTCGCGGATCACCGCGCGCGACACCACGATGCCGGCGCCGGTCGAAAGCCCTTGCAGGCCGCGGAAGAACACCAGCTGCCCGATCGTCTGCGACAGCGCGCAGCCGACCGATGCAACGATGAAGACGCCGATACCCCACAGCACCACGGGCCGCCGGCCGAAGCTGTCCGACAGCGCGCCGTGGAACAGGTTCATGAAGGCGAACCCGAACAGGTAGGCCGACAGCGTCTGCTGCATCTCCACCGGCGTCGCGCCGATCGCGGCCGCGATGCCGGAGAAGGCCGGCAGGTAGGTGTCGATCGAGAACGGCCCCAGCATGCCCAGCAAGGCCAGCAGCACGGCCAGCGCCCAGCGCGGCGCGCGCCACAGCTTGTCGGCGTCGGGGTTCAAGCGCGGCGCTCCGGGGTGGAGTGCAGGAATGCTTCGGGGAGTACGGTCGCGTGGGGCGGGGTCATCTGGGCCCCGATGTTAGGGGCAAGCCCTCACCCCTCCGCGGGAGCCGCATCTTCCTTGCGCACCCACCGGAACCCGGAAGGCGGCGGCACCGCGGCGTCGAAGAACGACTTGTCCAGGTGGCGCGAGAAGCGCATCGGCCAGGAATCGCGCGGGTAGAAGGCGGTCCCGCGGGGGCCCGACAGGCGCACCAGGCCATCGGGTTGCAGGGCGATGCTGAAGCTGCCGGGATCGCGCCCCCGGTCGCGCAGCAGGCTGGCGAGCAGCTCGCGTTCGTCGGGGCGCAGGTCGGCACGGGTCATTTGCGCATCATGTTGGCTGCGCCTGCCTGAGCGGTAGGTGCGCAAGAGGCAGCGCGTGTAGGACGAAGCCGCGCGGCAACCCGGCGCCCGAGTCTTCGCACGCAGGAGTGCAGCGCTGTCCTACGAACTCCGCGTGCGGCTGTGGCGACCATGACGGCGAAAGGGAAGTCGTCACATGAAATCCTGCAGCCTCTCCTGGCGTCCCGGAGATTGACCATGGCCCCGGAAGAGTTCGGCCTGGTCGGCACGCCCTACTTCTGGACAGGCATAGGCAGCCTGGTCGCGGTGTGGGCGATCCTGATGATTGCGCTCTGGGCGGGAGCCTGAGCCGCCACCACCCAAGTGGGTCAGCGCGACGGTTGCCTGGCCGCCGGGGTGCCAACGCCACGACCTGACCGGAGCCGGCGCCGCTTCCACCACAGCAGCAGGCCGCTGCCGCCCAAGGTCGCGAGCGCCAGGCCCGCCAGCCCCACCAGCACCCGGTGCGGCGGCCCGCCAAGAGCGCCTATGTGCAGCGGATAGATGAAAGACACCAGCCGGTTGCCGGTGTCCAGTTCCGACCAGCGCACGCTGCGCAGCACCCTGCCATCGCCCGCACCCAGCCACACGGATGTGAGACCGTTGGGGTGCGGGTCATCCGCTAGTTTCAGCCGCACGCGAATCGGCTGCCCCGCAGCGGCCGGAACCTGCACGTAGCCCACCATGGCGCCGGGGAACAGGGTTTGCGCTTGCCGCACGAGCGCGTCCAGCGATGATCCGCCGCGGGTGCCAATGCCGTCCAGCTTCGGCGGCGCCACCGGCGCGCTGCCCGATGCCGTCGTGACCAGCGTGCGCAGCGGCGGCCACGCCATGTAGGCGCCGCTCGCAACCGACACGGCGATCACCCCTCCCAGCAGGGCGCCTGCCGTGTTGTGCAGGTCCAGCAGGCTCCTGGCCGCACCGGCGCGCCAGTGGATGCGAAAGGAAGGCGGCCATCGCCTCGGCCACCACAGCACGAGACCCGTCACCAGCAGGAACAGGTAGGTGCCGGCCGCGATCGTGAGGACCGCCTTGCCCGTTTCGCCTAGCAGCAGCGAGCTGTGCAGTTCGAACAGCAGGTTGTACGCCCCTTCGGTCTCGCCACGCCGGCCCAGTTCCCGGCCGCTCGAGTCGAAATAGACCACCCCGTCCCAAGGGCCGCTCACGTACGCCCACAGGCTCTCGCCCGGCTCGCGCGGCGGCCTGAACGTGTAGCCGGCGCCGGGGCCGAACGAGCGATCCAGTTGCCGGCGCACCGCTTCCAGCGGCGCACCCGCCGCAACGGTGGATGCCGCCGGGTCGCGAAACAGCTCGGGATGGATAGCTTGGTCGAGCGGCTTGGCGACCGTGAGCAGGGCGCCCAGGAAGCCCGCCAGGACCAGCAGTGCGCCCAGCGTGAGCGCCACCCACCGATGCAACTTGAGCCAGGTGCGGCGCAGTGCGGGTTGCATCCGTTACACTCTGCGAATACGAACAATTCTCATTGAGGTTGACTTTACCATGCTCCAGTTCCCTCGCCTGCGCCCCACGCCCCTCGTTGCCGCCCTGGCGGCCCTTTCCTGGTACGGGGGCGCAGCGGCGCAGGAAACGGGGGTGCGGACCCTGCCCGAAATGCGGGTGACGAGCGAGCGGCCGGCCAGCTTCAGTTCGCGCAACGTGCAGGTCGGCGCGTTCCGCGACCAGGACCCGCTGGACGTGCCGCTGACCAACAACGTGATCACGCGCGGCGTGCTGGATGCGCAGGGCGCCAACAGCCTGTTCGAGGCCCTTCGCAACACGGCCGGCGTCACACGATCGCAGCTGAGCGGATCGACCTACGACAACATTTCCATCCGCGGCATCCTGGTGGAGAACCGGGGCAACTACCGCCTGAACGGCTCGCTGCCGGTGGTCAACCTGATCGACATCCCGCTGGAGAACAAGGAGCGGGTCGAAGTGCTCAAGGGCGCGAGCTCGCTCTACTACGGCCTGGTGCCGCCCAGCGGCGTCGTCAACTTCGTGACCAAGCGCGCCGGCCCGACACCGGTCACCAGCGTCGCCACTTCGGTCAACAACCACGGCGGCGTCGACGCCCACCTGGACGTCGGCCGGCGCTTCGCCGACGGCGACATGGGCCTGCGCTTCAATGCCGCGGCCGGCAAGGTGGACATCGGCATCGACAACTTCAGCGGCGACCGCGGGCTGGTGGCGCTGGCCTACGACTGGCGCGTGCGTCCCGGCTTCAGCCTGAAGGCGGACCTGGAGCACTACCGCAAGGACGTGAGCGAGCAGGCCGCGATCGCGGTACCTGCGGCGGTGGGCGGCGTGATCACGCTGCCGGGCATCCCCGACAACAAGCGCAACCTGGCCGGCGAGTGGCAGCACTACGACGCCGAGGCGACCAACCTGCTGCTGCGCGGCGACATTGCACTGGGCGACAACTGGTCCATGGTGCTGGAGACCGGGCGCGCCGAAACGATCCGCAGCCGCCGCTTCTCGCAGTTCCAGAACTTCGACCTGGGCACCGGCGAGGGTTCGCTCGTCGTCTTCTTTGCCAACGGCCAGAAGTACGTCAACAACAACCACCGGGTGGAGGTCACCGGGCTGCTGGGGACCGGCGGCAACATCCAGCACGAGCTCACCATCGGCTACACGCAAAACGAGCGCAACGCGTACTCGGGCGATTCCGCTCCGAGGGCGACGGTGCCGCAGAACCTCTACAACCCGCGACCGGTGGCACCGCTCAGCCCGGCGCTGGCCGCCGGCACCGACTCGACGATCACCGACAAGGGGCTGTACGTCTTCGATCGCGTGAGGCTCGGCGAGCGCTGGCAGGTGCTGGCCGGCCTGCGTGCGGCGGACTACAGCAACGTCACCGCCACTTCCCGGTTCAGCGCGGACCAGGTGTCGCCCAACCTCTCGGTCCTGTTCAAGCCGAACCCGGACACGTCCGTCTACGCCAGCTACCTCGAAGGGCTGGAGGAGACCGGCACCGCGCCGGCCAACCGCGCCAACGTCGGCGAAATCCTGCCGCCGGCCGTGAACAAGCAGAAGGAGATCGGCGTCAAGACGCGCGCCTTCGCCGGCGTGTTCGCGCAGGCCGCGCTGTTCCAGATCGACCGGCCCCAGACCACGGTCGATGCCGGCAACCGCTTCGTGCTGGGCGGCAAGAGCCGCTACCGCGGACTGGAGCTCTCGGCCAGCGGCGAGATCACGCCGCTCTGGTCGGTGATCACCTCGATGCAGCTGCTCGACGCCACCATCGCATCGGTGGGGACGGCCAACGCCGGCGAACTGGGCAACACGCCGGAGAACACGCCCAAGCGCACCTTCAGCCTGTTCGGCGAATACCGGATGCCGCAGATTGCCGGGCTTTCGCTGAGCGCGGGCCTCTTCCACGTGGGCAAGCGCGCCGTGAACAACCTGAACCAGGCCTGGATCGGCGGCTACACCACGCTGTCGCTGGGCGCTCGGTACCGCACCAAGGTCGCGGGCCGGAACGTGACTCTGCAAGCCAACCTCGACAACGCGACCGACCGCGACTACTGGGCCACGGCCGGCAACGGCTTGCTGGGCACGGGCGCGCCGCGCACCTTGCGCGTGGGAGCCAAGGTCGATTTCTGACGCGAAGGAGCCCCGCATGAGCCGCACCTGGAATCTTGCGCACGCCGCGCCGGGCTGGCCGCTGGCGCTGCGCTGCCTGCTGGCGGCGCTGTGCCTGCAGCTGGTCGCCACGGCGGCGCTGGCGCAGTCGCCCGCCGACGCCGCCCCGTCGGTGGTCCACATGCTCGACTACGTCAGCGTGGACTACCCCGAGTTCGTGCAGGACGGCAAGGTGCTGGACGAGCCCGAATACGAAGAGCAGAAGGAGTTCGCGACGCGCTCGCTTGCGCTGCTGCAGCGCATGCCCGATGCGAACGGCAAGCCCGCGCTGCTGGACAAGGCGCGAAAGCTGGTGGCCGCCATCGAGTCGAAGGCGCCCGGCGGCGAAGTCTCCAGCCTCGCGCGGCAGGTCGCGGCGGACGTGGTCCGCATCTACTCGGTGGCCGTCGCGCCGCGCCAGGCACCCGACTTGGCGCGTGCGGCCACGCTGTTCCAGCAGCAGTGTGCGTCGTGCCACGGCGCGCAGGGCCGCGGCGACGGCCCGGCCGCGCAGGGCATGGACCCGCCGGCCAGCAACTTCCACGACGAGGCGCGCATGCGCCAGCGCAGCCCCTACGGCCTGTACAACACCATCACGCTGGGCGTGGGCGGCACGCCCATGCGCGCGTTCACCGAACTGTCGGATGCCGACCGCTGGGCGCTGGCCTTCTTCGCCGCCGGCCTGCGCCACTCGCCGGCCACCGTGAGCCGTGGCGAGCAGCTGTGGCAGCAGGGCGTGGGCAAGGCCGAACTGGGCAGCCTCAAGCAGCTGGTGACGGCCGCGCCCGGCGACCTGGCGGCCAGGGGTGGTGACCTTGCGGCCGTGCAGGCCCACCTGCTGTCGCACCCGCAAGCGCTGGACGCGACCCGTCCCGGCGCGCTGGCGTTCACGCGCACCCAGCTGCAGCAGGCGCTGGCGTCGTACCAGCGCGGCGACCGCGAAGCCGCGCGCCGCGAGGCGATCACCGCCTACCTTGAAGGTTTCGAGCTGGTCGAGTCCAGCCTGGACAACGTGGCCCCCGAGCTTCGCGTCGCCGCCGAGAAGGAAATGATGGCGCTGCGCCATGCCATCGACGACGGCCAGCCCGCGCAGGCGGTCGCCGGACACGTGGAGCGCATAGGCGCGCTGCTCGACCAGGCCGAGGCCCAGCTCGGCGAGGGCGGCCTGTCCGCCGAAGCAGCCTTCACCAGTTCGCTGCTGATCCTGCTGCGCGAGGGGTTGGAGGCGATCCTGGTGCTGGCAGCGATCATCGCTTTCGTGCGCAAGACCGGGCGGCGCGACGCCATGCCGTGGATCCATGCCGGCTGGATCACGGCCGCGGTGCTGGGGGTGGCGACCTGGCTGGTGTCCAACCACGTGCTGGCCATCACTGGCGCCAGCCGCGAGTTGACCGAGGGTGTGTCGGCGCTGCTGGCCTCGGCCATGCTGCTGTACGTGGGCGCGTGGCTGCACAAGCGCTCGCATGCGCGGGCCTGGCAGTCCTTCATCCGCGAGCAGGTGACCTCGGCGCTGGAGCGGCGCACCCTGTGGGCGATGGCCGGCATCGCCTTCCTGGCGGTGTACCGCGAGCTGTTCGAGGTGATCCTGTTCTACCAGGCGCTGTGGGCGCAGGCCGGCCCCGGCGGGCAGCAAGCGGTGGTCGGCGGCATGCTGGCCGGCGCCGCGCTGCTGGTCGTGCTGGCCTGGGTCATCCTGCGCTTCGGCGTGCGCCTGCCGATCGGCCCTTTCTTCGCGGCCACGTCCGGGCTGCTGGTGGTGATGGCGGTGGTGTTCGTCGGCCACGGCATCGCAGCGCTGCAGGAAGCCGGCGTGCTGGGCGCGACGCCGGCCGGTGCCGTCTCGCTGCCGCTGCTGGGCATCCACCCGACCGCGCAGGGCCTGCTGGCGCAAGGTGTGCTCGTGGCGGCGATCGCCCTCGCGTGGGCCGCGGGGCGGCGCAGCGCAGCGCGCTCGGCCTGATTTCCTGTCACCGAATGGCGCTTCGCGGCGTCTATTGCAGCAACCGATCCCGGTTGCAGCAAGGACCCACGATGCGCCCACGTCATCCGCGGCGACGCCTGTCGCGCGCGCTCACCCCCCTCGTCCTCGGCCTGAGCGGCGTTCTCCTCTCCGCCTGCGGCGGCTCCGACGGAACGACGACTCCCACGCTCGACCCACAGCTCGTCGCGCAGGGCAAGGAAATCTTCCGCCAGGACACCTTCGGTGACGAAGCGCAGTGGACCGACACGCTGCGCATGCACGAGGTGATCGAGCAGAACGTCACGCCCAAGATCGCCTTGGCCGTCGGGCTGAAGGTGGACTCGGAAGCCCTCCCGGCCGCCGTGGTCGAGGGCATCCAGAAGGGCACCGTCGACCTCGACGACACCCAGACCACGCTCGCGCTGATCAAGCTGGGGGCGGTGGTCGGCGTCAAGGGCACGGTCGAGACCGTGGCCGGCGTGGAGCGCCTGACCAAGGTCGGCATCACCTGCGCGCTGTGCCATTCCACCGTCGACGACTCGTTCGCGCCCGGCATCGGCAAGCGCCTGGACGGCTGGGCCAACCGCGACCTGGACCCCGGCGCGATCATCTCGCTGTCGCCGGTGCTGACCGCGGCCCAGAAGGCCGTCTATGCCTCCTGGGGCAAGGGCAAGTTCGATCCGCGCTTCAACGTCGACGGCAAGAGCAAGCCGGTGGTGATCCCGCCCGCCTTCGGGTTGCTGGGCGTCACCAAGGTCACCTTCACCGGCGACGGCGACGAGATCGCCTACTGGAACCGCTACGTCTCGGTGGTGGAGATGGGCGGGCAGGGCTCCTTCTCCGAGCCGCGCCTGAACCTGGACGTGGTGCACGGCACCCAGGACCTGGTCACCAGCAAGCTGCCGGCGCTGCAGGCCTACCAGCTGTCGCTGGCGGCACCGGCTGCCCCGGCCGGGTCGTTCGACGCCGCCGCGGCCGAGCGCGGCCGGGTGCTGTTCCTCGGCGCGGCGCAGTGCGTCACCTGCCACTCCGGCACGACCTTCACCGACTCGCGCCTGCATCCGCCGTCGGCTTCCATGGCCGAGCCCGAATCGCCCAGCTATGCCAGCCGCTCGGCGACCGGGATGTACCGCGCCACGCCGCTGCGCGGCAACTGGCAGCACCCGCCGTACTTCCACGACGGCTCCGCCGCCGACCAGGAAGCGGTGGTCGACACCTACAACAACCGCCTCGGCCTGGGCCTGTCGGCGCAGGAGGTGAAGGACGTGGCGCAGTACCTGCGGTCCTTGTAGGTGAACGGCGCGGCGGCGGCCTGGATCCGGTGCCGCTGCGTTGGGCCTCACGGGCGGAGCGGTGCTCCGCCCGTTGCCCGTTCCAGCACCGCCTCGGCCGCATGGCCGTCGTGCCCGCGCCAGGCCACGATCTGGTCGGGCCGGACCAGCGCCAGCGGCGCTTCGTACAGCTCGCGCAATTGCGGCTGCGCATGGCGCACCACGCGCAGGTCCACGCCGCGCTGCGCCGCCGCTCGCTCGAAGGCGCCGGTGTCGGGCGCCCCGGCGCCGAGCGCGAGCAGCGTCCACTCGAAGTGGAAGCTGTCGAAGAGCGAGCGACCATCGTCCAGCCAGGCGTGCGGCGCGCGGCCGCCGGGGCAGGCGGTCGGCG
>JAKFEA010000161.1:0-3811 GCA_036675905.1 Acidovorax sp. | reverse complement strand
GTGTACATGCCCGGCCACAAGATCACCATGCTGCCCGACGAGGTGGTGCAGGCCTACACGCTGGAGCAGGGCCGCGACTGCCCGGCCGTGTCGCTGTACGTGCGCATGGACGAGGCCACGCTGGTCGTGCACGACAGCGAAACGCGGCTGGAGCGAGTGCCGGTCACGACCAACCTGCGCCACGACCAGCTGGACGAACACATCACCGAAGCCTGGCTGGAGGATCCGCAGTCGCCGGCCCGAGACGTGCCCGAGCCGGCCGCCCACCTGCGCCAGCCGCTGTCCTTCCTGTGGCGCCTGGCCCAGCACCTCAAGGGCTTGCGCGAGGTGGTGCGCGGCAAGCCCGAGACCTTCACCCGCCCGGACTACAGCTTCCGCCTGCTGGGCGAGCGCGAAGGCGAGCCGACCGGCGCCGAGCCCGTGGAGATCACCGTGCGCCGGCGCGGCGCGCCGCTGGACCTGATCGTCTCCGAGGCCATGATCCTGGCCAACAGCAGCTGGGGCCAGTGGCTGGCCGAACTGGGCGTGCCGGCCATCTACCGCAGCCAGGCCAGCCTGCTGCCCGGCGTCAAGGTGCGCATGGGCACCAAGGCGCTGCCGCACGCCGGCCTGGGCGTGAAGAGCTATGCCTGGAGCACCTCGCCGCTGCGCCGCTACACCGACCTGGTCAACCAGTGGCAGATCATCGCGGCGGCCCGGCATGGCCGCACCGCCGCCCTGGCCGCGCCATTCAAACCCAAGGATGCGGAGCTGTTCTCCGTGATCTCCGCGTTCGACGCCGCCTACGGCGCCTACAACGGCTACCAGGCGGCCATGGAGCGCTTCTGGACCTTGCAGTACCTGCGCCAGCACGAGATCCGCGAACTGGTGGGCACGGTGTTCCGCGAAGGGCTGGTGCGCGCCGACGAACTGCCGCTGGTGCTGCCGGTGCTGGGCACCGAGACGCTGCCGCGCGGCACGCGCGTGCGGGTGAAGCTGGGCGCCATCGACGACATCACGCTGGACGTGGCCGGCACGGTGGCCGAACGGCTGGACACGGCGGCGGTGCCGGTGTCGGCAGAAGACGACACGGGCGAGGACGAAGAGCCCGTGGCCGGGCCGATCGCCATCGCGGTGGACGTGAGCGAGGGCGGCGAGCCCGACAATGCGGCCGATAATCCGGCCTCGTGAACCTGAAGTCCTTCAGTACCCTGCAGATCGCGCTGGGCGTGTCGGTGGCGGCCCACGCCGCCCTGCTCACGGTGCGGCTGGTGGACCCCGAAGGCTTCAACCGGGTGTTCCAGGACACGCCGCTGGAAGTGGTGCTGGTCAATGCCGCCAGCCACGACAAGCCCGAGAAGGCGCAGGCGATCGCGCAAAGGACGCTGGCTGGCGGCGGTGAAGCCGCCCAGGGCCGCGCCACCTCGCCGCTGCCGCCCTCGGCGCTGACCGAACTGGGCGACGCGGCGCAAGACGCGCACCGCCGCATCGAGGCCATGCAGGAGCAGCAGATGCTGATGCTGGCCCAGGTCAAGCGCATGCTGGCCGCGTTGCCGCCGGCCGACCCCAGGCAGTCGAGCAAGAGTGCCGAGGCGCAGGCGCGGGAAGACAAGCGCCGGCGCCTGTCGCAGCTGCTGGCCGAGATCGAGCGCCGCATCAACGAAGAGAACGCGCGGCCCAAGAAGCGCTACATCAGCCCCGCCACCCGGGAAGAGGTCTATGCCGTCTACTACGACGGCCTGCGGCGCAAGATCGAGGAGCGCGGCACCACCAACTTCCCCGAACTCGGCGGACGCAAGCTGTACGGCGAGCTGACCATGATCGTCACCGTCAACCACGACGGCCGGGTGCTGGAGACGGAAGTGGTCGAAACCTCCGGCAACCTCACGCTGGACCGCCGGGCCCAGGCCATCGCTCGCGCCGCCGGACCGTTCGGCCGCTTCAACCAGGGCATGCGCCGCCAGGCCGACCAGATCGTGGTCGTCTCGCGCTTCAAGTTCACCCGCGACGAGACGCTGGAAACCAAGCTCACCGGGCAATGAGCGACGACCTCTACTGCGTGATCGGCAACCCGGTCGAGCACAGCCGCTCGCCCTGGATCCACGCGCGCTTTGCCGGGCAGACCGGGGAGCGCGTGGCGTACGGCAAGCGCCTTTCGCCGCTGGACGGCTTTGCTGCCACCGTGCGCCAGTTCCGCGATGAAGGCGGGCGCGGCTGCAACGTCACCGTGCCCTTCAAGTTCGCGGCGGCGGCGCTGGCCGATGCGCACAGTCCGCGGGCCCGCCTGGCCGGCGCCTGCAACACGCTGCGCTTCGATGGCGAACGGGTGTTCGGCGACAACACCGATGGCGCCGGGCTGGTCGGCGACATCGCTGCCGCAGGGATCGACATGACCGGTCGGGACCTGTTGCTGGTGGGCGCCGGCGGTGCGGCGGCAGGCGTGCTGGGGCCGCTGCTGGACGCACGGCCGAGGCGCATCGTGATGGCCAACCGCACCGCCGCCAAGGCGCAAGCGCTGGCCGACAGCCACGCCGCGGTGGCGCAGGCCACCGGCGCCGAACTGATGGCCTGCGGCCTGGACGACATCGCCGGCGCCTTCCACGTCGTCGTCAACGCCACGGCCAGCAGCCTGGGTGGAGGCGGCGTCCCCGTGCCGGCGCGCGTGCTGCGGCCGGGCGCCCTCGCGTACGACATGATGTATGGCCCGGCCGCGCAGGCCTTTCTCGCCTGGGCACGCGAGCACGGCGCCGTGCCGCGAGACGGCCTGGGCATGCTGGTGGAACAGGCGGCGGAATCCTTCCTGGTCTGGCGCGGCGTGCGCCCCGAGACCGCGCCGGTGCTGGCGTCGCTGCGCGCGCTGCTGTCGGCTGGAGGCTGAGGTTTGAAGGGTTTGCTGCGCTGGCTGCTGCTGCTGGTGTTGGCCGGCCTCGCACTGCAGCTGTTTTTCGTGCTGCGCATCGCGCTGGCCACCGTGGTCGATCCGCAGTCCACCACTTTCCAGCGCTCCGAAGCGTGGCGCATTGCCACCGACAAGGACCGCTTCCGTTGGCGCCAGCAATGGGTGCCCTACGAGCGCATCTCCGATCACCTCAAGCGTGCCGTGATCGCGTCCGAGGACGACGGCTTCGCCAACCACGAGGGCGTGGACTGGGAGGCGATCGAGAAGGCCTGGGAGAAGAACGCGCGCGCCGAGGAGCGCGCCGCGCGCCGCGCCAACCTGCGGCCCAATGCCCGCCGGCCGAAGATCATCGGCGGCTCCACCATCACCCAGCAGTTGGCAAAAAACCTGCTGCTCTCCGGCGAGCGCACCTTCCTGCGCAAGGGCCAGGAGATCGTGCTGACCTTCGCGCTGGAAGCCCTGCTGTCCAAGCAGCGCATCCTGGAGATCTACCTGAACAGCGTGGAGTGGGGCGAAGGCGTGTTCGGCGCGGAGGCCGCGGCGCAGCACTACTGGCGCAAGAAAGCCAGCCAGCTCAGCGCCTACGAAGCCGCGCGCCTGGCCGTCATGCTGCCGCG
This sequence comes from Acidovorax sp., assembly GCA_036675905.1. Taxonomy (GTDB): domain Bacteria; phylum Pseudomonadota; class Gammaproteobacteria; order Burkholderiales; family Burkholderiaceae_C; genus Ramlibacter. The sequence continues at coordinate 316 of JAKFEA010000161.1, read as the reverse complement.
GCCGAGGTACTTCGAGCGGGTGCCGAATTCGGGGTACCTGGCGAACAGGGCGAGCACCATCGTCGGGCGGATGCGGCACGCAGAACTGCCTTGATGCGCACCGTCCGGTCCGGCCGGCAGCGGATGCCGCGGCTCGCTCATTCGGCCGATCGAACGACCGGGAGATGGAAGGTGCCGTCTTCCGCGTCGACCTGGGCGAGCATCGTGACGGAGCGCCCGTAGGCGTCGTCGAACCGGACGATGTCGTCCTCCCCCAGGTAGTCGCCCGATTGCACCTCGATCAGTTCGATCGGCGTCATCCCAGGGTTGTGCAGCC
>JAKFEA010000160.1:0-5935 GCA_036675905.1 Acidovorax sp. | reverse complement strand
GCCTGCCTGCGTGGTGAGGTCCTCGCCGGACATGAAGTACGTGGGCTCGCCCGCTTCGCGGTTCCAGGCCGCGCAACGGGCCGCATTGAGCAGCGAGCGGTACACGCCCTTGCAGGTCTTGGAAGACACGCCGCGGTAGCCGTGCGCGCGGGCCTGCACGAAGGCATCGAGCTCGCCGTCGGACTCGTCGATGATCACCGGCTTGCCCAGCTGCGCGTCGCGCAGGTCCTCGGTCAGCGCCAGCTTGCGGGCGATCGGCTGCTCGATGAACGCGATCGACTCCCACAGCCGCGCCAGCGCCGGCGTGGCGCGGATCGCCGCCACCAGTTCGGCCACGCCTTCGGCCGATTGGTACTGTTCGTTACCGTCCAGCGAAACGAAGTAGGGCTCGGCGCGGCCATCGAGCACCGCCGCGATCGCCTGCAGGCGCTGCAGGTCGGCCTGCACCTGGCCGCCGACCTTCAGCTTGAACCAGCGATGGCCGTGGGCGGCGATCACTTCCTCCAGGGTCTCGGGAAGCCCGTCGCCCACGCGCTGCGACAGGTCAGCCGCGGTGATCGCATCCAGCAGGCCGACCGTGTGGCGCGCCTCGATGTCGGCCTGCGGCTGCAGCGCCGCCAGGAAGTCGTCGATCGGCAGGCCCTGGAACTCGGGCCGTCCCGGCCCGATGCCGGCGAGGTTGCGGCGCACCGCGTCGTGGAAGGTCAGGCCGGCCAGCCGGCACACGGCATCCAGCACCGCGCGGTCGACCAGCGCCGGGCCGTAAGCCGCCAGCAGCGGGTTGAAGCCGCGCTGTGCGCACGCTGCCTGGTGCGCGTCGTGATGCCGCGCGAAATGGCCGAAGGCGGTGGCTGCAGAGCGGTCGGCCAGGTAGGCATCCCGAGCCAGCCGCAGCACGCTGCGCAGCTGCTCGAAGTTGTCTTCGTTGGACAGCTGCAGGTTCTTGTCGAACCACTTGGGCGCCATCAGCTCGGCGGCCGCGCCCCATTGGCCGAGACCGCCGGCCGCCTCCACCCGCACGCGCGCGAACGCCTGCGGGCACTCGGTGAGCGTGACCACGCCGAAGCGGAACGGCAGGCGCAGCTTCACCGGCCGCTCGTACAGCTCGATCTCGCAGACCCGCACGGGCAAGGCATCAGCCATGGTCCTGCATTCCTTCCAGCAGCCCGCGCAGGTAGCCGATGGCGCGCGCGGCGCAGCCCGGTCCGTCGGGCACGTAGTCGAACGGTTCGACCGCGATGATGCCGCCGTAGTGGCCTTGCCGCTGCATGGCCAGCAGCGCGCGGAGGATCGGCGCAAACGCCATGTCGCCTTGGCCGGGGCCGCGCCGGTTGGGATCGTTCACCTGCACGTGGGCGATGTGCCCGGTGGGCATCCAGCGTGCCATCAGCTCGGCGACCGGTTCGCGCTCGGCCTGCCCGGCCGCGCTGCAGTCGATCATGGTTTTCAGGGCGGGCGAGCCGATCTCCTGCACCATCCACACCGCTTCCTCCACGGTGTTGACCAGGTCGGTCTCGCGCGGGGACAGCGGCTCCAGGCAGTAGGTCACGCCGCAGGCTTCGGCCCGCTTGGCGGCGCGCGCCAGGCCTTCGCGCGCCCGCGCCCAGGCCTGGGCGCGGGTGGCGCCGGGAGGCACCGAGCGCTGCCTGGGCGAGCCGTGCACCAGGTAGCGCCCGCCCATCGCCGCGCACAGCTCCACCAGGCGTTCCATCACGGCCGCGGTGCGTGCGCGCACCGCGGCGTCATCACTGACCAGCGACAGGCCGGCCGGCGCCACCAGCAACCAGTGCAGGCCCGACACTTCCAGGCCGTGCTCGCGTGCGATGCGGGCGACATCGGCGGCCTGTGCGTCCGTGATCCGCGTCGGGTCTTCGGCCAGCGTGAACGGCGCCACTTCCAGCGCGTCGTAGCCGAGCGCGGCGGCCAGCCGGCATTGCTGCTCGAACGGCAGCGGCTGCAGCACCTCGTTGCACAGCGCGATCTTCATGCCGGGTCCGCGGCCGGCCGGCGGCCGAACAGGCGCCGCACCGCCGGCAACCTCAGGATGACGATCAGGGCGATCATCGCGAACAGCGTGCCCGAGATCGGCCGGGTGAAGAAGGGCGACAGGTCGCCGTCGGACAGCACCAGCCCGCGGCGGAAGTTCTTCTCCAGCAGGTCGCCCAGCACGATGCCCAGCACCAGCGGCGCCACCGGGTAGCCGAAGCGGCGCATCAGCCAGCCGATCAGCCCGAAGGCCACCATCACCCAGACGTCGAACAGGCGCGAGGCCAGCGCATAGGTGCCGATGGTGCACAGCACCAGCAGCATCGGCATGATGATGGTGGTGGGCACGCGCAGCACCTGCACCAGCAGCTTGGTGAGCGTCAGGCCGTAGATGAAGATGCCGATGGTGGCCAGCATCATCATGGCCACGATGTCGTACACGAACTGCGGCGACTCGATCATGATCATCGGCCCGGGCTTGACGCCGTGGATCAGCATCGCCGCCATCAGCACTGCCGCCGGCGCCGACCCCGGCACCTGCAGCGTCAGCACCGGGATGATGGCGCCCGGCACGCAGGCGTTGTCGCCGGTCTCGGCGGCCATCAGGCCTTCGACCGACCCCTTGCCGAACAGCTCCTTCTCCTTGCTGACGCGTTTGGCGGCGGCATACGACGACCAGGCCGCCACGTCCTCGCCCACGCCCGGCACGATGCCCATGAAGGTGCCGATCAGGCCGCTGCGGATGATGGTGCGCCAGTAGCGCACCACGTCGCGGATCCGGGGAATGACCGAGTCGAGGGCGCTCACCTTCACCGGCGGGCGCTTCTCCTGCATCGCCACCAGGATCTCGGCGAAGCCGAAGGCGCCCACCAGCGCCGGCACCAGCGAGATGCCGCCGGCCAGGTCGCGGTTGCCGAAGTTGAAGCGCTCGAAGGCATGGATGCCGTCCTGGCCGATGGTGGCGATGAAGAGGCCGGCGAACCCGGCGATCCAGCCCTTGAGCGGGTCGCCGCCGGTGAGCGTGGCCGAGACGATCACGCCGAACACGGCGAGCCAGAAGAATTCGTAGGCGCCGAACTTGAGCGCGAACTCGCCCAGCACCGGGGTGAACAGGGCCAGCGCCAGCATGCCGATCAGCGTGCCCAGCACCGAGCCGCTGGTGGCGATGCCCATGGCCTTGCCGGCCATGCCCTGGCGCGCCAGCGCGTAGCCGTCCAGGCAGGAGGCTGCCGACGCGGGCGTGCCGGGGATGTTCAGCAGGATCGCGCTGCGGCTGCCGCCGTAGATGGCCCCCACGTAGGTGCAGATCAGCACCAGCAGGGCCTGCGACGACGGCAGCTTGATGGTCAGCGTGGTCATCAGCGCCACGCCCATGGTGGCGGTCAGGCCCGGCAGGGCGCCGATCACCACCCCCACCAGCGCCGATGCCAGCACCAGCAGGATCGAGCCGGGAGTGAGGAAGCTGGCCAGCGAGTGGCCGAACGCGATGAGGCCTTGGAACATCGGGAGCGGAACGACTCAGGGAAGCCGGACGTAGAAGATGTCCTGGAACACCAGCGTCACCACGGCACTGGTGAGGGCGCCGTAGGCCAGCGCCAGCACCGCCTGGTGCAGCAGGCTGCGGCCGAGCGAGCGCTGCCGCTTGCGGTCGAAGAAGAAGATGAAGCCCGCCACGAACAGCAGCGTGGCCAGCCAGAACGGAAGGCCGTGGCCGACCAGGACGACCGAATAGGCCAGCATGGCGCCGACCACGGCCGCCATGTAGCGGCGGTTCCCCGCACTTTCCGGGTCCGGTGCCGGCGGCGCGCCGGAAGCCTGCAGGCCACCGCGCAGGATCGCGCGCCCCACCAGCACCAGGCCCAGCAGCAGCATGGCCGCACCCAGCATCAGCGGCACCAGCCCGGGGATCTCGTACGGGTTGATGTGCAGGTGCTCGAGCCGGTCCATGCGCCAGGCGAGCAGGGTGACGGCCGCCCCGAAGGCGGTCCACACCACTGCCGCTCCCAGTTCGGCCCGCGGCGAAACGGCGCCTTCGGGCGCCGATTCCATGCTCATCGCGTCGGGCTCAAGGCTTGGGGATACCCACCGTGTCCGGCGACACCTTGGTCTTGCCGGTCGATTGCAGCAGCCAGGCGTTGGCCTGGATCGCCGGCATGGCGGCAGCCAGCGCGGCATCGCCGGCGACCGGCTTGAACAGCGCGCCGCGATTGACCGCGTAGGCCTTGATGGCGGCGTTGTTGGCGATGTTCTCGGACCAGATCTTCTGCATGGTGCTCACCACCTCGGGCGGCACGCCCTTGGGGATGAAGATGCCGAAGTAGTTGGCGGGCGCCTTGAAGCCGGGGATGGTCTTGCTGATCGGCTCGATGGTGCCGTAGCCTTCGATCTCCAGCGGCTGGTCGGACACGGTGGCCAGCGGCCGGATGCGCTTGCCGCGGATCATCTCGGCCTGCTCCACCGCCAGCTGGGTGGTCACGTCGGTCTCGCCCGACACGGTGGCCACCACCGCCGGGTTGCCGCCGTCATAGGTGACGTGGCGGTACTTGACGCCGGTGGCGCGCGAGATCGCCTCCATCGCGTTGTGCCCGCCGGAGGTGACGCCGGCCGTGGCGACCTTGATTTCGCCCGGCTTGGCCTTCATGGCGTCGAGCAGCTGCTTCATGTCCTTGTACGGCGTGTTGGCGCCGGCGCCGACCACCGCGATGTTGGCCACGGACAGGAACAGGTGCCAGTCCTTGGCCGGCACGTCCAGCATGCCCAGCGCCTGGTAGGTGCCCAGGTCCTGCGCGGCGCCGGCCGTCCAGGTGTAGCCGTCCTTGGGCGCTTCCCAGGCGTTCTTGGTGCCGATCGAGCCCGAGGCGCCCGGCTGGTTGACCACGATGATCTTCTGCCCCAGCACCTTCTCCAGTTCGGCCGCGGTGACGCGGGTGATCTGGTCGGTGGACCCGCCGGCGGCCCACGGCACGATCAGGTTGATCGGCTTGGTGGGTTTCCACTGCTGCGCCAGGGCGGGCGTCGCGAGGCCCGCGGCCAGTGCGGCGGCGGCGAGGGATTTGAGAAGGAAGCGCTTGTGCATGGTGGGTCTCCGGTGCAATTCCCCAAACGGTGAATTGCTGCACTCTAGGCCTGCCGTGCCCGGCGTGTCAACGGAGGATTCTCCGGGGGCGTGCCGCCCCTGCGCGGCGCTCGCACTCAGGCCAGCCAGCGCTCCCGGTGCTGCGCCACGAAGGCGTCGTCGACCAGCTGCGGGTAGTCGCGCTGCACGCGCGCCAGCTCTTCCGATTGCCCGGCGCTGAGCCCTTCGGCCGGGTCCAGGCACCAGATGCCTTCAAGCAGCCCCTGCCGCCGCAGGATCTCGTGGCAACCGGCGATGCAGCCGTGGAAGTCGTGCGCCACGTCGAACAGCGCCGCATTGCAGTCGGTCACCTGCGCATCCAGCGCCAGCAGGTCGGCCGGGGCCTGGCCGCTGTCCACCGCCGCGTGGATGCGTTCGAGCAGTTGCACGGCGCGTTGCGTCCACACGCTCCAGTGCCCGAGCAGGCCGCCGCGGATGCGCACCGTCACGGGCCGGCCGTCGCGCACGAAGGTGAAGGGGCACAGCAGGTCCAGCACGATGTGGTCGTCGTTGCCGGTGTAGAGCGTGACCCGGTCCTCGGCGCCGGCGGCGACCACGCCGCGAATCACGTCCAGCGTGCGGTAGCGGTTGAAGGGCGCCATCTTGATCGCGACCACGTTGGCGATGGCGGCAAAGCGCTGCCAGAACGAGGCCGGCAGGTGGATGCCGCCCACGGCCGGCTGCAGGTAGAAGCCCACCAGCGGCATGACGCTGGCCACCGCGTCGCAGTGAGCGACCAACTCGTCTTCGCTCGCGCCCTTCATCGCCGCCAGGCTGAGCAGGCCGGCGTGGTAGCCGAGGCGGCGGGCGAGTTCCGCTTCACGCACCGCCTGG
>JAKFEA010000159.1:0-5935 GCA_036675905.1 Acidovorax sp. | reverse complement strand
CCACCCCGAAGCGCCTTCGGCGCCTCTCCTCAAGGGGCGCCACCAGCGGCCCGGCGAAGCCGGTTCCGCGGTGGCCCCGAACCGATTCAGCCCCATGAATAACAGCGGAGCAAGCTAGTATTCCGATGGAACCGCAACTCAGCCAAGAAGTGATCAAGACCGCCACCGAGCATGATGGCCCCATCGAGACCGACGCCGTGATCGTCGGGGCCGGCCCGGTCGGGCTGTTCCAGGTCTTCGAGCTGGGCCTGCTGGAGATCAAGGCCCACGTGATCGATTCGCTCGCCTACCCCGGCGGGCAGCCCATTGAGCTCTACCCGGACAAGCCGATCTACGACATCCCGGCCATTCCGGTGTGCACCGGCAAGGAACTGACCGACGCGCTGCTCAAGCAGATCGAGCCGTTCGGTGCGACCTTCCACCTGGGCCAGACCGTCACCGAACTGCGCAAGCTGGACGACGGCCGCTTCTTCGTGCAGACGTCCAGGGGCACGCAGTTCCTCACCAAGACCATCTTCATTGCGGCCGGCGTGGGCGCGTTCGAGCCGCGCACGCTCAAGGTCGAGGGCCTCGACAAGTTCGAGGGGTCGCAGCTGTTCTACCGGGTCCGCAACCCGGCCAAGTTCGCCGGCATGAACCTGGTGATCGTCGGCGGCGGCGACTCGGCGCTGGACTGGGCGCTGAACTTCGTGGCCGAGGGCCCCAACAAGGCCGCCAGCGTGATCCTGGTGCACCGCCGCGACGGCTTCAAGGCGGCGCCGGCCTCGGTCGCGAAGATGAAGGAGCTGTGCGACCAGTACGAGATGCAGTTCATCGTCGGCCAGGTCACCGGCTACGAGGAGAAGAACGGCTGCCTCGCCGGCGCCAAGGTCACCGGCGCCGATGGCGTCACGCGGGTGGTGCCGCTCGACATGCTGCTGGTCTTCTTCGGCCTGTCGCCCAAGCTGGGGCCGATCGCCGACTGGGGCCTGGACATCGAGCGCAAGCAGGTCGTGGTGGACACCGAGAAGTTCTCCACCAGCATCCCCGGCATCTTCGCCGTGGGCGACATCAACACCTATCCCGGCAAGAAGAAGCTGATCCTGTCGGGCTTCCACGAGTGCGCCCTCGCCGCCTTCGGCGCCGCGCCCATCATCTTCCCCGAGAAGGGCAAGATCCACCTGCAGTACACCACCACCTCGCCCAAGCTGCACAAGGTGCTGGGGGTGGAGTCGCCGGTGTTCGACTGAGCCGCGCGCGCCGCATGCCCCTTCGGCAAGGCCCGCTTTCCGCGGGCCTTGTTTCATTTCCGGCCTAGAATCCACATCGCCTTTTCGAAGGCATCCGCTAGGGGTGTTGCTGCCGCCCAGGCAGCGACTGAGAGAGTCCCTTTGAACCTGATTGAGGTAATCCTCGCGCAGGGAAGCAAGCACAGGGCGGCGCTCCCGGTTCTCCACAGGAGCAGCACGCCGCCCCAGCTGGCCCACCTGCCACCCGACGTTGAAGGAAACGGCGTGGCACGACTCCAACCGATACCCGGCGCAGTGGCGCTCTTGCTGGCGCTGACCGCAGCGCATGCGCAGGAACCGACCCTGCGCCCCCTCACGATCACGCCGGCGCAAGTGCCGGCCGCGGCCGACGTCACCGGCTTCGGCGACTTCCCGCGCAAGGAAGTGCCCGTGTCGACCACGGTCATCACCGGCCAGGAGATCGAAGCCACCGGCGCGCGTCGGCTGGCCGACCTGACCCGTTTCGACAGCTCGGTCGGCGACGCCTACAACGCGCCGGGCTACTGGGACTTCCTGTCGGTGCGCGGCTTCATCCTGAACAACCAGTTCAACTACCGGCGCGAGGGGCTGCCGATCAATGCGGAGACCATCATCCCGCTGGACAACAAGGATCGCGTCGAGGTCCTCAAGGGCACCAGCGGGATCCAGGCCGGCACCAGCGCGCCGGGCGGGCTGGTCAACTACATGGTCAAGCGGCCGACGGAGCGCGACCTGCGTGAAGTGCGGCTGGAGGCGACCCAGCGCGCAAGCCTGCTGGGCGCTGTCGATCTCGGTGGCCGCTTCGGCGCCGACCAGGCCTTCGGCTATCGCCTGAACGTCGCGCAGGAGCGCCTGCGCCCGCTGGTGCGCAACATCGACGGCGAGCGCAGCCTGTTCGCACTGGCCGCCGACTGGCGCGCAACGCCTGATTCACTGCTGGAAGGCGAGTTCGAGTGGAGCCGGCACGTCCAGGCCAGCCAGACCGGGTTCTCCCTGCTGGGCAACGTGCTGCCCGGCCCCATCGACCCGCGCCTGAACCTGAACAACCAGCCGTGGGCGCCGCGCTCGACCTTCGATGCGCTCACCGGCACCCTGCGCTTCACCCAGGCTCTGGGCAGCGACTGGCGCTGGACCGCGCAGCTGGGCACGCAACGGCTGAAGACGGACGACTACACCGCATTCCCGTTCGGCTGCATGGCCGAAGGCAACTTCGATCGCTTCTGTTCCGACGGCACCTTCGACTACTGGGACTTCCGAAGCGAAGACGAGCGGCGGCAGCGTGACGCCGCCGCCCTCAAGCTGGCCGGCAACGCGCAGACGGGCAGCATCGGACACGAGCTGTCGGCCGGCATCCTGCGCCATCGCACCCGGGATCGCTTCAACCCGCAGGCGTTCAACTTCACCGGCGTCGGCACGATCGACGGAAACACGGTGGTGCCGCCCAACCCGGTGCCGGGCTTCATCGTGCCGGACCGTGACGAGCACGCCACCGAAATCCACCTGCAGGACGCGATCCGCTGGAACGATCGCCTCATCACCTGGCTCGGGCTGCGGCACACGCGGCTGGACCGCGGCTACCGGCAGAGCCTCACGACGCCGTGGGCGGCGGTCAGCTACAAGCTCGGCGACGTGGTCGCGTACGGCAGCTGGGGCGAAGGCGTGGAGTCCTGGCAGGTGACGACCAACCCGGTGTTCGCATTGGGCAACGCGGGCCTGGTGCTGCCGGCGGCCAAGTCGCGACAGGCCGAAATCGGGCTGCGCGGCGGCGATGCCGCGCTGGGCTGGCAGGTCGCGCTGTTCCAGATCCGACGGCCCCTGACCAACTTCGACTTCTGCACGCGCACTTTCAGTTGCGCGATCGGTGAATACGACGGCTCCGCCGTGCACCGCGGGCTGGAGGCATCGGCGCACTGGGCCCAGGGCCCGTGGCGCCTGCAAGGCGGCGCCACGCTGCTGCGCGCGCGCCGCGAAGGCAGCGTCTACGAGCCCGCCACCAACGGGCAGCGGCCCGTCAACGTGCCCGAAGTCGTGCTGCGCGCAACGGCGGCCTACCGCGTGGCGGCCGTGCCTGGCCTGGAGCTGCAGGGACACGTCTCGCACGAAGGCGCGCGCACGGTGCTGGCCGACGGCTCCATCGACATCCCCGCATGGACGCGCATGGACGCCGCGCTGCGGTACGAGCAGCGCATCGGAACGACGCAGACCACCTGGACCGTGGGCGTGCACAACCTGCTGGACCGCCGCTACTGGCGCGAGGCGCCCTACCAGTTCTCGCACGTGTACCTGTACCCCGGCGCGCCGCGCACCGTCCGGTTGTCTTTCGCGGCGGCGTTCTGAAGAAGCGACGGTCGATGACGCTATAATCGCCGGCTCATTCCCCGATAGCTCAGTCGGTAGAGCGCCGGACTGTTAATCCGTAGGTCCCTGGTTCGAGCCCAGGTCGGGGAGCCAAATCCAGCAAGGCCCCGCACGCAAGTGCGGGGCCTTGTTTTTTTCCGGCCATACCAGCAAGAGCACGGTCGGGTTCTGGCCCGATGGAGCTACCTCCGGATCCGCGCCCGCGCGGCAAGATGGAGCTTGTCGAACAACGCACCATGGCCGGCTGTGATCCAGGAAGGCCGCACGAATGAAGATTTCGGTGACGGCCCCCGGGGAACTCGGCGAGCCGGAGAAAGGCCGCTGGCGCGAGCTGCAACTCAGCACGCCGACGCTGGCCAGCCCCTGTTTTTCCTGTGGCTTCACTGTCGCCGTCGCAGCAGTCCGGTCGGACGTCCGGGTCGCCATCCTCGAGCAGGACAACCGGGTGGTCGGCTTCTTTCCGCATCAGCAACGGTGGAGCGCGGGTGAGGCCGTCGGCGGCCGGCTGTCCGACCACCAGGGCGTCATCGCGACGCCCGGGACATGCTGGGACTGGGCCGAACTGCTGCGGGCGTCCGGCCTCTCGTTCTGGCAATTCGACCACCTCGCCGCCTGGCAGCAACCGCCGGCGCCGGTCCGGCACGCCCATTCGCCGGGGCTCGACTTGTCGCGCGGGTTCGAGGCCTATCGGCAGGGGCGGTTGTCAGCCGGCGCGCGACGCATGGCCGAGTTGCCGCGCAAGGCGCGCAAGCTGGCGCGCGAAGTGGGACCGCTGCGCTTCGAAGCCAACACGCGGGATCCGCAGGTGCTGGAGACGGTGATCCGCCTCAAGTCCGAGCAGTGCCACCGTACCGGCGCGCTCGATTGCTTCGGCCCGCAGTGGACCCGCGAACTCGTCACGCGGATCGCGGCGGCGGACCAGCCCGAGTTCGCCGGCCGGCTGTCGGCGCTGTACGCGGGCGATACGCTGGTCGCGGCGCACTTCGGCATGCGTTCACGCCGGACCTGGCATTGGTGGTTCCCGGTCTACAGCCATGCGCACGCGGCGTACTCCCCGGGCGCGCTGCTGTTGCTGCAGGTGGCCGAGGCGGCCGCGGACGAAGGTTGCGGGTTGCTCGACCTCGGCAGGGGCGACGAAGCCTACAAGACCAGCTTTGCGGACTGCGCTTCGCCGCTGGTCGAAGGCATTGTGAGCAGGCCCACCCTGGTCACACTGGGCCGCAGCCTGAAGAAGCGCGCAGGCGCCTGGTTGCGCAGTTCCGCCTGGGCCATCCCGCTGAGGCCCCTGCTCGCCCGCCGCAAGCCGGGCCGCCGGCCCCAGGCGGCCCGCTGAGAGGGAGCGCAAGCCTCCGCGCCCGGCTATCGCCTGTTCGAGACAGCGGACCCCGGATCGCAGCCGCCACCATGGAATTCACCACGCTGCTCGCCATCGCCCTGGCCGGCGCCCTGGCGTCACCGCTCGGCGGTGCGCTGGCGCTCTGCCGGCGGCCGACCACCCTGGCCCTGTCGATCGCCGTGGGCTTCGCCGCCGGCGCGCTGCTGGGCGCGTTCGCGTTCGAGATGCTGCCCAAGGCGGCGAAGATGGCCTCGCTTCCGATCGCCATTGCCGGCTTCGCGGGCGGTTTCGCGTTCCTCTACGCGCTGGACCTGTTCGTGCATCGCGGCGCCAGCGCCGGTGACAAGGCATCGCAGCGCGACTGGGTCCGCAGCATGCGGCGCCGGCGGCGGTCGCGCGGCGACGAGGTGACCGTGCTGGCCGGCGGCACCAGCGCCGAGGAAATCATCGAGGGCCTCACGATCGGCGTCAGCGCGGCGACCGATGCTTCGGTGGGCATGGTGGTCGGCCTGGCCATCGTGATCGACAACCTGAGCGAGGCGCTGAGCATTGGCGAGCTGATCCGCGAGAACGGCGGCGACCATCCGGCGCGCCGCATCCTCGGCTGGACCAGCCTGATCGGCGCCGCCCTGTTCGTGGCGGCCATGGCAGGCTGGTTCCTGCTGCGCAACGTCTCGCAGGACCTGCTGGGGCTGCTGCTGGCCGGCGGCGCCGGCGCGATGTTCTATCTCACCATGACCGAGCTGGTCCCCGAAGCCGAGAGCCACCAGTTCCAGCAGTCGTCCGCCATCGCCGCCGCGGCCGGCCTGCTGGTCATCTTCTCGCTTTCGCACCTGTCGGCGGGCTGATGCCCGATGCGCGAGATCAAGACCCGGGAATGGGCTGTCGATCCAGCTGGTGCCGGGCCGCGTACGCATGCAGGCTCAGGCGGTTGCGCACGCCCAGCTTGCGGTAGATCGAGGTCAGGTGGTTGCGCAGCGTGTGCTCGCTGATG
>JAKFEA010000158.1:0-11033 GCA_036675905.1 Acidovorax sp. | reverse complement strand
GCTGGCCATCGCCACCGGCCTGTGCGACGGCTTGTCGCTGGGCCTCAATGCCCGCGCGGCGCTGGTCACGCGCGGACTGGCCGAGATGACGCGGCTGGGCGTCGCGCTGGGCGCGCGCGCGCAAACCTTCATGGGCCTGTCGGGCCTGGGTGACCTGGTGCTCACCGCCACCGGCGACCTCAGCCGCAACCGGCAGGTCGGCCTGCTGCTGGCGCAGGGCCGCAGCCTGCAGCAGGCGCTGGATTCGCTCGGCCACGTGGCAGAAGGCGTGTACAGCGCCCGCACCGTGGTGGCCCGGGCCGCGCGATTGCAGGTCGAGATGCCGATCGTCGAGAGCGTGGTGGAACTGCTGGACGGCCGATTGGCGCCGGACCAGGCCGTGGCCCGGCTGATGGGACGGGACCCGGCCGCCGAGATGCCCTGGCAGTAGGCGGGGCCGATTCGTTCACGGCCCAGCTTGAATGCGCCTGGGCCATGGGTTAGCTTGGGAGTCCAACACCAACTTCCAAGGAGTCCGTCCATGAACCGCGTCGTCCCCGTTCTCGCGCTCGCCGCCTTGACGTCAGGCCTGTTGGTGGCCTGCGCGAGCTCCCCGCCCCGCCATCCGATGAGCTTCTTCATCACCAGCGCGAATCCGGGGCAAGGCGCGAACTTCGGCGGCCTGACCGGCGCGGACCGGCACTGTCAAGCGCTCGCGACGGCGGTGGGGGCGGGGCAGCGGACCTGGCGCGCCTACCTGAGCACGACGGCGGCGGGGGGCGGCGCCGTGGTGAATGCGCGCGACCGCATCGGCTCCGGGCCTTGGGTCAACGCCAAGGGCGTGCAGGTCGCCTCCGGCGTGGCCGACCTGCACGGCAGCGGCAACAAATTGGGCAAGCAGACCTCGCTGACCGAGAAAGGGACGGTGGTCAACGGCCGCGGCGACACGCCCAACATGCACGACATCCTGACCGGCTCCACGCCGGAGGGCCGTGCATCGACGGCCGCCAACGACACCACCTGCCGCAACTGGACCAGCGGCGACACCGGCTCGGCCATCGTCGGCCACCACGACCGCGACGGCACCAACCCGGATCCGGTGGCCAACGTGTCCTGGAATTCCTCGCACGGCACGCCCGGCTGCGGCCTGCCGGCGCTGAACAGCACGGGCGGGGCCGGATTGATGTACTGCTTCGCGGCGGATTGAGGAAGAGAAGGCGGGGGCTCGCAAGTCGCTCAGGCGATCTGCTCCAATGCCCGGCTGATCTCCTGCGCATCCCCCGGCCGCACCAGCCGGGCGACCTCCTGCCCATCCCGCAGGAACACCAGCGTGGGCCACAGCTTCACGCCGAACGAGCGGCCCAGTCGGCGGCCGCTGCCGTCTTCCACCTTGACGTGGCGAACGCCCGGGTGAGCGGCCAGCGCCTGCGCGATCTTCGGTTGCGCGCCGCGGCACCAGCCGCACCAGTTGGTGCCGAAATCCAGCAGCGCCGGACCGGTCCAGGCGTCCACTTCCGCCCGGTCCGGCGCGCTCTCCAAGTACGTCGTTTCCATGGGCCCATTGTCCCGTGCAGCGCCCTTGACCGGCGTCAGCCTCGGTGCCGACCCAGGCATGGCGATCCGGCTATGCTCGACCGGATGCATGGATTCGATTTCAGCCCCGCGGCAGTGGCCGAGCTGGCGCGGCAGGATGCGGTGCGCGCGTTGGCCGAGGACGTCGGCGGCGGCGACCTCACGGCTGCGCTGGTGCCGGCTCAGGGCAGGGCGCGCGCCCGCATCGTGGCGCGCGAGGCCGCGGTGGTGTGCGGCGGCCCCTGGCTGGACGCGGCCGTGCGCCAGCTCGACCCCGATGCGGCCATCCGCTGGCAGCTCGGCGAAGGCCAGCGCAGCACTGCCGACCAGGTGGTCGTCGAGATCGAAGGCAACGCGCGCGCGCTGCTCACGGCCGAGCGCACGGCCTTGAACTTCCTGCAACTGCTCAGCGCGGTGGCCACGAAGACGGCGACGTACGTCGAAGCCGTTCGCGGCACGCGCGCGCAGATCGTCGATACCCGCAAGACCCTGCCGGGATTGCGGCTCGCGCAGAAGTACGCCGTGCGCACCGGCGGCGGCACCAACCACCGCATCGGCCTGTACGACGCGGTGCTGATCAAGGAAAACCACATCGCGGCGGCCGGGGGCGTCACGCCGGTGTTGAAGGCGGCCGCCCAAGCCGCGGCCGGCGCCAGCTTCATCGAGATCGAGGTGGAAACCTTGACCCAGCTGCAGGAGGCGCTGGAAGCCGGCGCGAAGATGGTCCTTCTGGACAACATGAACCTGCCCACGCTGCGCGAGGCCGTGCGCCTGAACGCCGGCCGCGCGGTGCTGGAAATCTCCGGCGGCGTGACATTGGACCGGGTGCGCGAGCTTGCAGAAACCGGGGTCGACCGCATCTCCATAGGGGCGCTGACAAAGGACGTGAAGGCCACGGACTATTCGATGCGCCTGCAGGAACTGTGATGAATGCGCCGGTGATTCCCATCAAGGAAGTCGAGTACGAGCAGCCGGTCGGCGACACGTGCGACACCCGGCATGCCTGGGCGCGCGTGCCACCCGAGCCCACGCCGGCAGAGCGCGTGGATCTCAAGGCCCGGATCAAGCGCCTGCTGAAGGAGCGCAATGCGGTCATGGTGTCGCACTACTACGTGCACCCGGACCTGCAGGACCTGGCGGAGGAGACCGGCGGCATCGTCAGCGATTCGCTGGAGATGGCGCGCTTCGGCCGCGACCACCCGGCCCAGACGCTGGTGGTGTCCGGCGTGCGCTTCATGGGCGAGACGGCCAAGATCCTGTCGCCCGACAAGCGCGTGCTGATGCCCGACCTGGACGCCACCTGCTCGCTCGACCTGGGCTGCCCGATCAAGGAATTCAGCGCCTTCTGCGACCAGCACCCGGACCGCACGGTGGTGGTCTACGCCAACACCAGCGCCGCCGTGAAGGCGCGCTCCGACTGGCTGGTCACGTCCAGCTGCGCGCTGGACATCGTCTCCGCGCTGAAGGACAAGGGCCACAAGATCCTGTGGGCGCCGGATCGCCACCTGGGCGGCTACATCCAGCGCGAGACCGGCGCCGACATGGTGTTCTGGAACGGCTCGTGCATCGTGCACGACGAGTTCAAGTCCTTCGAGCTGGAAGCGATGATGAAGGAGCACCCGAAGGCCAGGGTGCTGGTGCACCCCGAGTCGCCGGCCGACGTGGTGGCGCTGGCCCACGCCGTGGGCTCCACCTCGGCCATCCTCAAGGCCGCGCGCGAAATGGACGCGAAGGAATTCATCGTCGCCACCGACAAGGGCATGATGCACAAGCTGCGCACGCTCAACCCGGGCAAGGTCTTCTACGAGGCCCCCACGGCGGGCAACAGCGCCACCTGCAAGAGTTGCGCGCACTGCCCGTGGATGGCGATGAACGGGCTGGCCGGGCTGGCGCATGCGCTGGAGACCGGCGCCAACGAGGTCTTCGTCGATCCCGCCGTCGGCGTGCGCGCCCGGTTGCCGATCGACCGGATGCTGACGTTCACCGCCGCGCTGAAGAACGGCCAGCCGGCCGGGGCGCTGGTGCCGGAGATAGGGGCCGCCTGACAAGCAACGGGGGGCAGCAGCATCTAGCCCCCACCCAGCCCCAGCGGCGGCGCCACCTCCTCCAGCGGCTTGCGCTCGGCGTCCACGCCCCAACGCAACGCGATGACGGCCGCTACCAGCACCAACGCGGCGCCGATCGCGTAGCCGACGAACACGTTGGCGCGGCTGCCGGTTTCGATCAGCGCCCCGAACAACGCCGGCGCCGCGAAGCCGCCGACGGCCGTGCCCACGGCATAGAAGATCGAGATCGCGATGGCCCGCATCTCCAGCGGGAACACCTCGCTGACGGTGAGATAGGCCGAGCTGGCCGCGGCGGACGCCATGAAGAACACCGCCGACCAGGCCAGTGTCTGCGTCCTCGCATCCAGCACGTTCGTGACGAAGCCGATGCCGGTGAGCGCGAGGCCGATGCCCGACAGCGCGTAGGTCGCCGCGATCATGCGACGGCGGCCGATGCGGTCGAACAGGGGCCCGAGCAGCAGCGGCCCCAGCACGTTGCCGGCGGCAAACGGAAAGATGAACAGGCCCACGCGCGCCGCATCCACGTCGTAGAAGCGGGTGAGCACCAGCGCGTAGGTGAAGAAGATGGCGT
Source organism: Acidovorax sp. (assembly GCA_036675905.1). Classification (GTDB taxonomy): domain Bacteria; phylum Pseudomonadota; class Gammaproteobacteria; order Burkholderiales; family Burkholderiaceae_C; genus Ramlibacter. Next base: position 6,845 of record JAKFEA010000158.1, on the reverse strand, counting down.
TGTAGAAGAAGGCCTGCGACACCATCAGCGCCAGCACCACGGCGCTGCGCTGCGGGTAGCGGCGCAGCAGCACGTGCGCGACCTCGCGCAGGCTGGGGACGGTGGCTCGCGCCGCGGGCGGCGGCATCTTGCGGGCGGGCGTCGTGGTGGCGACGCGGCCATGCACCGCGGCTTCGATGCCGCCGACGATGCGCTCGGCTTCTTCCGCTTGCCCGTGGGCCAGCAGCCAGCGCGGGCTCTCGGGCACGTGCCGGCGCACCAGCAGGATGGCCACGGCCATCACGGCGCCCAGCAGGAAGGCGGCGCGCCAACCCAGTTCCGGGCCCAGCACGCGCGCATCCAGCAGCACCAGGCTCAGCAGCGCGCCCAGCGCTGCGCCGATCCAGAAGCTGCCGTTGATGGCCAGGTTGACGCGGCCGCGCACGCGGGCCGGGATCAGCTCGTCGATCGCCGAATTGATCGCGGCGTACTCGCCGCCGATGCCCAGTCCGGTGGCGAAGCGGCAGGCGGCGAAGCTGGCGAAGCCGGTGGAGAACGCCGTCGCCACCGTGGCCAGCATGTACACCCCCAGCGTGACCAGGAACAGGCGCTTGCGCCCGAGCCGGTCGGCCAGGCGGCCGAACACCATCGCGCCGATCACCGCGCCGCCCACGTAGAGCGATCCGCTCCAGCCGATCTGGGAGGCGGTCAGCGCCAGGGTGTCGGGGCGCTCCAGCACGCCGCCCAGCGAGCCGACGATGGTGACCTCCAGCCCGTCGAGCACCCAGGCCACGCCGAGCGCCAGCACCAGCCGCCAGTGCCAGCGCGACCAGGGCAGGGCATCGAGGCGGGCCGGGATGTCGCTGCGTACCGTCACCCGCCGCACTATGGCGGAAAAGGGCTGGGCCGTGGGCTCAGGGCCTGGGAGAGAGATGGATGCCGGCCATCATGCAGCGCACCGAGCCGCCCGCCATTTCGATCGTCGGCACGCTCAGCGGCAGCAGGCGGGCGGAGCGCCCGATGGCCGCCCGCTCCCGCTCGCCCAGGCTGTCGAAGGCCCGCTGCGAAAGCGCCAGCAGGCGGCCGTCGCGTCCGGTGAGTTCGATCGCGTTGCCCGCGAAGCCGGCGATCTGCCGGGCGTCCAGCGCGATCACCTCGCGGCCGCTCTCCCGCAAGCGGGCGCACACCTGGGCCGCCCGGCGCGCATCCGGGATCATGTCCAGGCCGACCAGCGCGAACTCGGTCGCCACGCACATCAGCACGTTGGTGTGGTAGATCGGCCGGCCGTGCGCGTCCGCCGTGTCGAACAGCATGGGCTCGAAATTGAAGTGCGCGCAAAAGCGCTCCAGCGCCAGCGGGTCGGCGCGGTTGGAACGGGCCGTGTAGGCCACCCGTGCCAGGTGGTCGAGCACCATCGCACCGGTGCCTTCCAGGTACAGCCCGTCGTGCTCCAGCCCGGAGTAATCGACGACGTCCTGGACCCGGTAGCCGGCCTTGAGCGATTCGATGATGTCGGCGCGCCGTTCGCGACGGCGGCTCGGCAGGCACATGGGATAGAGCGCAACGTGCCCGCCCGCGTGGGTGGAGAACCAGTTGTTGGGGAACACCGAGTCCGGCGTGTCGCGCTCGCCGCGGTCGTCGAACAGGTGCACGCGCACGCCTTCGGCTTGCAGGCGCTGGGCGGCGGCGGTGACCTCCCGCCGTGCCGCTTCGGCCACCTCCTGGGCCGTGCCGGGCCTCGCAGCCCGCTGGAAGGCGTTGTCGGCGGCGGTTTCCGGGTTGGGCGCGAAGCGATGCGGCCGGATCATGACGACGGCCGCGGGCGCCTGGATCGAAGCGGACCCAGCCATGCTCAGGCCACCCGGCGCAGCACCGCCCTCGACGGGCCCGCGAGCGTGTGGCGGAACAGGTCCTTTGGGTCCTCGGCCCAGGGCACCAGTTCCACGTCGACGCCCAGTTGCCGCTGCAGGGCCTGCTCGTGCACGTAGCGCAGGGTCGAGTAGTCCTCCAGCGCGAAGCCGACCGAATCGAACACGGTCACCTCGCCGGCGCTGCGCCGACCGGGATGGGTGCCCGCGAGAACGCGCCACAGGTCGACCACCGGGAAATCGCCGGGCAGTTGCTGGATGTCGCCTTCGATGCGCGTCTGCGGTTCGTACTCCACGAACACGCTGGCGCCGCGCAGCACGTCGGGATGCAGCTCGGTCTTGCCAGGGCAGTCGCCACCGACGGCATTGATGTGCATGCCGGGCTCGATCATCTCCGGCGTCAGGATGGTGGCGCGGGCCTTGTCGGCGGTCACGGTGGTCACGATGTCGGCGCCGCGCAGCGCCTGCGCCACCGAGGCGGCGCGGATGATCTTCAGGGAGGGCCAGGCGGACAGGTTGCGCACCAGCTTGTCGCTCGCGCGCGGATCGACGTCGTGGATGGCGATCTCGTCCACGCCCAGGTGGCTGTGGAACGCAAGCGCCTGGAATTCGCTTTGCGCGCCATTGCCGATCAGGGCCATGCGGCGCGCGCCGGGCCGGGCCAGCGCGCGGGCTGCGACCAGCGACGTCGCGCAGGTGCGCAGCGCGGTGGCCACGGTCAACTCCGACAGCAACACCGGGTAGCCGGTCTCCACCTCGGCGAGCACGCCGAACGCCATCACGGTGTACAGGCCCTTGGCCGTGTTGCCGGGGTGCCCGTTGACGTACTTGAAGGCATAGCGCTGCGCATTCGACACCGGCATCAGCTCGATCACGCCGATGTCGGAGTGGTTGGCCACGCGGGCAGATTTGTCGAACTCCGGCCAGCGGACGAAATCCGCCTGGATGGCGTCGGCCAGCTCGCCGATGAAGCGGGTCATGCCTATGCCCTGCACCAGGCGCGACATGGTGGGAACGTCGATGAAGCGGGTCACGGGGCTCTCCTCGGAAGGGGGCCGCTGCGGGTGGCGGCAAGGCCTTCATTGTTCCGGCGGGAGGTGCCAAAGTGAACCAACCAATGTGGCAACTTAGTCGGCTAGCATGGCGATCTGCTCACTCGATTTGGCGGATTGCCTGAAAACCATGGACGACATCGACCGCCAGCTGATCGCCCTGTTGCGCGACAACGCGCGCACGCCGGTGGTGGCATTGGCCGCGAAATTGCGCCTGGCGCGGGCCACGGTGCAGAACCGCATCGCCAAGCTGGAAAGCGAGGGGGTCATCGTCGGCTACACGGTGCGGCTCAAGCCCGAGGCCGAAGCCCACCGCATCCGCGCCCTCATGAGCATCGAGGTGGAAGGCCACCACGGCGACAAGGTGCGCCGGGCGCTGCGGGGCCATCCGAACGTCACCGCCCTGCACACCACCAACGGCCGCTGGGACCTGATGGCCGAGCTGCGCGCCGATTCACTGGAGGCGTTCGATCAGGTCCTCAACGCCATCCGCTCGATCCCCGGCATCGCGAACACCGAGACCAGCATCCTGCTGTCCACGCACAAGGTGTAGGCGGCGGGGCGCCGCCGGCAGGACTCAGGGGACCAGCGTCGTCGGCTTGGCCACCGGTGCCAGCTGCGGGTAGTCGCGGCTGAAATGCAGCCCGCGGCTCTCGTGCCGCGATTGCGCCGAGCGCACGATCAGGTCGGCCACCGTCACCAGGTTGCGCAGCTCCAGCAGGTCGCGGCTGACGTGGAAGTTGGCGTAGAACTCCTGGATCTCTTCCTGCAGCAGCCGGATGCGGTGGGCAGCGCGCTCCAGCCGCTTGTTGGTGCGCACGATTCCGACGTAGTCCCACATGAAGCGGCGCAGCTCGTCCCAGTTGTGCGAGATCACCACCGATTCGTCGGGGTCGGTGACCTGGCTCACGTCCCAGGCGGGCAGTTCGGGCACGGGCGGCAACGGCGTGGCCTGGATGTCGCGGGTGGCGGCGCGGGCGAACACCATGCACTCGACCAGCGAATTGCTGGCCAGCCGGTTGGCGCCGTGCAGGCCGGTGTAGGCGGTTTCGCCGACGGCATGCAGGCCGGGCAAATCCGTGCGGCCGGCCAGGTCGCTGTGCACGCCGCCACAGGTGTAGTGCGCCGCCGGCACCACCGGGATCGGCTCGCGGGTGATGTCGATGCCCAGCTCCAGGCAGCGCGCATGGATGTTGGGGAAGTGCTCGCGCACGAATTCGGGCGGCTGGTGCGAGATGTCCAGGTACACGCAGTCCAGGCCGTGCTTCTTCATCTCGAAGTCGATGGCGCGCGCCACGATGTCGCGCGGCGCCAGCTCGGCACGCGCGTCGTGCTGCGGCATGAAGCGGGTGCCGTCGGGCAGCAGCAGGCGCCCGCCTTCGCCGCGCACTGCCTCGGTGATCAGGAAGCTCTTGACCAGCGGGTGGTACAGGCAGGTCGGGTGGAACTGGATGAACTCCATGTTCGTCACCCGGCAGCCCGCCCGCCAGGCCGCCGCGATGCCATCGCCGGTGGCGGTGTCGGGGTTGGTGGTGTACAGGTAGACCTTGCCGGCGCCGCCGGTGGCCAGGATGGTGTGCGGCGCGCGGAAAGTGAGCACCCGGTCGGCCTGCTCGTCCAGCGCGTACGCGCCCAGGCAGCGCGGCGGCGCCTGGCCGATGCGCCGGCTGGTGATCAGGTCCACCAGCGTGTGGTGCTCGAACAGGCTGATGTTGGGCGTGCGGCGCACGTGCTCGATCAGCGTCTGCTGCACGGCCGCGCCGGTGGCGTCGGTCACGTGCACGATGCGGCGCGCGCTGTGGCCGCCTTCGCGCGTCAGGTGCAGCTGTCCGTTCTCCTGCGAGAACGGCACGCCCATGTCACGCAGCCAGTCGATGCTCTCGGGCGCGTGCTCGACCACGAAGCGGGTCGCCGCCGGATCCGACAGGCCCGCTCCTGCGACCAGCGTGTCGTCCACGTGCGAGTCGAAGCTGTCGCCCTCGGCCAGCACCGCGGCGATGCCGCCCTGGGCCCAGCCGCTGGAACCGTCGGCCAGCGCGCGCTTGGTGATCACCGCGACCCGGTGCGTGGACGCCAGGTGCAGCGCCGCCGACAGCCCGGCCAGGCCGCTGCCGACGATGACGACGTCGAAGTCGAGCGAGTTCATGCGGCCTGGTACGCGAGCCGCACGTAGATCGGCGCGAAGGCCTCGGCCTGGGTCAGCTCGATCAGCGTCTCCTTGGCCAGTTCCAGCGTCGCGATGAAGGTGACCACCAGCACCGGCACGCCGCGGGCGGGATCGAACAGGTCCTCGAAGGGCACGAACCGGCGCCCCTGCAGCTTGCGCAGCACGATGCTCATGTGCTCGCGCACCGAGAGCTCCTCGCGCGAGATCCTGTGGTGCTGCACCAGCTTCGCGCGCTTGAGGATGTCGCGCCAGGCCTCCTGCAGGTCGGCCACGTCGACTTCGGGAAAGCGCGGCTGCAGCGACTGCTCGATGTACACCTGCGCGCGCAGCACGTCGCGTCCGACCTGTGGGATTTCGTTCAGGCGCGCCGCGGCCAGCTTCATCTGCTCGTACTCCAGCAGGCGGCGCACCAGCTCGGCGCGCGGGTCTTCCGGCTCCTGGCCTTCCGCCGTCTTGCGCGGCGGCAGCAGCATGCGCGACTTGATCTCGATGAGCATGGCCGCCATCAGCAGGTACTCGGCGGCCAGCTCCAGGTTGCGCGAGCGGATCTCCTCGACGTACTGCAGGTACTGGCGGGTGACGCCCGCCATCGGGATGTCGAGGATGTTGAAGTTCTGCTTGCGGATCAGGTACAGCAGCAGGTCCAGCGGGCCCTCGAAGGCCTCGAGGAACACCTCCAGCGCATCGGGCGGGATGTACAGGTCGGTGGGCAGGGCGAACAGCGGCTCGCCGTACAGGCGGGCGAGCGCGACCTGGTCGACCACTTCGGGCATGCCGGTCAGGTCCGGCACCGCAGGCTGCGGCAGGGTGGCCTCGCTGCCTTCGTCCACTTCAGGACTTCTTGCCCGAGTCCCAGGCGTAATAGACGTAGGCGCCGGGCCGCACGCGCGCCTGCTTCCAGTCGGCGATCGCCTCGCGGTCGATGTGCTTGTCCCACAGCAGGGCGCGGCCGGCGCGCTGCTGGGCTTCGATGTCCGGGCGCTGCTCCTTGAGCCCTTCGATGAACTGGGTGACGTCGGACTGGTAGTCCGGCCGGCGGAAGATGCGGAGCAACTTGGACATAGACTGTGCTGGGTGAACGCCCGATTTTACCTGCGCGCTTCCATGGGACTCGTCAGTGCCTTGCTCGCCCTCCTGGCGCTGGCCGGCTGCGACCAGCGCCGCATCGAAAAGCTGGAGGAGGGCGTGTCCACCGAGGCCGACGTGCGCGCCCGCTTCGGCCAGCCCGAGAACGTCTGAAACGAGGCGGGCGGCGCCCGCACGCTGGAATACAACCGCAACCCCGCGGGGATGGGGTTCACCGTGTGGTTCGACAAGGACTACCACGTGGTGCGCACGACCACGGGCCCGGACCCGGAAGCGCCGGAGAACCAGGGCGGGCCCAGCCGGTAGTCAGGCCTGGGCCGGGGCAGGTTCGGCGGGCGCCGGATTCGCGCCCAGTTCCTGCGCAAACCCAGCCTGCTCGATCAACTCGCGCGGCTGCTCGTGCAGGTTCTCCAGCCGCAGCGTGCCGCCCTTCTGCAGCACGGCCTTGTGCAGCTGGCGCAGCGTGTCCAGGCCCGAGCTGTCCAGGTGCACCAGGTGCAGCGCGTCCAGCACGACCTGCGGGCGGTCGGGGCCGTTCTCCACGGCGTCGAGGATGGGATCGATCTTGGCCGTGGCGCCGAAGAACAGCGAGCCGTACAGGCTGTAGTGCATGCCGGCGTCGCCGGACCCGGTGCGCTCCACGCTGAACAGCGAGCTCATCTTGTGGATGAACAGCAGGCAGGCGGCCAGCAG
>JAKFEA010000157.1:0-3436 GCA_036675905.1 Acidovorax sp. | reverse complement strand
CGCAATGGCTGGATCCTGCCGGTCAGCATCGTGATCGCGCTGTTGCTCGGGTTGCTGCCGTTGCCGGGGCTGCTTCAGCCGCTGCGCCCGTACTGGCTGGCGCTGATCGTGGCGTACTGGGTGATCGAGGCGCCGGACAGCGCCGGCCTGGGATTCGCCTTCATCGTCGGCGTCATCGCCGACCTGATGTTCGGCGGCCTGCTCGGCGAACAGGCGCTGCGCCTCGTCATCATGACCTTCATCCTGCAGCGCTTCCGCGCGCAGTTGCGGTTCTTCCCGTTGTCGCAACAGGCGCTGGCGATCGGCGGGCTGCTGCTGAACGACCGCATCGTCACCGCGGCCGTGCACCTGACGCTGGGCGAACCGACCCTGCCCTGGAACTACTGGTGGGCGCCGCTGCTGGGCATGCTCCTGTGGCCGCCCTTGTTCCTGATGCTGGATGCATTGCGGCTTGGCAAGCGCCGCTAGCCGATGAGACCGCCGCGTCGCCCGTCCAAGAATCCGTCCGCGGAAGCCGAACAGTTCCGCCGCCGCGCCGCGCTCGGTTTCGTCGTGGTCGCGGTCGCCCTGCTGGGCCTGGCCGGCTGGTACTTCAAGCTGCAGGTGATCGACCACGCCGAGTACGCCGCGCGCTCGCAAGCCAACCAGATCAAGCCCAAGCCGGTAGTGCCGGGGCGCGGCAGCATCTTCGACCGCAACGGCAAGCTGCTGGCCGAGAACGTGCCGGCGTTCCGCCTGGACGTGTTGCCCGAGAAGGCCGGCGACCCCGGGAAACTCGTCGCGGAACTGGGGAAGATCTTCGCCCTCGCGCCCGAAGACATCGAACGCTTCGAAGCCACGCGCAAGGTCACGCGCGGGTTTCGTCCGGTCACGCTCAAGTTGCGGGTCAGCGAGGAGGAGATGGCGCGCTTCGCGGTGGATCGCTGGCGCTTCCCGGGGGTGGAACTGGAGCCTTACCTGACCCGGCGCTATCCCTACGGCGATCTGTTCGGGCACGTCATCGGCTATGTCGGACGCATCGACGAGAAGGACCTGGCCACGATGGGCGAGGGCAACGCCGCCCTGACCCATACCGGCAAGACCGGCCTGGAGCGTTATTACGAGGAAACGCTGCGCGGCAAGATCGGCTACGAACAGGTCGAGACCAATGTCGAGGGGCGCGCGCTGCGCACCGTGGGCCGGGTGCCGGCGCAGGCCGGCGCCGACCTGCGGTTGAGCGTGGACGCCGACCTGCAGCGCGCGATGGTCGCGGCCTTCGGTGAGTTGGAAGGCTCGGCCGTAGCGCTGGATCCGCGCAGCGGCGAGGTGCTGGCGATGGTCAGCCTGCCCAGCTACGACCCGAACCTGTTCGTCAACGGCATCTCGCACGCCGATTTCAACGCGCTCAACACCAACCCCTCACGGCCGCAGTTCAACCGGCTGGTGCTGGGCGGGGTGGCGCCAGGCTCCACGCTGAAGCCGTTGCTGGCCCTCGCCGGCCTCGACAGCGGCCTGCGCAAGCCGGAGGACAAGACGCTTTCCACCGGCATGTTCCGGCTGCCGGGGATGCGCGGCCGCGGCTGGGGCGACTCCCACCGCGGCGGCCATGGCTGGACCGACGCGCGCAAGTCGATCGCCGATTCGGTGAATACCTATTACTACCGGCTGGCGGTGGACATGGGCGTCGAACGTTTCGATGCCTACCTGACCAAGTACGGCTTCGGCAAGCCGACCGGCATCGATCTCATCGGCGAGATCGACGGCATCCTGCCATCGCCGGCGGCCAAGTTGAAACTGACCCGGGAGCGCTGGTATCCCGGCGACCTGGTCAATGCTGCGATCGGCCAGGGCCTGTGGAAGGTGACGCCGCTGCAACTGGCGCGCGGCACCGCCGCGCTCGCCGATCACGGCCTGTTGCGCCGGCCGCACCTGGTGGCGGCGCAGCGCGCCGGTTTCGACGGGCCTTGGGTGCCGCTGCCACAACCTGCGCCCATCCGCATCACCGAGCGTGCGGACAACTTGCGTGTGGTCCAGGAAGGCATGGAGATGACGGTGAACGGACCCGGCGGCACCGCGCGCGTCATCAGCATCGGCGCGCCCTACCGCATGGCCGGCAAGACCGGCACCGCGCAGGTGGTCAATCGCAGCACCGCCGGAATCAATCCGAAATCACTGCCGATGCATCGGCGGCACCGCGCGCTGTTCGTCGGCTACGCGCCGGCGGAAAACCCCACCATCGCCGTGGCGGTGATGGTGGAAGGTGGCGGCTATGGCGCGGCCACCGCGGCGCCGATCGCGCGCAAGGTCTTCGATGCTTACCTGCTGGGGAAAATGCCCGAGGGCGTGCCGCCCGATGCCGATGATGCCGCGATCGAAACCCGCGTAGGTGTGGATCCGGTGCCGCCTGCAGCTGGCGAAGCGCCCATTGCGCCCACCACGCCGGGAACGGCCCCGCCATGAGCGAAATCCTGCGCTGGCTGTTCGACCTGGGCAAATACTTCGCGCGCACCCTCGACTGGCCGTTGCTGCTGGCGCTGGGCGCGTTGATGGGCATCGGCCTGGCGGTGCTGTACAGCGCCGGCGGCGAGACCCAGGGCACGCACCTGATGCTGGCGCAGGGCGCGCGCTTCGCCGCGGGCCTGGCGGCGATGTGGGGTTTGTCGCGGGTCTCGGCCACGCGTTTGCGCGCGTGGACGCCGGGCGTGTTCCTGGCATCGCTGGTGCCGTTGATCCTGGTGCTGTTCATCGGCACCGGCAAGCATGGACAGCACTGGATCGACCTGAAGCTGTTCTACCTGCAGCCCTCGGAACTGATGAAGATCAGCCTGCCGATGATGCTGGCCTGGTACCTGCATCGCGAGCCGCTGCCGCCGCGCCTGCGCACGGTGCTGGTGGCGGGTGCGCTCATCGCCGTGCCCACGTTCCTGATCCTGCAGCAACCGGATTTCGGCACCGGCATGCTGGTCGCGGCCAGCGGCATGTTCGCGCTGCTGCTGGCCGGACTGCCTTGGTGGTGGGTGGGCGTGGCGGTGGGCAGCGTCGCCGCCGCGGCGCCGGTGGCCTGGATCTGGTTCCTGCGCACCTACCAGAAGGACCGCATCCTGACCTTCCTCAATCCGGAAAACGATCCGCTGGGTACCGGCTGGAACATCATCCAGTCCAAGATCGCCATCGGCGGTGGCGGATTGACCGGCAAGGGCTGGGGCCAGGGCTCGCAATCGCATCTCGATTTCCTGCCCGAACACACCACCGATTTCATCTTCGCCGTGCTTTCGGAAGAATTCGGATGGATCGGGGTGATGGTGGTGCTGGGGCTGTACCTGTTCGTGATCGGCCGCTGCCTGTGGATCGCGATCGATGCGCGCGACACTTATTCGCGCCTGCTCGCGGGTTCGTTGGGGCTGGCGTTCTTCGTCTACGTGATCGTCAATGGCGGCATGATCTCCGGCCTGCTGCC
>JAKFEA010000156.1:0-2326 GCA_036675905.1 Acidovorax sp. | reverse complement strand
ACCGGGTGGCGCCGATGCTCGGTTACGACGAGTACATCGACATCAACCCCTTCATCGCCGGCGTGTTCACCATGGGTTTCATCTTCGGCGCCTACCTCTCGGAAACCTTTCGCGGCGCCTTCATGGCGATCCCCAAGGGCCAGGCCGAGGCCGGACTGGCCTATGGCATGAGTGGCGCCAAGGTGTTCTTCCGCATCCTGGTGCCGCAGATGATCCGCTTCGCGATCCCCGGTTTCACCAACAACTGGCTGGTGCTGACCAAGGCCACCGCGCTGATCTCGGTGGTCGGCCTGCAGGACATGATGTTCAAGGCCAAGAGCGCGGCCGACGCCACACGTGAGCCCTTCACCTTCTACCTGGCGGTCGCGGCGCTCTACCTGGTGCTGACCAGCGTGTCGCTGCTGGCGCTGCGCTTCCTGGATAAACGCTACTCGGTCGGCACCAAAGCCGCCGATCTGTAGGAGCTGCGCCATGATCTTCGACTACAACGTGATTTGGGAAAACCTGCCGCTGTACTTGGGTGGCGTGCTGGTGACCCTCAAGCTGCTGCTGATTGCCCTGGCCCTGGGCTTGGCGATGGCGATCCCGCTGGGATTGATGCGGGTATCCAAGTCGCAGCTGCTGAACTTCCCGGCCTGGCTCTACACCTATGTGATCCGCGGCACGCCGATGCTGGTGCAACTGTTCCTGATCTACTACGGCCTGGCCCAGTTCGAGGCGGTGCGCGAGGGCCTGCTGTGGCCCTACCTGTCCGACGCGACCTTCTGCGCCATCCTGGCGTTCGCCATCAACACCAGCGCCTACAGCGCAGAAATCCTCGCCGGCAGCCTGCGCGCCACGCCGCATGGCGAGATCGAGGCGGCCAAGGCCATGGGCATGTCGCGGGCCAAGCTGTACCGGCGCATCCTGCTACCCTCGGCATTGCGCCGGGCGTTGCCGCAGTACAGCAACGAGGTGATCATGATGCTGCACACCACCAGCCTGGCGTCGATCGTCACCCTGATCGACATCACCGGCGCGGCGCGCACCGTCAGTTCGCAGCACTACCTGCCATTCGAGGCCTTCATCACCGCCGGCGCGTTCTACCTGGTGCTGACCTTCATCCTGGTGCGCCTGTTCAAGTCGGCCGAGCGCCGCTGGCTGGTCTACCTGGCGCCGCGCAAGGCCTGAGGAGGCGAGCATGCAACGGATCGATCACGTCCTGCCCTGGGGGTGTCCCGGCACCGAACGACGCCTGAGCGTGTTCCGCTTCGGCAGCGGCCCGTGCAAGGCCTACATCCAGGCCTCGCTGCATGCCGATGAACTGCCGGGCATGCGCGTCGCCGTCGAGCTCAAGAGGCGCTTGCGCGAACTGGAGGCCCAGGGGCGTTTGACCGGGGCGATCGAGTTGGTGCCGGTGGCCAACCCGATCGGCCTCGGACAGATGGTCCAGGGCCAGCATCAGGGCCGCTTCGAGCTGGCCAGCGGCAAGAACTTCAATCGCGACTTCTTCGACCTGGCCGCCGCCATCGCCCCGGCGTTGGAAGGCTGCCTGGGTCGCGATGGTCCGGCCAATGTGCGGCTGGTCCGTGCGGCCATGCAGGAGGCGCTGGACAATCTGCCGCCGCCGGACTCCGAGTTGCAGGGCTTGCAGCGCTTGCTGCTCCAGCATGCCTGCGACGCCGATGTGGTGCTCGACCTGCACTGCGATTTCGAGGCGGCGGTGCATCTCTACGGCATCCCCCAGCAGTGGCCGGCATTGCGCTCGCTGGCGGCGCGGGTGCGGGCGGGCACGGTGCTGCTGGCCGAAGACTCCGGCGGCTCATCCTTCGATGAAGCCTGCTCGCTGCCCTGGCTGCGCCTGGCGCAGCGCTTTCCGGAGGCGCAGGTCGCGCCGGCCTGCCTGGCGACCACGCTGGAGTTGGGCGGCATGAACCATACCGAGGCGGATCAGGCGCGCGAGTATGCCGAGGCGATTCTGGCGTTCCTCGCCGAGCAGGGGCTGATTGCCGGCGACTGGCCGGCGGCGCCCGAAGCCTGTTGCGAAGGAGTGCCCCTCGAGGGCACCGAGTTGCTCTACCCGCCGCACCCTGGCGTGGTCAGTTTCCTGCAGCCGGTGGGCGCCTATGTGGAGGCGGGCACCGCGTTGTTCGAAGTGCTCGATCCGCTCGACGATCGCCGCAGTGTGGTTCACGCGGGCACGGCGGGTGTGTTGTTCGCAATCGAGCGGATGCGTTTCGCTCAGCCTGGGCGCTGGCTGGCCAAGGTGGCCGGTCGTCAACCTATACGTCAGGGGCGCTTACTCAGCGACTGATTCCACTGCATTCGAGAGTCGACACCATGTACA
>JAKFEA010000155.1:0-24655 GCA_036675905.1 Acidovorax sp. | reverse complement strand
GCCTACCGCGAAAAGCCCTCCCCGCGGGAGGCGCCCAAGCGCACGGTGCAGGCCCTCTGGGCTTACCTGGCCGGGCAGGCCACGAGCGAGCCGGCGCCAGTCCGGGCCGTCGCTGGCAAGTCATAAATTTTTCGCATAACGCTGGCGCGCAAACGGCATTGGCGGCCCAATGGGGCCGCCGCTACATTTCGACGCCACTTTCCCACCCACCATGCCCAGCAACGACCACCGCATCGAGCGCGACTTCCTCGGCGAGAAACAGATCCCCGAGCACGCATGGTGGGGCGTGCACACGGCCAGGGCGGTGGAGAACTTCGCGATTTCCGGCACGCCGATCTCGGCCATGCCCGAGCTGGTGCGTGCCTTCGGCTTCGTCAAGAAGGCCGCCGCCCGCACCAACCTGGAGCTGGGCGTGCTGGACGAGGCTCGTGCCTACGCGATCATGGCCGCCTGCGAGGAACTGATCGCCGGCCAGTACCACGACCAGTTCGTGGTCGACGTGATCCAGGGCGGCGCCGGCACCTCGACCAACATGAACGCCAACGAGGTGATCGCCAACCTGGCGCTGCAGCACATGGGCTTCGAGAAGGGCCGCTACGACGTGCTGCACCCCAACGACCACGTCAACGCGTCGCAGAGCACCAACGACGTGTACCCGACGGCGGTGCGCGTGGCCCTCTGGTTCGGCATCGACCGCCTGCTCGATTCGATGGCCTTCCTGCGCGCCGGCTTCGAGGCCAAGGCGCAGGAATTCAAGGACGTCCTCAAGATCGGCCGCACCCAGCTGCAGGATGCGGTGCCGATGACGCTGGGGCAGGAGTTCTCCACTTACGCGGTGATGATGGAGGAGGACGAGGCGCGGCTGCGCGAGGCGCGCGCCCTGATCCAGGAAGTGAACCTGGGCGCCACCGCCATCGGCACCGGCATCAACTCGCCCGCGGGTTATGCCGAGCTGGCCTGCCGGCACCTGGCCGAGGTCAGCGGCGTGCCGGTGATCAAGTCGCCCAACCTGGTCGAAGCCACGCAGGATACCGGCGCGTTCGTGCAGCTGTCGGGCGTGCTCAAGCGGGTGGCGACCAAGCTGTCCAAGACCTGCAACGACCTGCGCCTGCTGTCCAGCGGGCCGCAGGCCGGCTTCGGCGACATCAAGCTGCCGGCGCGGCAGGCCGGCTCGTCCATCATGCCGGGCAAGGTCAACCCGGTGATCCCGGAAGTGATGAACCAGGTCGCCTACGAAGTGATCGGCAACGACATCACCGTGACGATGGCGTCGGAGGCGGGGCAGCTGCAGCTCAATGCCTTCGAGCCGATCATGGGCTGGAGCCTGTACAAGAGCATCCAGCACCTGTCCAACGCCTGCCTCACGCTGCAGGCGCATTGCGTGTCCGGCATCGAGGCCAACCACGACCTGCTGGCGCGCCGGGTGCGCGAGTCGGTGACGCTGGTGACGGCGCTCAACCCGATCATCGGCTACGAGAAGGCGGCGCTGATCGCCAAGACGGCGATCGCCACCGGCGCGCCGATCGACGAAGTCGCCGAATCGCTGGGCATCCTGACCCGCGAACAGATGGAAGCCCTGCTCGTTCCCGAAAAGCTGACCCAGCCGATGCGGCTGGAAGCTGCGGGCGGCAAGGCGCCATGACGGGTGGGATTCGGGTATTCCCGCAACGCCGAGTCCCTAGAATTTCGTTGTCAGTTCACCCTATCAATCCCCTTGAGGAGATCTCCATGAAGAAGGTTCTGCTGCTCGCCACGCTGGCTGCCGCCGCTGCCACCGCCACGGGCACCGCGTTCGCGCAGGCCACCGACACCATCGCCAAGGCCAAGTCCACCGGCTCCGTCACCATGGGCGTGCGGGAGTCGTCGGGCGCCCTGTCGTACACGCTGGGCGATGGCAAGTACGCCGGCTTCCACGTCGAGATCTGCCAGCGCATCCTGGCCGAGCTGGAAAAGCAGGCCGGCAAGAAGCTGGACGTCAAGTACCAGCCGGTCACCTCGCAGAACCGCATCCCGCTGGTGCAGAACGGCACCGTGGACATCGAGTGCGGCTCTACCACCAACAACGCCGCCCGCGCCAAGGACGTCGGTTTCCTGAACACCACCTACGTCGAGGAAGTGCGCATCGCCGTCAAGGCCAACTCCGGCATCAAGGGCATCGCGGACCTGAAGGGCAAGACGATCGCCACCACCACCGGCACCACGTCCGTGCAGCACCTGCGCAAGCACGAGCGGGCCAACGGCGTCGACTTCAAGGAAGTCTTCGGCAAGGACCACGCCGACAGCTTCCTGCTGATGGAATCGGGCCGCGCCGACGCCTTCGTGATGGACGGCTCCATCCTGGCCGGCAACATCGCCAACTCCAAGAGTCCCAACGACTTCCGCATCGTCGGCGAAGTGCTCAACGTCGAGCCGATCGCCATCATGGTCCGCAAGGACGACGCCGGCCTCAAGAAGCTGGGCAACGACGTCATCGCCGGCCTGGTCAAGAGCGGCGAGATGAACAAGCTGTGGGACAAGTGGTTCCTGCAGCCCATTCCGCCCAAGAACGTGAAGGTCGGCCTGGCCCTGTCCGAGAGCACCAAGGACGCCTGGGCGCACCCGAACGACAAGCCGATGGAAGACTACGCGAAGAAGTAAGCTGCGGCTGACGCCCGAGACCCCTGTCCGATGGCTTCGGCAGGGGTCTTGTTTTTGGAGGGGCGCCACGCGGCGGATGCGTCGGGGCGCAAGAGGATGAAGAGGAGAGGCGCATGGCCTGGAACTGGCAGGTCTTCTGCAAGGAGACCACCACCGGAGAGACCGTTACCGGCTGCTTCGGACGCGGCGGCGACGAGACGTACCTGAACTGGATCGTGTCGGCCTGGGGCTGGACGCTCACGGTGTCGCTGTTCGCGCTGCTGGTGGCGCTGCTCACCGGCCTGGCGATCGGCACCATCCGCACCCTGCCCGACAAGCCCTGGCTGGTGCGCTTCGGCAATGCCTGGGTCGAGCTGTTCCGCAACATCCCGCTGCTGGTGCAGATCTTCCTGTGGTACTTCGTCATCCCGGGCATCTTCCCGACGCTCAAGGACGTGCCCTCCATCGTGCTGGTGATCATGGCGCTGGGCCTGTTCACCTCGGCCCGCATTGCCGAGCAGGTGCGCGCCGGCATCCAGGCCTTGCCGCGCGGCCAGCGCTACGCCGGCCTGGCGCTGGGACTGAGCACCCTGCAGACCTACCGCTACGTGCTGCTGCCCATGGCGCTGCGCATCATCATCCCGCCGATGACCAGCGAGTCCATGAACATCCTGAAGAACTCCTCGGTCGCCTTCGCGGTGTCGATCACCGAGCTGACCTTCTTCGCCATGCAGTCGGGCGAGGAGACCGCCGCCCCGGTCGAGATGTACCTGGCCGTCACGGTGCTGTACGCGCTCTCGGCGCTGGTCATCAACCGCATCATGGCCTTCATCGAGGCCAGGTCGCGGGTGCCGGGCTTCGTCGCGGCGGGCGGCATGGCGGGGGGCCACTAGATGCTGGGCAACCTCGACCTGTCCTTTTTCAGCTGGCAGCTGCTGGCGCCCTTCGTCATCAAGGGCCTGATCTTCAGCCTGTGGCTGACCGTGGTGGCCACCGTCGGCGGCATCCTGCTGGGCACCGTGCTGGCGCTGATGCGGCTGTCGGGCGTCAAGTTCCTCGAACTGCCCGCCGCGGCCTACGTCAACACCATGCGGTCCATCCCGCTGGTGATGGTGCTGCTGTGGTTCTTCCTGCTGATCCCGTTCCTGATCGGCATGCACATAGGCGCCGAGATGTCGGCGGTGATCACCTTCGTGGCCTTCGAGGCGGCGTACTTCTCCGAGATCGTGCGCGCCGGCATCCAGTCCATCCCGCGCGGGCAGGTCAACGCCGGCTATGCGGTGGGCATGACGTATGGGCAGAACATGCGGCTGATCATCCTGCCGCAGGCCTTCCGCAACATGCTGCCGGTGTTCCTGACGCAGACCATCATCCTGTTCCAGGACACGTCCCTGGTCTATGCCATCGGCGCCTACGACATGCTCAAGGGCTTCGAGACCGCCGGCAAGAACCTGGGCCGGCCGATCGAGGCCTACCTGCTGGCGGCCGTCCTGTATTTCCTGATGTGCTTCGGGCTGTCGTGGCTGGTTCGCCGCGTGCAGCTCAAGGTGCAGATCATTCGTTGAGCGAGACCGTTCCATGAGCGACAAACCCATGATCGAAATCAACAACATCTCCAAGTGGTACGGCCCGGTGCAGGTGCTGGAAGACTGCTCGGTGCGCATCGACAAGGGCGACGTGGTGGTCGTGTGCGGGCCGTCGGGCTCCGGCAAGTCCACGCTGATCAAGGCGGTCAACGCGCTGGAGCCGATCCAGAAGGGCACGATCACGGTGGACGGCATCGCCGTCAACGACCCCAAGACCGACCTGCCCAAGCTGCGCAGCCGCGTCGGCATGGTGTTCCAGCACTTCGAGCTGTTCCCGCACCTGTCGGTCACCGAGAACCTGACGCTCGCGCAGATCAAGGTGCTGGGCCGCAGCGCCGACGAGGCGAAGACGCGCGGCCTGAAGATGCTCGACCGCGTCGGCCTGATGGCGCACAAGGACAAGTTCCCCGGCCAGCTGTCCGGCGGCCAGCAGCAGCGCGTGGCCATCGCCCGCGCGCTGTCGATGGACCCGATCGTCATGCTGTTCGACGAGCCCACCTCCGCGCTCGATCCCGAGATGGTGGGCGAGGTGCTGGACGTGATGGTCAACCTCGCCAAGGAGGGCATGACCATGATGGTGGTGACGCACGAAATGGGCTTCGCCCGCAAGGTGGCCAACCGCGTGATCTTCATCGACGTCGGCGGCCGCATCCTGGAAGACTGCAGCAAGGACGACTTCTTCGACAACCCGGACGCGCGGCAGGCCAGGACCAAGGAATTCCTGAACAAGATCCTGGCGCACTGAGCAGGGGAGGCCGGCCCCGCCGGCTCCCCCGCCCACCGGGGCCAAGGTGGCGGTCAGCGCACCCGGATCACCGCCTCCAGGTATTCGGCCGCCACGACCATCGTGTCCTCGCCACGATTGAATCGCGCCACCAGGGCCTTCAGGTCTTCCGCCAGCGCCGCCTGGCGATCGCCATCGAGAGCGGCGAAGGCCTTGTGCATCGGGCCGTAGCAGGTGCGGAAGGTATCGATCCAGTCCTGCGCCGAGCGGTAGCGGAACACGTAGTGCTTGTGCTGGCCCTCGAAGGACGCAATGCGGCCCTCCAGCAGTTCGTGCAGCCGCGCCTCGGTGCCCCACAGCGAAGGCGACTTCAAGCCGGCGGGCGGCGGCAGGTAGCGCCCGATCACCTTGAACAGCTCGCCGATGAATCCGACGGGCGTCCAGTTCGCCAGCCCGATCTTGCCGCCCGGCCGGCACACGCGCGCCAGTTCGCGCGCGGCGCGCTCCTGGTCGGGCGTGAACATCACGCCGAAGGTGGACATCACCGCGTCGAAACTGGCGTCGGGGAAGGGCAGGTTCTCGGCGTCGGCTTCGCGGAACTGCACGGGCAGTCCGTCGGCTTCCGCGCGCGCCTGGCCCCGCTTGAGCAGGGCGCCGACGTAGTCCGTGGAAACCACCGCGCAGTTGCGGCGCGCGGCCGCGAGGCTGGCATTGCCGTTGCCGGCGGCCACGTCCAGCACCTTCTGGCCGGCGCGCAGGTCCAGAGCCTCGGCGAGGCTCTCGCCGACGATCTGAAGCCGGGTGCCGATCACGGCGTAGTCGCCGGCCGACCAGGTGGCTTGCTGCTTCAGCTTGAGCGCCACGAGGTCCGTGGCGGGTGTCGCGATGTCCATGTCGATCTC
The DNA here is from genome assembly GCA_036675905.1 of Acidovorax sp. Taxonomy (GTDB): domain Bacteria; phylum Pseudomonadota; class Gammaproteobacteria; order Burkholderiales; family Burkholderiaceae_C; genus Ramlibacter. The sequence continues at coordinate 18,827 of JAKFEA010000155.1, read as the reverse complement.
CATTCTTCAGAGCTGGCCTAGCGGGACCGCGGGTCGTCCGCGGGGTTGACGTAGGTGATGCCCCAGGGGCCGGTTCCGTGCAGCTGGACCACCGTCTCGCCCGCGGTCCAGGCGTAGTGGCGGCTCTGTGCCGGCATGATGACCATCCCTCCGGCAGGAATGGCGCGGGCCTTGCCCGCATCGAACGCGTCGCCGGCACCCAGGTGGAAGGTTCCGGAGAGCACCGTGACGCGCTCGACGGCCGGATGCGTGTGCGGCGGGATGCGGTAGTCGGCCGGGAACTTCAGCCGGATCGTGAAGGGCACCGCCTCGTTCATCGGGCCTTCGATCACCGCGATCTGCGCGCCGGGTGGAAGCGAGGGCACCGGCGCCCATTTCAGCGCCGCCGGTTCGATGAACTGGTGATGGTGGGCGGACTCGGCCGTGGCAGTGCCTGCGAAGGCCAGCACCGCCAGCAGGGCCATCGGGCGCAGCATGCGGGTGGGTCGGAACATGACGGGCTCCTTTGCGGGATGGGATCCGTATTGCACCGGCCGACCGGCCCGCGCGGGTCGCCGCGCGGGAGACAGAAATGGCGACAGAATGGGCCCCTTGCGCCCGCTCGGCCGGGCCACGCGCCAACGGGAGGCCCCGTCATGGATGAGCGCATCGACTCTTTCGGGTACTGGGTGAGGCGACAGCGCAGGGCTCTCGATCTCACGCAGGGCGCGCTGGCGGACAAGGTGAGCTGCTCCTCGGCAGCCATCAAGAAGATCGAGGCCGAGGAGCGCCGCCCCTCGCGCGCGCTCGCCGAGCGCCTGGCGGAACAGCTGGGCATTCCCGCCCTCCAGCGTGCGGCGTTCGTCCAGGCCGCGCGCCATGTGCAGGCGGTGGCGGTGCCGGCCCTCGATCATCCCGCTGTCGAGCCGACCCGTTCCCAAGCCGGCAGCGCGCGGCCTCCGGTGGCGATGACCACCCCTCTCGTCGGCCGCGCCGAACACTGCGCCGCCCTGGCGGATGGGCTCGGACATGCGCGGGCCGGCGCTGGCCAGGTGGTCCTGTTGCAGGGCGAGGCGGGCATCGGCAAGAGCCGGCTCATCCAGGAGGCGGGTGGGGACGCGCGGCGCCTCGGCCTGGCCGTGCTGGGCGCGAACTGCTATGAGATCGAGCGCTCCATCGCCTACCAGCCGGTGGTCGAACTCGCAGCCCAGGCCTGCGCCGCGCTCACCCCGGCGCAGCTGCGCGGGATGGCGCCCGTGCTGCTGGCCGAACTGGCTGCTCTCGTGCCGGCGCTGGCTGCCCGCGTGCCGGCGCTCCCGGCCCTGTCGGCCGATTTCCCGGAGGCGCGCCAGGCTCGGCTCGTCCAGGCCCTGGCGCAGCTGTTCGAAGTCACGGCGGCGGCGCGCGGACTGCTGCTGAGCGTCGACAACATCCAGTGGGCCGACGATGCCAGCCTTCGATTCCTGCACTACCTGGCGCGCCGGGTGGCCGCGCTGCCCTTGCTGCTGCTCTGCGCGTTCCGCGACGAGGATCTCGAGGCCACGCCCGAGCTGGGCGCCCTCATCGCCAGCCTGCGAGGGGACGCGCACACGCGCGTGCTGGTGCTGCCGCGCCTGTCCCTGGCGGACGTCGGAGCCCTGCTGAGCGCGGCGGCCACGCCCCTGGGTGCGGCGCCGGACCTGGCGGCCCGGCTGTTGCAGGAGTCGGAAGGCAATCCTTTCTTCCTGTGGTCGCAGCTGCACGCCATTGGCGAGGCGACGGCACTGGCAGCCGGCGAGCGCCTGCCATTGACGCAAGAGGTGTGCGACTCGGTGCGGGCCCGGCTGGCCCGGGTGCCGGGGCAGGACCGCGCACTCCTCGAAATTGCCGCGGTGCTGGGCCGCCGGTTCCATTTCGAGCGGCTGCTCACTCTCTGCGGGATGGCACCGCCGGCCTTCCTCGGCACGCTGGAGGCGTTGGTGAGCCGGCGCCTGCTGTGGCAGGAGCGCGAAGGGGGTTACTGCGACTTCAGCCACGACAAGGTGCGTGAGGTGGTGTACCAGGACACAGGCCCGACCCGCCGACTGCTGCTGCACCGCCAGGTCGCACAGCTCCTGGAGCAGGAGGGTGGGGGCGATGCGCACGAGCGGCATGGCCTCTTGGCCGAGCATTGCGAACGCGGCGAGGACTGGACCAGGGCCGTGCACTACCTCGGCCTCGCGGCCGATCATTCGTTGCGGCTGTTCGCGATCCGCGAGTCGCTGCAGTGGCTCGACCGCGCGCTGGCCCTGCTGGATGCGCATCCCGATGCTGCGACGGCCGCGCAGCGGGTCGAACTGTGCGAGCGCCGGGGTGCCGCCCGTGCACAGGCGGGCGACATGGACGGGGCGGTGGCCGACTTCCAGTCCGTGATCGGCGCCGCCCGTGCGATGGGCGACCCGGCGCGGGCGCGCGACGTGCTGATCCGCCTGGGCATGGCCTACCGGCGCTCCGACGGCTACGAGCGCGCCGTGGCCTGCCTGGACGAAGCGCTGGCGGCAGCGCGCGCCGGCGGCGACGAGCGGCAGGTTGCCGACAGCCTGTACCACCTGGGCACGGTGGCGTGGAGCAATGGCCGCAACGACCTCGCCATCGCGTACCACCAGGAGGCGGTGGAGATCTGCCAGCGGCTGCAGTTGGCCGACCTGGTGGCGGTGCAGGCCTTCCATGGCCGTGGCGAGGCGTACTTCGCGCAGCTGCAGCCGGCGGCGGCCATCGATTGCTTCTCCCGCTCGCTCGAGCTCGCGCGCGCCATCGGTGACCGCAGCTACGAATCGGAGAACCTGATGATGATCGGCTGGGCCTGCACCGGCATGCTGGGGCTGGGCGAGCACGAGCGGGCCTTGTCGCACCTGGATGCGGCGCTGGATATAGCGCGCGCCGCCGACCTGCAGTGGCACATCGGGCCCACCCGCATCGGCCGCGCGCACGCGCTCGCCGCGCTGGGCCGCGCGCACGAGTCGCTGGCCGAACTGGAAGCCACGCTGCCGGAGCTGGAGGGTCTGCGGCTCGTCCGTTACCAGGTGATGGCCCACGATGCGGCAGGCGGCGTGCTGCTCGACCAGGACAAGCCCGCCGAGGCCGCGGTCCACTTCGAGAGGGCCCTGCTGCTGGCCGGCAGCGCGGGCATCCGCTACTGGCTCGCGCGCGAGCAGGCGGGGCTGGCCCTGGCGCAGGTGCGCCGCGGCGGCGCGGCCGACAGGGGTGCACTGCTTTCCGCACTGCGCCAAGTGCGGGACCACCAGGAGACCTGGCTCGTGCCGCGCTGCCTCGAGGCGCTGGCCGAGGCCGCGCTCGCCGCCGGCGACGTGAAGGCCGCGCGGCAGCATGCCCGGGAACTGCTGGCGCTGTCATCCCGTGGGCAGCTGCTCGCCCTGGCCGGGGTGGCCCGGCGCCTGCTGGAACGCTCGGGCACCCCGGAAGCCGCCTGAACGGCGCAGCTGCGACACGGGGCGCCGGGCAGCGCTCTGGGACAATCGGACGGATGAATCCACTCACCCTCACCCGCCCCGACGACTGGCACCTGCACGTGCGCGACGGCGCGGCCATGGCCACGGTGGTGCCGCACTCGGCGGCGCAGTTCGGCCGGGCGATCATCATGCCCAACCTCAAGCCGCCGGTGACCACTGCCGCGCAGGCGGCGGCCTACCGGGCGCGCATCCTCGAAGCCGTTCCCAAGGGCATTGCCTTCGAGCCGCTGATGACGCTGTACCTCACCGACAGGCTGCCGCCCGACGAGATCCAGCGCGCGCGCGAGGCCGGCGTGGCGGCCGTCAAGCTCTACCCGGCCGGCGCCACCACCAACAGCGACGCCGGCGTCACCGACATCCGCAAGACGCGCCCCACGCTGGAGGCGATGCAGCGCGAGGGCCTGCCGCTGCTGGTGCACGGCGAAGTGACATCCCCCGAGGTAGACCTGTTCGACCGCGAGGCGGTGTTCATCGAGCAGCAGCTCATCCCGCTGCGGCGCGACTTCCCCGGCCTGAAGATCGTGATGGAGCACATCACCACGCGCGAGGCGGTGCAGTACGTGCAGGGCGCCGACGCGCTGACCGCCGCCACCATCACCGCGCACCACCTGCTGTACAACCGCAACGCCATCTTCACCGGCGGCATCCGCCCGCACTACTACTGCCTGCCGGTGCTCAAGCGCGAAACCCACCGCGTCGCGCTGGTGGAAGCGGCCACCTCGGGCAACCCGAAGTTCTTCCTCGGCACCGACAGCGCGCCCCACCCGGCGCACCTGAAGGAGCATGCCAGCGGTTGCGCCGGCTGCTACACCGCGCACGCGGCGATGGAGCTGTACGCCGAGGCTTTCGAAGCCGCCGGTGCGCTCGACAAGCTGGAAGGCTTCGCCAGTTTCCACGGCCCCGACTTCTACGGCCTGCCGCGCAACACCGGCACGCTGACGCTGCAGCGCACCGAGTGGACGGTGCCCGACGCCTACGCCTTCGGCGAGGCGCAGCTCAAGCCCCTGCGCGCGGGCGAATCGCTGCGCTGGAAGGCCGTGACCGAGGTGAACGCATGACCCCGCGTGCGCGCGTGGCGCTGCTGATCGACGCCGACAACGCGCCGGCCTCGCAGATCGACGTCATCCTCAACGAGCTGTCGACCTTCGGCGAGACCAGCATCCGCCGCGCCTACGGCAACTGGAAGAAGCCGGAACTGCGCGGCTGGGAGGAGATCCTGCACGAGCACGCGATCCGGCCGATGCAGCAGTTCGACTATTCCAGGGGCAAGAACGCCAGCGACATGGCCATGGTGATCGACGCGCTGGACCTGCTCTACACGGACGCGCCGGACGCCTTCGGCATCGTGTCCTCCGACGCCGACTTCACGCCGCTGGTGATGCACCTGCGCGCCAAGGGTGCGGCGGTCTACGGCTTCGGCCTGCGCAAGACGCCCGAGCCCTTCGTCAATGCCTGCTCGCGCTTCCTGTTCCTGGACAAGTTGCCACCGCCGGCGGCCGAGGCCGACGAATCCGGCAACGAAGTGCCGGCGGCCCGGCTGCGCGCCACCACCGCCCAGCTCAAGCAGGACACGCGGCTGGTCATGCTGCTGCGCAACGCGGTCGAAGCCGCTGCCGACGACCAGGGCTGGGCGCGGGTCGGCGCCGTCGGCCAGCAGATCGCCAACCAGGCGTCGTTCGATCCGCGCAACTACGGCTACGCCACGCTCACCAAGCTGCTGGCAGCCACCCAGCTGTTCGAAATGGCGGACGAAGGCAAGTCGACCGTCATGGTGCGCGACAAGCGGAACCGGTCGCGCCAGTAAGGCCTGGTCCGTGCAGCCGTGGTCGATCGACTGGGGCGCGCCGTGGTTCGAGCCCTGGCGTGACCCCGGCGAGGGCGCAATGGCTCGCCGAAACGCCGGCACCGCGGTTGGCGAGGCGCTGAACGCGCAGCCGGGTTCGCCCGTGCGTTTCGTCGATCAAGCCGACCTGCCCGCCGGCATGGCGTACGAGCGGTTCATCTTCGAGCACCGCGCCTGCCCCACCCGCGACAACCTGCACGACTTCTTCAATGGCCTGTGCTGGCTGCGCATGCCGCTGGCCAAGCGCCGCCTCAACGAACTGCAGGCGCAGCAGATCGCCCGCAACGGTGTCGGCGCCATTCGTGGCCCCGTGCGCGATGCGATCACCCTGTTCGACGAGAACGGCGCGCTGCTGGACGCCCCGCCGCCGATCTGGGCCGCGCTGCTGGGGCGCGACTGGCAGCGCCTGTTCGTCGGGCTGCGCCCGCTCTGGTCGCAGGCGCGCCTGCTGGTGTTCGGGCATGCGCTGCTGGAAAAGCTGCACCGGCCGCGCAAGGACCTGACGGCCCATGTCTGGTGCGAGCCTTGCCCGCTCGGCGAGCTGGGTGAGGCCGACGCCTGGCTGGCCGCGCGCTGCACGGCCGGGCGGCTGGCCGCCAAGCCGTTCACCCCGCTGCCGGTGCTGGGCATCCCGGGCTGGTGGCCGGAGAACGAGAGCCCATCCTGGTACGAAGACCCGGCGGTGTTCCGGCCGCGGCGGCGCTGAAACCGGGCAGAATTCCCGGCTGCGCCGGGCCATGGCACCTCTTGATTTCCTGCCACCGCCACCTCATCTTTCGCGCTCGAATCCCAGATTCATCCACCGGAGCCCTATGAAACGCATCGTCCTGTTCCTGGCCACCAACCTCGCCGTCGTGGTGGTGCTGGGGATCGTCGCCAACCTGCTGGGCGTCAACCGCTACCTCACGGCCAACGGGCTGAACCTGGGCGCACTGCTGGGCTTCGCCTTCATCATGGGTTTCGGCGGCGCGTTCATTTCGCTGCTGCTGTCCAAGCCGATCGCCAAGTGGAGTTCGGGCGTGCAGGTCATCGACGGCACCGGCTCGGCCGACGAGGCCTGGATCGTCGAGACGGTGCGCCGCTTCGCCGACAAGGCCGGCATCGGCATGCCCGAAGTCGGCATCTTCCCCGGCGAGCCCAACGCCTTCGCCACCGGCGCCTTCAAGAACAGCGCCCTGGTCGCCGTGTCCACCGGCCTGCTGCAGGGCATGACCCGCGACGAGGTCGAGGCGGTGATCGGCCACGAGGTGGCGCACATCGCCAACGGCGACATGGTGACCATGACGCTGATCCAGGGCGTGATGAACACCTTCGTGGTGTTCCTGTCGCGGGTGATCGGCTACCTCGTCGACGGCTGGCTCAGCCGTGGCGAGCAGCGCTCCGGGCCCGGCATCGGCTACTTCGTCACCACCATCGTGCTGGACATCCTGCTGGGCTTCCTGGCGGCGATCATCGTGGCCTGGTTCTCGCGCCAGCGCGAATTCCGCGCCGACAGCGGCTCGGCCCAGCTGATGGGTCGCCGGCAGCCGATGATCAATGCGCTGGCGCGGCTGGGCGGCATGGTGCCGGGCGAGCTGCCCAAGGGCCTGCAGACGGCCGGCATCACCTCGGGTGTCGGCAAGCTGTTCTCCACCCACCCGCCGATCGAAGAGCGCATCGCGGCGCTGCAGCAGGCGCAGGGCTGACGCCTTCCCGCTCTCAGAGCTCCCTGACCTCCGCCGCGCTCAACCCATACATCTCGGCGAACTCCTGCGCCGTCTTTCCGCTGGCCGCGAAGGCGCGGCGCAGGGCCTCCACGCGGGCGCTTTTCTGCCCCATCGCCATCAGCGCTTCCTCCAACAGGCCGCGCGCGGGTTCCGGCGCGGCGCCGAAACGCTCGCGGTAGCCCTCGCGCCCCAGCCCGGATCGCTCGACGGCCTGCGCCAGGTGCGCGACGGCGCGCTGCCGGGCGGCCGTCTCCTGCGGGGTGGTGCTCTTGCGCCGGTACAGCTCGATGATGGCGTGGTGCACGTGCTCGGGCGCGATCGGCTCCAGCGGCCGGCCCTGCAGGTCGTGCCGCGGCAAGCCGGACGCCACCGCTTCGAGGTAGCGGTTCGAGCGGGTGTGCAGCCCCAGCGCCACCTTCAGCTCGTCGGCCGGCAGCCGGTCGGGATGGGCGGCGACGAGGTCCTCGAACACGCCGAGCTTGAGCGGCAGGAAGCGCATGCCGAACAACCCCGGGTAGAGCTCGAACAGCGTATGCAGCAGTGGGTGGATGGTCCGGGCAGCCTTCTTGCGCCTCGGCTTGGCGGCGGCTGCAGGGCCGGGTGCCGGTGCCGCCGGCGGGGAGTTGTCGTCGGTTTCGTTCATGTCTTCAATTCTTCGATGACGGACTGGCCGGCGATGCTGCACGCCACCGCCTCGCCGGCCCGGATGCCGTCCACGCCGGCCGACAGGATGCCGCCTGCGTAACCGGCGCCTTCGCCGGCGGGGTACAGGCCGCGCACGTTCAGGCTCTGGAAATCCTCGCCGCGCGGGATGCGAACCGGCGACGAAGTTCGGGTCTCGACTCCGGTCAGCACGGCATCGGGACGGTCGAAGCCGGGAATCTTGCGCCCGAACGCCGGCAGCGCTTCCCGCAAAGCCTGTATTGCGTAAGGCGGCAGCGCCGGGTGCAGGTCGCCGAGCGTCACGCCCGGCTTGTACGAAGGCTGCACGTCACCGAACTCGCGCGAGGGCCGGCCGGCGATGAAGTCGCCCACCAATTGCCCGGGCGCGTCGTAGTTGCCACCGCCGAGTTCGAACGCGCGCGACTCCAGCTCGCGCTGCAGCGCCACGCCGGCCAGCGGCCCGCCGGGATAGTCGCTGGGCTCGATCGCCACCACGATGCCGGCATTGGCGTTGCGCTCGTTGCGCGAGTACTGGCTCATGCCGTTGGTGACCACCCGCTGCGGCTCCGAAGTCGCCGCCACCACCGTGCCGCCCGGGCACATGCAGAAGCTGTAGACGGCGCGGCCGTTGGCGGCGTGGTGCACCAGCTTGTAGTCGGCGGCGCCGAGCAGCGGGTGCCCCGCGTGCTTGCCCCAGCGGGCGCGATCGATCATCCCCTGCGGGTGCTCGATGCGAAAGCCGATCGAGAACGGCTTGGCTTCCAGTTGCACGCCGCGTGCATGCAAAGCCTCGAAGGTGTCGCGCGAGCTGTGGCCCAGGGCCAGCACCACGTGGTCGGCGCGCAGCTCGGAGGTGGCGCCCGTGTCCTGGTGCAGCACCTTCAGCCCGCGCAGCGCGCCGTCTTCGATCAGGAAGTCGGTCACGCGCTGCTGGAAGCGCACCTCGCCGCCCAGCGCGATGATCTGTTCCCGCAGGTTCTCCACCACCTTCACCAGCTTGAAGGTGCCGATGTGCGGGTGGGCGACGTAAAGGATCTCTTCCGGCGCGCCGGCCTGGACGAACTCGCGCATCACCTTGCGGCCGAGGAAGCGCGGGTCCTTGATCTGGCTGTACAGCTTGCCATCGGAGAAGGTGCCGGCGCCGCCTTCGCCGAACTGCACGTTGCTCTCGGGCTGCAGCTCGCGCTTGCGCCACAGGCCCCAGGTGTCCTGGGTGCGTTGGCGGACGGCCTTGCCGCGCTCCAGCACGATCGGCTTGAGGCCCATCTGGGCGAGCACCAGCGCGGCGAGGATGCCGCAGGGGCCGAAGCCGATGACCACGGGGCGCGGCTCGGGGGCGCACGACGCCGAAACCGGCGGGCGCCACGCCATGTCGGGCGTCGCCCCGACTTTCGGGTGCGCGGCGAGCCGATCCAGCAGCGCGGGCTCCGCGCCCTCGTCGGCCAGCGCCAGGTCCACGATGAAGACGGCCATCAGCTCGGCCTTGCGCGCATCGAAGCTGCGCTTGAACACCTGCAGCTGCGCGATGGCGTCCTCGGGAATGCCCAGCAGGCCGGCCGCGGCGGAGCGCAGGGGGGCGTCGGGCTGCTCGGCCTGCGCGAGCGAAAGTTTGATTTCGGAGATGCGTATCACGGCTTGTGTCGATCAAGCAGTCCGCCAGCGGGGTGCCGGCGGGTCCGGGATAATACGCGGCGTGAAGCACGCCAGGCCGCCGCTGGTGCAATCGTGGAAACACGGCACTGGAGGAAGGTCCGGACTGCACAGGGCAGCGTAGCAGGCAACACCTGTCCACCGCGAGGTGAGGATCAGAGCAACAGAGACGAGTCGGCGGGTCCCCCAGGGGCACGCCGGGTGAAACGGGCAATCTCTACGCGCAGCAATACCAAGTAGGCCGACGTTGACCTGGTCCCGGGGAGTCGGCGGGTAGGTAGCACCGAGCCGGTGGGGCGACCCCCGGCCCAGAGGAATGGCGGCCACGGCGCGGGCAACCGCGCCGCACAGAATCCGGCCTATGGTTTGCTTCACACTAAAAAGCCGGAGCCCTGCGGGCCCCGGCTTTTTAGTGTGGGAGAAATCGGGGTCAGATACGCATTTCGCCGACGCGCTGGTTCTTCAGACCAACCCCAGCGCCTGAATCCTCTCCACGTGCGCCAGCAGCGAGCGCTGCGCCAGCGGCCAGACCCTGGGCGGCACGTCGTCGTAGGCCAAGGGCACCCAGTCCTGCAGCGAACCGCCCGGGCGGGCCCGCATGGCGGCAATGACCTTGGCTTCGCGCTGCAGCCGGTGGGCCTTGAGCTGGGCGATGGCGCCGCGAGCCGATCCCAGCACGTGGCCGTGCGCCGGCAGGATGAAGTCGATGTCGTGCAGGGCACAGGCGGCGTCCAGCCGATCCAGCGAATCCAGGTAGGCCGTCATCTCGCCATCGGGCGGGTCGACCACCGTGGTGCTGCCGTTCAGGATGTGGTCGCCGGAAAACAGCAGGCCGTCCTCCAGCAGCACCAGGCACAGGTGGTTGGCAGCATGGCCCGGCGTGTGGATCACTTGCAGGCGATGGCCTTCGCTGGCGCTGCCCAGTGCCAGCACTTCGCCGTCGGCCAGCGCGCGATCGGGCGTGAAGCTGCTGCCGGGCCTCGCGGTCGGCAGCGAGGGCAGGCCAAGAATCGGCGGCGGGCGCTCGCACATCGCCTGCAGCGGCTTGGCGCCCGGCGAATGGTCGGGGTGCGAATGGGTGCACACGATCATCCGGATGTCGCCGCCCGCGGCCTGCCACAGGCGCTGCAGATGCTGGGGATCGTCCGGGCCGGGATCGATGGCGATGTAGCCCGTGGCCGCGTCGCCGACCAGGTAGCTGTTGGTGCCGGGCCCCGTCATGAAGCCGGGATTGGGCGCCGTCAGCCGCTGCACGTTCTTCAGCAGCTGCACCGGCTTTTCGCTCTGCCAGTCGAGGTGGTGCACGATCTGGCCGTCGGGCGAGACCAGCTGCAGCTCGCCATAGGGCATGTCCTGCTCCATGAAGCGGGCTTCCTGCCCGCCCAGCCAGCCGGCGCGCGGGCAGCTGCGCCAGAGCGGCTCTTCCTTCGTGCAGGCGGCCAGCACTGCATCCACGCTGTCGAACCGGCGCAGCCGCTCCAGCGTGCGGATGGTCGGGAAGATCATGAAGAAGCTGCCGGCTTCGTGCCGCGCCAGCGCGTCGGCGGGGCGCACCCAGACTGGCTCGAATTGCTCGGATTCGTCCGCTTGCGGCTCCTGTCCCCCGGGCATGCGCGCGACCAGAAAGGGCACGTCGAAGCGGCGCGGCAGGTCGCGGTCGGTGATCCAGTGCGCCAGCACGAACATCTGCTCGGCGGCGAGCGTCAGGCCGCGCGCGCGGCATTGCCTGGCGAACGGCGCGCGCCGGTCCATGGCGGCGATGTCGGCTTGCCCGGCGAAGCGGCCGTCGGCATGCCGGGCCAGCAGCACGCCCAGCTCCTCGAAGCTCTCGCGGATGGCGGCGATGGCCTGGGTCAGGTGCAACGCGGTCTGGGTCGGCCGGCGCGCGGCGATCGAGTGCGAGTCGGCGTCCGCCGGGTCGATGCCGCCGCCGGGAAACACGTAGGCGCCCGGCGCGAAGCCGGCCGAGGCCGAGCGGCGCGTCATCAGCAGTTCCGGCCCTTCGTTCGTGTCGCGCATCAGCAGCACCGTGGCCGCGGCGCGGGTGGGAACGGGCTCGCGTTGCGGATGCAGCAGTTGCGTGGTTCTGACCATGGTGCCCATTACAGCAGACGAGCCCATGACATCGCCGCGGCTGCCGCGATAATCCGGCTCATGCGGATCCGGTTCACCAAGATGCAGGGCGCGGGCAACGACTTCGTCGTGCTCGACGAGACCCGCCGCCGGCTGCAGCTGACCCCCGCCCAGTACCGTTTCCTGGCCGACCGCCACTTCGGCGTCGGCGCCGACCAGATCCTCTCGGTGCGTCCCTCGCCCGGGCCCGGCATCGATTTCGAATACGTGATCCACAACGCCGACGGCGGCGAAGTCGAGCAGTGCGGCAATGGCGCGCGCTGCTTCCTGCGCTACGTGCGCGACAAGGGCCTGGCCGCGCGCGACACGCTGCGGGTGCAGACGCTGTCCGGCGTGATCGAGCCACGCCTCAACCCGGACGGCCGTGTCACCGTCGACATGGGCCCGCCGGTGTTCGACCTCGCGGCCATTCCCTTCGATGCCACCGGCTTGCAGGCGCAGGTCGAGGGCGACTGGCAGAAGTGGCCGCTGGCGCTGGGCGAGGGCGCCGCAGCGGCACAGGTTGCCGTGGCGGTGCTGTCCATGGGCAACCCGCATGCGGTGCAGGAGGTCGACGACGTCGAGGCCGCGCCCGTCACCACCCAGGGTCCGCTGGTCGAGATGCACGCGCGCTTTCCGCGCCGCGTGAACGCCGGCTTCATGGAATACGTCGACCGCGGCCGCGTGCGCCTGCGCGTCTGGGAGCGCGGCGCCGGCGAGACGCTGGCCTGCGGCACCGGCGCCTGCGCGGCGGTGGTGGCCGGCATCCGCCTGGGCCGGCTCGACCCGCGCGTCGACGTCGAGACCCGCGGCGGCCGGCTCACCATCGAGTGGGCAGGGGAAACTGCCCCGGTGCTGATGACCGGCCCGGCCGTGACCGTATTCGAAGGCGAGATCGAGGTACCCGAATGACCCACCCCATCCCCAGCGTGCCCCCCATCACCGAGGACGACATCGCCGACTACCTGGCCAACTCGCCCGACTTCTTCGAGCGCCACGCGCAGCTGCTGGCCAGCGTCCAGCTGACCAGCCCGCATGGCAACCGCGCGGTGAGCCTGCAGGAGCGGCAGGCCGAGATGCTGCGCGAGAAGATCAAGGCGCTGGAACACCGCATCATGGACATGGTGCGGCACGGCAACGAGAACGTGGTGATAGCCGATCGTCTGCACCGCTGGGCGCGCAACATCATGCTGGTGCGCTCCAAGCACGCGCTGCCGGCCACCATCGGCTCTGAAATCATGACCCAGTTCATGGTGCCGCAGGTCGCGATCAAGGTCTGGGGCGTGGCCGCGCACTTCGCGGGCGAGGACTTCGCCACCGGCGTCACCGAGGACGCCAAGAGCTTTGCTTCGTCCCTGACCCAGCCCTATTGCGGCGTCAATTCCGGCTTCGAGGCCGTGAACTGGCTGGAGGACAAGGCCATGGCGATGTCGGTCGCGCTGCTGCCGCTGCGCGTGGGCGGGCTGCACAACGCCTCGCGTGCGTTCGGCATGCTGGTGCTGGCCTCGCCCGATCCGCAGCGCTTTGCGGCGGGCATGGGCACCGACTTCCTGGAGCGCATCGCCGAACTGGCGGCGGCGGCGCTCTCGCGGTTGCGCGACGAGTAGCGATGCAGCCGGACGACGCGGCCCTGGTCGAGCAGTACCTGGAGCACGTGCGCGTCGAAAAGCGGCTGGCGCAGCGCACCGTCGAACTCTATGCGCTGGATCTCCAGAAGCTCCAACAGCACGCCGGTGACGCCGGCATCGACCTCGTGCGGGTGCAGAACGCGCACGTGCGGCGCTGGGTGGCGCAGATGCACGGCGGCGGGCGCAGCGGGCGCGGCATCGCATTGATCCTCTCGGGCTGGCGCGGCTTCTATGCCTGGCTGGGCCGCAATGGCAAGGTCGCCAGCAACCCGGTGCAGGACGTGCGCGCGCCCAAGTCGCCGCGGCCGCTGCCCAAGGCGCTGGGCGTGGACGACGCGATGCAGCTGGCCGAACACCAGGACACGCAGGCCGACCCGGCGCTGGAAGCGCGCGATGCCGCCATCGTCGAACTGCTGTACGGCTGCGGGCTGCGAGTGGGCGAGCTGGTCGGGCTGGACGTGACGGCCAGCGCCACGGCGCGCGGCTGGGTCGACCTGCAGGCCGCGGAGGCGCACGTGCTGGGCAAGGGCAGCAAGCGGCGCACGGTGCCGATCGGCCGCAAGGCGGCGCAAGCGCTGGAACGCTGGCTGGCGCTGCGGCCGCAACTGGCCGGCGCAGCGACGGGGTTGTTCATAGGCCGCGGCGGCAAGCGCCTGTCGGCGCAGGCGATCTGGCTGCGCCTGCGCCAGCGCAGCCTGCGCGCAGGCCTGGCCACGCCGGTGCACCCGCACATGCTGCGGCACTCCTTCGCCAGCCACGTGCTGCAGTCCAGCGGCGACCTGCGCGCGGTGCAGGAACTGCTGGGCCACGCCAACATCGCCACCACGCAGGTCTACACCCGGCTTGATTTCCAGCACCTGGCCGCGGCGTACGACGCCGCGCATCCGCGGGCGCAACGCAAGGGCAAGGGGTAGGAAGTTCGTCATCCTCCGCGAAAGCGGAGGATCCACGCACGACACCAGCCCGCAGCGCGCATTCGTGGATTCCCGCTTCCGCGGGAATGACGATTCAACGGATCGTGAAAACGGCGCGCTTGCTGTCAGGCGGCACCGTCGCCAGCACGGCCCCCAGGCGGTCGATCACCTTCCTCGCATCGCTGCCATTGGGCACCAGCGTCTGCGCCACGCGCACCTGCGCCACCCAGTTCATGGGCTTGCCCTTGAACGGCATCAGGCAGCGGGCCACCACCTTGGCGCCGGTGCCGGCTGCTTCTGCCGGCGTGAGCGGGCCTTCGACGATCATGCCGAAGCGGTGTTCGGACAAGCGCGCGACGCTGTCGATGTCGCGCGCGGTCGACAGCAGCCGGCCGGCCACCAGCAGCGGCATCTCCTCCGCTTCGCTTCGGTCGAAGTCGCGCCGGATCTGCTCGACGTTGGCGATGTCGACCAGCAGCGCGACGCTCTGCAGCTTCAGCCGCTCGCTGCGCGCGATCAGCCGCATCAGCCGCTCGGCGAACACCTCGCCCCGGATCAGGCCGGTGGCCGGATCGGTGCGCTCCAGGCCGTGGATGCGGCGGAAGTTCTCGCGCCGGTCCTGGCTGCGCCGGGCCAGCACCGCCAGCAGCACCGGCATCTCGATGGCAATTCCGATCTGCATGCCGTAGGTGCTCCAGAAGCCGATCGGGATCAGCCCCCAGGTGCGCGCCAGCGGGAAGGTGGCCCCCAGCAGCACCGGCACCATGCCGACGAACAGCCAGCCGGCATTGCGGTCGCCGCGCCGCGCGGCCCAGATGATGCCCAGGAAGCCCACCGTGATGTTCAGCACGATGGTGGGCACCATCAGGCGCACGCGCCAGCCCGGCGGCACCAGCGGGAGCACGGCGGCCACCAGCAGGCACAGCAGGGCCACTGCCACCAGCAGGCGGTGCAGCGGCCGCGACCGCTGCGGCAGCGAGATCACTGCCGAGAAGAACCACAACAGCGTGGCCGAGGCGACCACCGGCAGCACCAGCACGGCGATGTCATTCCACCAGGCCAGCGTGGGCCACAGGTGCAGGCCGGCGACGCCGGTCAGGGCCGCCTGCGCCAGGCCCATCAGCAGCACCGTGACGGCATACCAGCCGAAAGCGCGGTCGCGCAGCGCCGCCGCGCCCAGCAGCGCCAGCAGCACCGACAGGCCGGCCAGCCCGAAATAGATGCCCAGGATGAAGCCGGTGCGCTGCTCCTGCTGCACCAGCTGGCGCTCGCTCGTGAACAGCAGCGGGGCGCCGAAGCTGTGCGGGTTCTCCACCCGCACGTAGAACTGCTTCGGCTCGCCTGCCGTCAGTTGCAGCGGCAGCAGCGGATGCCGGTGCGGCAGCGGCCATCGCGCCACCGGCAGGGTGTCGCCGGCCGACTGCGAGGTCCACTGGCCCTGCCGGTCGGTGGCGTACAGCGTCACCCGGTCGACGGCCGGATAGGGAATCTCGAGGAACCAGCGTTCGCTGTCATCGGTTTCGGCCAGCGTGAAACGGAACCAGAGCGCGCCGCCCTCATGCAGCGGATGCACGGTATCCGGCGCCGTGGCACCCCACGGGACCTTGTCCTGCATGACGTCGGCCAACCCGGCCTGCCCGCCGGCGTCCAGCCAGCTGGCGCCGGAGCTGCCCAGCGCCGCCAGGCCTTCGGCCGGGTCCAGCGCGACCACGCGGTCCGCGTGCACGGCCGGCGCTCCGGCCAGCAACAGCACGATTCCCAGGCCGGCCGCAAGGCGCACGGCCCATTCCCTCCACCATGTCCCCATTTGTTCGTATTCCCCTGTCTCGGGGGCGCATTTTCTCCTGTTGTCGGGCTGCCCGACCCCACCGGCCTTCGGGGGACGAGGGACCGGTACACTCGCGGCCTTCCGATTCCCGGCGCAGCCCGACCATGAGCCTCATCCCCGCCACCATCCTCACCGGCTTCCTCGGCTCGGGGAAGACCACGCTGCTCAAGCGCGTGCTGAGCGAGGCGCACGGCCAGAAGATCGCCGTGATCGAGAACGAGTTCGGCGAAGAGAACATCGACAACGACATCCTGGTGACCGAGTCGAAGGAGCAGATCGTCCAGATGAGCAACGGCTGCATCTGCTGCACCATCCGGGAAGACCTGCGCGCCACCCTGCAGCTGCTGGCCGCCAAGAAGCGCAAGGGCCTGCTGGATTTCGACCGCGTGGTGATCGAGACCACCGGCCTGGCCGATCCCGGCCCGGTGGCGCAGACCTTCTTCATGGACGACGAAATCGCCGAGTCCTACCTGCTCGACTCGATCCTGACGCTGGTCGACGCCAAGCATGCCGCCCAGCAGCTGAACGACCGCCAGGAAGCGCGTCGCCAGGTGGGCTTCGCCGACCAGATCTTCATCAGCAAGACCGACCTGGTGGCCCGCGAGGAAACCGAGGCGCTGATGCACCGCCTCAAGCACATGAACCCGCGTGCGCCGCAGAAGGCGGTGCACTTCGGCGAGGTTGCGGTGCAGGAGGTGCTGGACCTGCGCGGCTTCAACCTGAACGCCAAGCTGGACATCGACCCCGATTTCCTGAAGGAAGACGAGCACGCGCACGAGCACCACGACCATGACCACGAGCATGGCGAGCACTGCGACCACCCGTCCCACGCGCACGAGGGCCACGGCCACCACCATCACCACGACGACGACGTCAAGAGCTTCGTCTTCCGGTCGGACCGGCCGTTCGACCCGGCCCGGCTGGAGGACTTCCTGGGCGCGGTGGTGAACATCTACGGCCCGCGCATGCTCCGCTACAAGGGCGTGCTGAACATGAACGGCACCGACCGCAAGGTGATCTTCCAGGGCGTGCACCAGCTCATGGGCAGCGACCTGGGCCCGGCCTGGGCCGAGGGCGAGCCGCGCACCAGCAAGATGGTGTTCATCGGCATCGACCTGCCGCGCGACATCTTCCTGCAGGGCCTGGAGCAGTGCCTCGCGTGAGCCGCTTCACCCCGTCTTGCCGAGCCCCCCGGAGCACCCCTTGCTGACATCCTGGCTGCAAATGATGGGGTTTCCCCTTGGCTCGCCTTCGCCCCCCGTGGACGGGGCGCCGCGGGGGCGTAGTCAAAACCCCGATACCCCCGTCGGCGTGCCCGACAATCAGGGTATAACTCGCTCCGATGAAGGCGACCCCAACGACAAGACGCAGGCCGGGAGCGTGCCTCCCAGAGCCGGCGCTGCGAGGAGACAGGACGTGAAGCCCCAACCCAAGGCCCCGGCCAAAGCCGCCAAGGCGGCTGCCAGCAAGACCCCGGCCAAAGCTGCCGCGAAAGCGGCGGCGAAGAAGGCGCCCGCCAAGAAGGCGCCCCCCGTGAAGAAGGCTTCCGCGCCCAAGGCCGCGCCGGCCAAGGCTCCGGCAAAGACGGTGGCCAAGGCCAAGACGGCAGGCAAGACCAAGGCGCCGGCGAAGGCGCCGGCCAAGGTGTCCAAGGCGCCGACCGTGCGCAAGGCGCCGGCCGCACCCGCCAAGGCGCCGGCAGCCCGCAAGGCCGCCGCACCGGCGAAGGTGCCCGCGAAGAAAACGACTGCCACCGCCCACAAGCCGGCCGCCGCGCCGGCGCGGGCGAGTACCCGACCAACCCCCGTAGCCCCGACGCCGGCACCCGCCATGCCGCCGCGGCCGACGCACGCCGACATGCAGGGCGTTCCCCCGCGGGCGACCCGGCCGTCGGCCCGGCTGGCGCAGATCACCGTGCCCTCGATGGCGCAATCGGTCGCGTCCACCGCCGCCAAGGCCAGCTACATCCAGACCCCCAGTCCATCCGTGCTGACACCCCCGCCCCTCGTCAACGTCAAGAAAGACCCGAAGCTCGCCAACAACTGGAAGTCCAAGTCCGCGGAGGACCTGTCCGACGCGGAAGTGCTGGCGATGCCCGACTCGGAGTACATGAACGACAAGCAGATGGCGTTCTTCCGCTGCAAGCTGGTGCGCCTGAAGCAGGACATCCTGAACAACGCGGGCGAAACCACCGAGCACCTGCGCGAAGACACCGTCATCGTCCCCGATCCGGCCGACCGCGCCACGATCGAGGAGGAGCACGCGCTGGAGCTGCGCACGCGCGACCGCGAGCGCAAGCTGCTCAAGAAGATCGAGCAGTCCATCGCGCGCATCGACGCCGGCGACTACGGCTACTGCGACGAGACCGGCGAGCCGATCGGCGTCGGCCGCCTGCTGGCGCGGCCCACCGCCACGCTGTCGCTGGAGGCGCAGCAGCGCCGCGAGCTCAAGCAGAAGATGTTCGGCGACTGACGCCGTCGCCTTCTTCATCTGCAAGGGCAGTACGCGGACCATGTCGAAGGACGAGAGCACCGGCCTTTTCTCCAAGGTGGTGAAGTTCGTCCGCAATCCGGGCGCGAGCTGGGCCGAGGGCGGCCCCGACAGCGAGCAGGAGAGCGCCTACTCCCGGCAGATGCTCAAGGAGATGATCGAGCGCAAGCGGCGCAACGACTTCGTGCGCAAGCGCGAGTTCGACATGCTGCGCAAGATGCGCCGCAGCGAGGTGATGGCGGGCCAGGACCCGGCGGCCCGCCCCTCGTTCTTCCAGAGCTCCATGCCGTCCAAGCCGGACGACCGCGCCAGCACGCTCAAGAAGATCGACGAGATCGAAGCGCAGATGTCCATGCAGTGGTGGAAGACCAAGCATGGCACCGACCCCACGCGCAGCGCCAACAGCACCCAGTTCCCCACCACCTCCAGCGTGCCGCCCGATTCCGCGCCGCGGCCGATGCCCGGGTGTACGGTGAAGGGCGCGCTGCCGGCCGCCGGCGTCGCGCCCGCGCGCCCGCTCTCCACG
>JAKFEA010000154.1:0-1853 GCA_036675905.1 Acidovorax sp. | reverse complement strand
CGGCCTTGTCGACGTCGGTGGCGGTGACCCGCCAACGGCTCTGCGAGAAGCGCTTGGCGATGGCGCGGCCGAGGCCGCCAGCGGCGCCGGTGATCAGGATAACGGGGGTGCTCATGGGCGGTTCCTCCAGGGGCGGTGGTCAATCCAGTAATGGGGCGAGCGTAGCGGTAACCATGCGCTGACGGTTCAGGGTCGTCTGGATCATTCGCGGGCGCCGGGGATGGCCAGCAGCTCGGCCAGAGCCTCATCCAGGGTGGCGATCAGCCGGTCGACATCCGCTGCGCTGGTGTCCGGGCAGCACAGGCACATGTTGTGGAACGGGGTGATCAGGATGCCGCGGTTGATCAGGTACAGGTGCAGGGCCATCTGCAGCTCGTCGTGGAAGGCCGCCTCGGCCTCGGCGCCGGTCTGCGGTGGCAGCGGGCAGAACTGGAACTCGCAGCGTGCGCCCAGTTCGGTCACCGACCAGTTGAGCTGGTGTGTTGCGATCAGGCGGCGCAAGCCATCGGCCAGACGTTTGCCCAGCGGCAGCATGTGCGCGTAGGCGGCCGGGGTCATCACCTGCTCCAGGTTGGCGCGCATGCAATGCATGGCCAGGGCGTTGGCCGACAGGGTGGTGCCCATGCCGCTATGGCCGTGACCGTGGCTGTCTTTATTGGCGCGCTGGCGCGCCTGCTGCATGGCTTCGGCCATGGCCGCGCTGCAGCCGAACACGCCGCAGGGCACGCCGCCGGCAATCGGTTTGCCGAGCACGAAGAAGTCCGGCTCGAGGTTCCACAGCCGGGTGCAGCCGCCGATATCGCTGGAGATGGTGTGGGTTTCGTCGATGATCAGCAGGGTCCCGTACTTGCGGGTCAGTTCGCGACATTTGTCCAGGAAGCCCGGCTCGGGCAGGACCATGCCGATATTGGTCATCGCCGGCTCGCACATCAGCGCGGCGACATCGCCCTGGGCCAGGGCGGCCTCCAGCGCGGCGACATCGTTGAACGGGATCGAGCGGCTGTACTGGGTCAGGTCATAGGCCTGGCCGATCAGGCCGGAGCGCGGCTGGGTCTGGCCCTTGTGGCAGCGCACCATGACATCGTCCACGGTGCCGTGGTAGCAGCCGTCGAACACCAGCAGCACCTTGCGTTCGGTGATGCCGCGGGCCCAGCGCAGCACATAGCGGTTGGCATCGGTGGCGGTGGCGCTGACCTGCCAGTACGGCAGGCCGAAGCGGGCGGCCAGCAGCTCGCCGGCGACCACCGCGTCCTCGCCGGGCAGCATGCTGGTCAGGCCGTTGCCCACCTGTTCGGCGATGGCCTTGGCGATCGGCTGCGGCGAGTGACCGAACATGCTGCCGGTGTCGCCGAGGCAGAAGTCGAGGTACTCGTGACCGTCCACGTCATGGAAGCGCGCGCCCTTGGCCCGGCTGACGAACAGCGGGCTGGGGGTCGACCAGTCGGCCATCCAGTGCATCGGCACGCCGCCGAACAGCGAATGCCGCGCGCGCTCGCCCAGAGCCACGGATCGCGGGTTCTGCTCGGTGAAGCGTTGCCGCTCACGGGCGGTGAAGGTGCTGATGGCGGAGTCGGCGATTCCACTGGCGGTCATGCTTGAACACCTCGTTCGATTTTTTGAACATTCTCGGGGTGTGATCACGCATATGTCAACGGCTGGCGAATGAAGTGGCATCTGCTACTATTCGACGACTTTTGTGATCACAAGGAAGGATCGAGATGACCAATCGAGACTGGCAGGGCCAGGTTGCCCTGGTCAGCGGCGCCGGCAGCGACAGCGGTATCGGCCTGGCCATCGCGCGCCGCCTGGGGCGCGAAGGGGTGCGCATCCTGCTGACCGCCAGCAGTGCACGG
>JAKFEA010000153.1:0-2766 GCA_036675905.1 Acidovorax sp. | reverse complement strand
GCGCGCAACGCGCTGGCCGCCGCGGCTTGCGCGCTGGCGGCCGGCGCGCCGCTGGCCATGATCGCGCAGGGGCTGCAGGCCTTCGAGCCGGTGAAAGGCCGCTCCCGGGCGCTGGCGGTGCAGTTGGGCGCACGAACGCTGACGCTGGTCGACGACAGCTACAACGCCAATCCGGATTCGGTGCGAGCCGCCATCGACGTGCTGGCCGACCTGCCCGGCCCGCGCCTGCTGGTGCTGGGCGACATGGGCGAGGTCGGCGACCAGGGGCCGCAGTTCCATGCGGAAGTGGGGCAGTACGCGCGCGAGCGCGGCATCGAGCGCCTGTTCACGCTGGGCGAGCAGGCGCGCGCCATGGGCGGCGAGCACTTCGCCGACATCGACGCGCTCAACGCCGCCGTGCGGGCGCAGCTGGCCGGCGCCGCCAGCATCCTGGTCAAGGGCTCGCGCTTCATGAAGATGGAGCGCGTGGTCCAGGCCATCGAACAACAACAGGAACGAAAGGGCGCCGATGCTGCTTAGCCTGGCCGTATGGCTGCAGACGCTGGGGCCGGAATTCGGCTTCCTGCGCGTGTTCCAGTACATCACCTTCCGCGCCGTGATGGCGGCGCTGACCTCGCTGCTGATCGGCCTGGTGGCGGGCCCCTGGGTGATCCGCCGGCTGACCGAGCTGAAGATCGGCCAGCCGGTGCGCGACTACGCGATGCAGACGCACCTGTCCAAGCGGGGCACGCCCACCATGGGCGGCGTGCTGGTGCTGTTGTCGATCGCGCTGGCCACGCTGCTGTGGTTCGACCTGTCCAACCGGTTCGTGTGGATCGTGCTGGTGGTCACGCTGGGCTTCGGGATGATCGGCTGGGCCGACGACTGGCGCAAGGTCGTGAACAAGGACCCGGAAGGCATGCGCTCGCGCGAGAAGTACTTCTGGCAATCGGTGATCGGCCTGATCGCCGCGCTGTACCTGGTGTTCAGCATCTCCGAGAGCAACAACTCCCGCGTGGTCGAACTGTTCTTTGCCTGGGTGCAATCGGGCTTCGACGTCGACCTGCCGCCCAAGGCCGGCCTGCTGGTGCCCTTCTTCAAGGAGGTGAGCTACCCGCTGGGCGTGTTCGGCTTCGTGTTCCTGACCTACATCGTGATCGTGGGCTCCAGCAATGCCGTGAACCTGACCGACGGGCTGGACGGGCTGGCGATCATGCCGGTGGTGATGGTGGGCTCGGCCCTCGGCGTGTTCGCCTATGTCACCGGCAGCGCCGTGTATTCGCGCTACCTGTTCTTCCCGCACATCCCCGGCTCGGGCGAACTGCTGATCTTCTGCGCTGCCATGGCGGGCGCCGGCCTGGCCTTCCTCTGGTTCAACACGCATCCGGCCCAGGTGTTCATGGGCGACGTGGGTGCGCTGGCGCTGGGCGGCGCGCTCGGCACCATCGCCGTGATCGTGCGCCAGGAGATCGTGCTGGCCATCATGGGCGGCGTGTTCGTGGCCGAGGCGCTGTCGGTGATGGCGCAGGTGGTGTACT
Source organism: Acidovorax sp. (assembly GCA_036675905.1). Classification (GTDB taxonomy): domain Bacteria; phylum Pseudomonadota; class Gammaproteobacteria; order Burkholderiales; family Burkholderiaceae_C; genus Ramlibacter. The sequence goes on along the minus strand of JAKFEA010000153.1, from coordinate 1,249 downwards.
TCAAGTACACGCGCAAGCGCTACGGCGAGGGCCGGCGCATCCTCAAGATGGCGCCGCTGCACCACCACTACGAGAAGAGCGGCTGGACCGAGACGCAGGTGGTGGTGCGCTTCTGGATCATCACCATGCTGCTGTGCCTGGTGGGCCTGTCGACGCTGAAGCTGAGGTGAAGCCGATGCAAGACGATCTCCCCCAGCGCAGCGTCCTCGTCCTCGGCCTCGGCGAGTCCGGGCTGGCGATGGCGCGCTGGTGCGCGCGCACCGGCGCCTCGGTGACCGTGGCCGACACGCGCGAGGAGCCGCCGCGGCTGGGTGCGCTGCGCGAAGAACTGCCGCAGGCGCGCTTCGTCGGCGGCGAGTTCGGCGCCGGCCTGCTGGAGGGCGTGGACGAGGTGTTCCGCAGTCCCGGGCTGTCGCCCGCGCAGGCCGCGGCGGTGCTGCAGGCCGCCGCCGAGCGCAGCATTCCCGTGGGGGGCGAGCTGGACCTCTTCATGCAAGGCCTGGCCCGCCTGCGCGAGGAGCAGGGCTATGCGCCGGCGCTGCTGGCGGTTACCGGCACCAACGGCAAGACCACGGTGACGGCGCTCACCGGCCAGCTGGTCGAGCGCAGCGGCCGCACGGTGGCAGTGGCCGGCAACATCGGCCCGACCCTGCTGGACACGCTGGCCGCCAAGGCCGATGCGCAGGCCCTGCCGCAGGCCTGGGTGCTGGAGCTGTCCAGCTTCCAGCTCGATGCCTGCCGCGGCTTCGAGCCGACGGCGGCCGCGGTGCTGAACGTCACCCAGGACCACCTGGACTGGCACGGCAGCATGGACGCCTACGCAGCGGCCAAGGCCCGCATCTTCGGCGAGCGCACGCTGATGGTCCTCAACCGCGAGGACCCGCTGGTCATGAAGATGCTGCCGCCGCCGGTGAAGGCGCGCGGCGGCCGGATGGAGCAGCGCGAGCACCTCACCTTCGGCACCGACATGCCGCAGCGGCCCGGCGACTTCGGCATCGAGGAGGTCAACGGCATGGCCTGGCTGGTGCGCGCCTTCGAGGCCGACGAGACCCAGAAACGGCGCAAGGACGAGGAGCTGGAACTGCACATCCAGCGCCTGATGCCGTCCGAGGCACTGCGCATCCGTGGCCGCCACAACGCCGCCAACGCGCTGGCGGCGCTGGCGCTGGCCACGGCCTGCGGCGCACAGCTGGGGCCCATGCTGTATGGCCTGCGCGAGTACCGCGGCGAGCCGCACCGGGTCGAGCCG
>JAKFEA010000152.1:0-13130 GCA_036675905.1 Acidovorax sp. | reverse complement strand
CTTCGAGAAGGTGCCGCTGGAGGATGCGGCCACCTACAAGCTGTTCGCCGATGGCCGGACCGAGGCGGTATTCCAGTTCGAATCGCGCGGCATGCAGGGCATGCTGCGCGACGCCCGGCCGACGCGGCTGGAGGACCTGATCGCGCTGAACGCGCTGTATCGCCCCGGGCCCATGGACCTGATCCCCAGCTTCGTGGCGCGCAAGCACGGGCGCGAGGACGTGCAGTACCCGCATCCGCTGGTGGCCGACATGCTCTCCGAGACCTACGGGATCATGGTCTACCAGGAGCAGGTGATGCAGACGGCGCAGATCCTGGGCGGCTACACGCTCGGCGGCGCCGACCTGCTGCGTCGGGCCATGGGCAAGAAGAAGGCCGAGGAGATGGCGCAGCACCGCGAGATCTTCCGGGCCGGCGCCGCGAAGAACGGCATCTCGCAAGAGAAGGCCGACGAGATCTTCGACCTGATGGAGAAGTTCGCGGGCTACGGCTTCAACAAGTCGCACGCCGCCGCCTACTCGCTGCTGGCCTACCACACCGGCTGGCTGAAGGTGCACTACACGGCGGAGTTCTTCTGCGCCAACATGACCGTGGAAATGGACAACACCGACAAGCTCAAGGTGCTGTTCGAGGACGCGGTGAAGAACTTCGGGCTGACGTTCGAGCCGCCTGACGTCAACCGCGGCGGGTACCGCTTCGAGCCGATCTCGGACAAGGTGATCCGCTACGGGCTGGGCGCCGTCAAGGGCACCGGCCAGCACGCGATCGAGGCGATCGTGCGGGCGCGCGAGGAAGGGGGCCCGTTCACCAGCCTGTACGACTTCTGCGTGCGGGTGGACCGCACACGAATCAACAAGCGCACCGTGGAGGCGCTGATCAAGGCCGGCGCGTTCGATTCCCTGCAACTCAACCGCGCGTCGCTGGTGGCCTCCATCGACCGCGCCTTCGAATTCGCGGCCGCTGCCGAGGCCAACGCCAACCAGGGCGGGCTGTTCGACATGGGCGATGCGTACGGCGCCAGCACGCAGGAGCCGGACCTGGTCGAGGCCACGCCCTGGGGCGTGCGCGAACGCCTGTCGCTCGAGAAGACGGCCATCGGCTTCTACTTCTCGGGTCACCTGTTCGACGAGGTGGCGCTGGAGGTGCGGCGCTTCGCCCGCACGCCCATCGGCGACCTGATCGACAGCCGCGAGCCGCAACTGCTGGCCGGCATCGTCGGCGACCTGCGGGTGATCAATGCCCAGCGCGGCAAGCTGGCCCTGTTCAAGCTGGACGACAAGTCCGGCACGCTCGACGCGACCGCCGACGAGGCGGTGATCAACGCCAGCCGCGGGCTGCTCAAGGACGACGAACTGGTGATCGTGCAGGCGCGCCTGCAACCGGATCGCTTCTCCGGGGGATTCCGCCTGTCGGTGCAGCAGGTCTGGGACCTGCCCACGGCCCGCTGCCGCTTCGGCAAGTTCGTGCGCGTGCAGGTGGATCGCCGCAACGGCGCCGCGCCGCCGCAGGTGGACCGGTTGCTGGCGCAGTTTCCTGCGCACAAGGAAGTGACCGAACAGGGCGACACCCTGCACCGCGGGTTGGGGCTGCGGCTGTCGCTGGTCTATCCGGCCTTCACGGCGGAAGACAAGGTCCGCCTGGACGACCGCAAGTTCTTCCCCAGCGACGCCGCCCTGGCCAGCCTGGTGGCGCAGGCGGATGAGGGCAGGGCGCAGGTGGTGTACGACTGAACCCGTGTCATTGCGGCCTTGAGCCGCAATCCATCACCTGCCGCCTGAACACGCGCTGCGGCGAATCAGCGCCGCGGGATGGATCCCGGCTTGCGCCGGGATGACATCGCTGATCAATCCTTCGGCCGGAACACCAGTTCCATCGGCGTGATCACGCGGCCGTCGACATCGCGCGGCAGCACCTCGGTGCGGTCCAGCGCGCGCAGCACGGCGTCATCCCACGTCTTGACCCCGCTGGACCTGACGACACGCTTGCCGACGATGGTGCCGTCGGGCGCAAGCCGCACTTCGACGACAGCCGTCGGGTTGCCAGGGACGTCGTCGGTGAAGACGATGTTGGGCTTGACCGCCGCGCGGATGCGGCCAGCGTAGCCGCTGGAGGGGCCCGCACTGCGCAAGGCCGTGCCGGTGGCTTCGCGCGGGCCGGTAGCGCCGGCCAGCCCCTGGATGCGCTCCATGTTCTCCTTGCGCAGCCTGGCCAGGCGTTCTTCTTCCTGCTTCGCGCGCGCCTTCGCCTGCTCTTCCTTGCGCTTGTCCTCGGCCTCGCGCTTGCGCTTTTCGGCCAGCTGGCGCGCCTGCTCCTGCTCGCGGGCCTCTTGCTTGCGGCGCGCTTCCTCCTCGCGCTCGCGCTTTTCGGCCGCGAGTTGCCGCTGGCGCTCGGCTTCGGCCTCCTGCTTGGCCTTCTCCTGTTGCTGCCGTTCCTTTTCCTGCTGCAAGGCGATGTCCGCATCCCGCTGGGCAGGCGGCGTGGGTGCCGGCGGGGGGGGTGCAGGCTTGGGGGGTGGCGGCGCGGGCGGCGCCTCCACCGGCTTGGGTGCGGCCTGCTGCGGCGTGCTGGCCCACAACTCGGCCTCCACCGCGAGGGTCTGGTCGTCGTGCTTCCACTGCACGCCCCAGCTGAGCGCCAGCAACAGCACCACGTGCGCCAGCACCGCCAGCCCGAGCGGGCGCAGCTTGCGGTCTTCCGACGGTGGCGTGAACTCGGGGCCTTCGACAGTCGCCTGCATCGGTCAACGCACCATCTGGACGGACAGGCCGACGCGCTGCACGCCGGCGCGCTGCAGGGTGTCCATGACCATGACCACGGTTTCGTACTTCACGCTGCGGTCGGCGCTGATCACGACGGCCACCGAGTCCTGCGGCTGCCCGGCCTGCGCGGCGACCACCGAGGCCGCCAGTTCGGCCAGTGACAGGGCGCGCGACTGGTCGCCCGACTTGAGCACCAGCTTCTCGTCCTTGCCGACCACCACTTCCAGCTTGCGGTCGGGCGACCGCTTGGCCTTGCCCACCGTGGGCAGGTCGATCAGGCTCGGCGTGATCAGCGGCGCCGTGACCATGAAGATGATCAGCAGCACCAGCATGACGTCGATGAACGGGACCATGTTGATCTCGTTGATCGTGCGGCGGCCGCGACCGCGGCTGGCTACGCCCGGCATTTCAGTGCGGGGTGGCCGCCGCGGCGGCGCCCAGGTTGCGTTGCAGGATGTTGGAGAACTCCTCGATGAAGGTCTCCAGCCGGATGGCGACGCGGTCGATGTCGCGGGCGAAGCGGTTGTAGGCCACGACCGCCGGAATCGCGGCGAACAGCCCGATGGCGGTGGCCACCAGCGCCTCGGCGATGCCGGGCGCGACGGTGGCCAGCGTGACCTGGGTCAGGCTGGCGAGGCCGGTGAAGGCATGCATGATCCCCCACACCGTGCCGAACAGGCCGACATAGGGCGACACCGAGCCGACCGAAGCCAGGAACGACAGGTGCGACTCGACTGCGTCGACCTCGCGCTGGAAGCTGGCGCGCATGGCCCGCCGCGCGCCATCGAGCACCGTGCCGGGGTCCAGGATGCGGCGCTCGCGCAGCTTCTGGTACTCGCGCATGCCGCTGGCGAAGATGCGTTCCATCGGCCCCGCGCTGCGGGCGTTCTGGGCGGCGTTGGCGAACAGCTCGTTCAGGCTGGTGCCCGACCAGAAGTCGCGCTCGAAGTCCTCGTTCAGCGACTTGACGCGCCGCAGGGAGAACAGCTTGCCGAAGATGGCCGCCCAGCTGGCGACGGATACCACCACCAGCAGCAGCATCACGAACTGGACGACCCAGCTGGCGCCCAGCACCAGTTGCAGGATCGAAAGGTCTTGGTTCATTGCGGGTTCAGTGCCTCCAGGATCGGTGGCGGGATTCTGGCAGGCCGAAGTGTGGCTGCGTCGACCCAGCCGATGCGGATGGTGCCTTCGGCGAGCAGGTCGCCGGCGGGATGTTGAAGAGCTTGCTGGCGCAGGGTCATGGAAACGCGGCCTGCTTCTGTGAGCTCGGCCGTGACGCGAAGTTCATCGTCCAGGCGGGCGGAGCGCAGGTAGCGCACCGCCGTCTCCGACACCACGAACATGCCGCCGGTGCGCTCGCGCAGGTGCGCCTGCTCGATGCCCATCGAGCGCAGCCACTCGGTGCGGGCGCGCTCGAAGAACTTCAGGTAGTTGGCGTAGAAGACGATGCCACCGGCATCGGTGTCTTCCCAGTAGACCCGGATCGGCCAGCTGAAAGGGGCCGCCATCAGGGCGCCATCTCCCGCAGCCGCCGCGCCGCTTCCTGCAACTGTTCCATGCTGCTGGCGGTGGAAAAGCGGATGAACCGCCGGGCATCCACGCTGCCGAAATCGCGCCCGGGCGTCACCGCCACGTGGGCCTGCTCCATGATCCGGAACGCCAGCTCCCAGCTTCCCGGCACGTCCAGGGCCTGGCACCACGCCGAGCAATCGGCCCACGCATAGAACGCGCCGTCCGGCACCACGGGAACGGTCAGCCCAAGGTCGTTCAGCACCGGAATGAACCAGTCCCGCCGTGCCTTGAACTCCGCCCGGCGGCGTTCGTACTCCGCGATGCTGTCCGGCTCGAAGCAGGCCAGCGCCGCGTGCTGCGCCACCGTGCTCGGGCAGATGAACAGGTTCTGCGCCAGCCGCTCCAGCACCGGCACCAGTTCCTGCGGCGCCACCAGCCAGCCCAGGCGCCAGCCGGTCATGTTGAAGTACTTGGAGAAGCTGTTGATGCTGACGACGTCGTCGCCCAGCGCCAGCGCCGAGTGGCCGAAGCGCTCCTCGTAGCTCAGGCCCAGGTAGATCTCGTCGACCAGCGTGATGCCGCCGCGCGAGCGCACCACGTCGTGGATGCGGCGCAGCTCATCCGGCTCTATCGAGGTCCCGGTCGGGTTGGAGGGCGAGGCCAGCAGCACGCCGCGGGTGTGCTCGTTCCAGTTCGCCTGCACCGCAGCGGCCGACAGCTGGAACCGGTCGGCTGCCGTGGTTGGCACCAGCACCGCTTCGCCCTCCGCCGCGCTGACGAAGTGGCGGTTGCAGGGGTAGCTGGGGTCCGGCATCAGCACCTGGTCGCCGGCCTCGATCAGCGCCAGGCAAGCCAGTTGCAGCGCGGCCGAAGCCCCCGCCGTGACCACGATGCGCGAAGCCGGCACATCGAGCCCGAAGCGCTGGCGGTACCAGCGGCTGATGCGCTCTCGCAGGGCATCCATCCCGGTGGCGTGCGTGTACTGGGTGGCGCCGGCGCGGATGGCGCGTTCGGCGGCTTCCTGCACCAGCGGCGGCGCGGTGAAGTCCGGCTCGCCGATGTTGAGGAAGACCATGGGGCGGTCGCTGCGCGACACCTCGCGCGCCATCCGCGAGGCGGCCTTGGCCACCTCCATCACGTAGAAGGGCTCGATGCGCTGGGCGCGGCGGGCGATGCGCAGGCTCACGCGCGGCCCTTTCCGGCGGCGCGATCGCTTTCGACCTCGGTGGCGCGAAGCCGGGGCGCCAGCCCGTTGAGCACGCCGTTGACGTACTTGTGCCCGTCGGTGCCGCCGAACTCCTTGGCCAGCTCGATGCACTCGTTGATCACCACGCGCCAGGGCACTTCCAGCGCGTGCTGGAATTCCCAGGCGCCTATCCACATCACCGCGTGCTCGATCGGCGAAATTTCGGGCAGCTTGCGGTCCAGCAGAGGCACGATCAGCGCATCGAGTTCCTGCGCCTGCTCGATGCAGCCGTGCAGCAGCGCGTCGTAGTGCGCCGAATCGGCCTTGTGGAAGCCCGCCAGCCCGCGGGTGAACTGGTCCACCGATGCGGCGTCGTTGCGCCCCACCAGGTGCTGGTAGAGGGCCTGCAACGCGAACTCCCGGGCGCGGCTGCGGGCCGACTTGGACGAGGCCTTGCGTGCGCCGGTAGCGGTGCGGCCCGGAGCCGATTGGGCCGCGGGCGTCTTCTGTTCATCGGCCATCAGATCGCGTCCAGCAGGTTGGCCATCTCCACCACCACCTGCGCGGCATCCACGCCCTTTTCGGTCTGGCGCGCCACCGCCTGCTCGAGGTTCTCGGTGGTGAGGATGACGTTGGCGACGGGCAGCTGGTAGTCCAGCGCGACCCGGCTGACGCCGGCGGCCGATTCGTTGGCCACCAGCTCGAAGTGGTAGGTCTCGCCGCGAATCACGCAGCCCAGCGCGATCAGCGCGTCGTAGCGGCCCTTCTCGGCCAGCGCCTGCAGGGCCACCGGGATCTCCAGCGCGCCCGGCACGAAGAAGTGGTCGACGTCGCCGGGCTCCACGCCCAGCCGGGCCAGCTCGCCCTTGCAGGCTTGCGCCAGGGCATCGGTGATGCTCTCGTTGAAGCGGGCCTGCACGATGCCAATGCACAGGCCCTTGCCGTCCAGCCGGTCGGCCTTGCCTTTCTCAGCGCCAAACATGAAATGTCCTTATCGGGATTGCTGCGGGGCCAGGTGCCCGGTGATTTCGAGTCCGTAGCCCGCCATGCTGGGCAGTCGGCGCGGCTTGCCCAGCAGCGTCATGCGCTGCACGCCGCAATCGCGCAGGATCTGCGCGCCTATGCCGTAGGTGCGCAGGTCCATGCGGCCGCCGCGCTCCGGCGCCTGCGCCGACCGTGCCCTGCCTTCGAACTGCGCCAGCAGCTGCTCGGCCGATTCGCCGCAATTGAGCAGCACCGCCACGCCCTTGCCGGTGCTTGCGATGTGCTGCAGGCTGGCATCCAGGCTCCAGGAGTGCATGGAGCGGCCGGTCTCCAGCGCGTCCAGCACCGACAGCGGCTCGTGCACGCGCACCGGGATCGATTCTTCCGGTGACCAATCCCCCAGCACCAGCGCCAGGTGCAGGCCCTGGCTGGGCTGGTCCTGCCAGGCGTGCGCGACGAAACGGCCCCAGGGGGTCTGCAGCACGCGTGAACCGACCTTGCGCACCAGCGACTCGGTGCGGCTGCGGTACTCGATCAGGTCGGCGATGGTGCCGATCTTCAGCCCGTGCTCGGCGGCGAACACCTGCAGGTCGGGCAGGCGCGCCATGGTGCCGTCGTCCTTCATGATCTCGCAGATCACGGCGGCGGGCGTCAGGCCGGCCATGCCGGCGAGGTCGCAGCCGGCCTCGGTGTGGCCTGCGCGCATGAGCACACCGCCATCGACCGCCTGAAGCGGGAAGATGTGGCCGGGCTGGACCAGGTCCTGGGGACGGGCGTTGCGCGTGACCGCCGTCTGCACGGTACGCGCACGGTCGGCGGCGGAAATGCCGGTGGTCACGCCCTCGGCCGCCTCGATGGAGACGGTGAAGGCGGTGCCCATCTTGGTGCCGTTGCGCGCCACCATGGGCGGCAGGTGCAGCCGCTCGCAGTGGTCGCGCGTGAGGGTCAGGCACACCAGGCCGCGGCCGAAGCGGGCCATGAAATTGATCGCCTCGGGCGTGACGTGGTCGGCGGCCAGGACCAGGTCGCCCTCGTTCTCGCGGTCCTCCTCGTCGACCAGGATCACGATGCGGCCGGCCTTCAGCTCGGCGACGATCTCCTCGACGGGGGCGATGGCGGCCTCGGTCTTCATGCGGGCTCCTTCGCCAGCATGCCGGCGCCCAGCATGCGCTCGACGTAGCGGGCGATCAGGTCGATCTCGAGGTTGACGCGGCGGCCGGGTCGCAGCGCATGCAAGGCGGTGGTCTGCACGGTGTGGGGGATGAGGTTGATGCTGAGTTCGCAGCCGTCTGCGCTGTCGTGCACGGTGTTGACGGTGAGGCTGACGCCGTTGACGGCCACCGAGCCCTTGTAGGCCAGGTACTTGCCGAGCGAAGCCGGCGCGAGGATGCGCAGTTCATGGCTCTCGCCGACCGGCTCGAAGCGGGTGACGGCGCCGATGCCGTCGACGTGCCCCGACACGATATGGCCGCCCAGCCGGTCGTGCGCGCGCAAGGCCTTTTCCAGGTTGACGGGGCCGGGCTGGTCGAGGCCGCTGGTCTTGTCCAGCGATTCGGCGGAGACGTCGACCGCAAAGGTGGCGCGGCCCGTGTCCAGCGCGGTGACGGTCATGCAGGCGCCGTTCAGGGCGATGCTGTCGCCCAGGCCCACGTCCTCCAGGTAGCCGGCGGGTGCCTCGACGGTGATGCGCTTGCCGTGCTCGCGGCTGGTGCCGAGGCCCTGGACGGCGGCGATGCGCCCCACGCCGGTGATGATTCCGGTGAACATCCCCGCATTTTCGCAGGGAATGGATCAGGCCCTGTCGCGCCCGGTTACCCGCGCCAATACCCGCAGGTCGTCACCGACCTTCTCCACCGAGGTGAACTGCAAAGGCAGCGCGTCGGCGAGGGCCGCCAGCGGGCCGAAATGGGCCATCGGCTGGCCGGCGCCGATCAGCTTGGGGGCCAGGTACACCAGCAACTCGTCGACCAGGCCTTCACGCAGCAGCGAGCCATTGAGCTTGTGGCCGGCCTCGACGTGCAGCTCGTTCACCTCGCGCGCGGCCAGGTCGCGCAGCAGGGCGGCCAGGTCGACCTTGCCGCCGGGACCGGGCAGCGAGACCAGTTCGGCGCCGCGCGCTTGCAGTTCCCGCCACCGGGGGGAGGGCGGTTGCGCGGTGTAGATCCAGACCTTGCGGGCCGGGCCGAACAGCCGGGCGGTGAGCGGCACCTCCAGCCGGCTGTCCACCAGGGCCAGCGGCGGCTGGCGGGTCGTGGGCGCCAGCCGCACGTCCAGCAGCGGGTCGTCCTGCAGCACGGTGCCGATGCCGGTGAGCACCGCACCCGCCCGCGCGCGCCAGGCGTGCCCGTCGGCGCGCGCCGCCTGCGCCGTGATCCACTGGCTGCGGCCGTCCTCCAGTGCCGTGCGGCCGTCCAGCGAGGCCGCCACCTTCAACCGCACCCAGGGCGTGCCGCGCTCCATCCGGCTGAAGAAGCCCGGGTTCAGTGCGCGGCTCTGCTCCTTGCCCGGGCCGACTTGCACCTCGATGCCGGCCGCGCGCAGGCGCTCGAAGCCGCGACCACCGACCTGCGGGTTGGGGTCGCCGGTGGCCGCGACCACGCGGGCGATGCCGGCCTGGATCAAGGCCTCGCAACAGGGCGCGGTGCGGCCGTGGTGGGAACAGGGCTCCAGCGTCACGAAGGCGGTGGCGCCCTGGACGCTGCGGCCGGCGGTGGCCGCGTCGCGCAAGGCCACGATTTCGGCGTGCGGGCCGCCGGCTTCCTGCGTATGGCCTTGGCCGACCACCGAGCCGTCGGGCGCCACCAGCACGCAGCCGACGCGCGGGTTGGGCTCGGACAGGCCGACCGAGCGGCGTGCCAGGGCCAGCGCTTGCTGCATCGGGTCGATCGGAGCCATGGCTGGATTGTCCGCGATGCCCCTCAGCCATTTGGCTGACCCCCATTGACCGGTTGTGTCAATGGCCCCAGCCACTTGGCTGGTGCCATTGACCGGTTGTCGGGCTGGCGGTGGCAGGGGCGGGGCGCCGCGCTATGTTTCGGCCTGCCCGAAAGCTGTGAGCGGAGGAGAGCGGCCGATGACGAACAGGAAAACCCGGGGCTTCACCCTGATCGAACTGATGATCACCCTGGCGGTGATCGCCATCCTCGCCGCGGTGGCCTTCCCCTCCTACACCAACTACACGCGCAAGGGTGCCCGCCGCGCCGCGCAGGCGCAGATGATGGACCTCGCCAACCGGCAGCAGCAGTACCTGCTGACCAACCGGGCCTACGCCACCACCACGTCGCAACTGGGCTACACGCTGCCCTCGGAGCTGACGGGCAAGTACGGCCCGGTGCTCGAGACCAACACGACCATCTCGCCGGCCACCTCGGTGCCGGCCTTCACCATCACCTTCACCGCCAGCGGCGCCCAGTTGGCCGATGGCGACCTGACGTTGAACAGCGAAGGCGGCAAGGGGCCGTCCGGGAAGTGGTGAACCACCGCCCATTGGCGCGCCGCGAGCGCGGCGCCACCCTGATCGAGGTGCTGGTGACCATGGTCATCATTGCCTTCGGCCTGCTGGGCATGGCCGGCCTGCAGGTGCGCATGCAGGTTTCGGAGCTGGAGTCGTACCAGCGCAGCCAGGCGCTGCTGCTGCTGGGCGACATGGCCAACCGGCTGGCCACCAACCGCAACCACGCCACGTCCTACGTCACGGCTACGGGCACCGGCGCCACCTGCACGACCAGCACGTCCACGACGGCCGACGTCGACCTCGGCGAATGGTGCAAGGCCCTCAAGGGCGAGAACGTCACCAAGGGCGGCGCCAGCCTCGGCGCCATGATCGGCGCCCGCGGCTGCGTGGCCCAGCTGAGCGGCAGCGAGTACATGATCACGGTGGCCTGGCAAGGCATGGCCCCGATCAGCGCGCCGCCGGCGTCGGTGACGTGCGGCGCCAACCAGTACGACGGCGCGCAATGCAGCAGCGACAAGTGCCGCCGCGCGGTCACCACCCTGGTGCGGATAGCGACGCTATGAGCCCGCGCAGCCTTCGCCAGTCGGGCTTCACGCTCATCGAACTGATGGTCGGCATGGTGCTCGGCCTGTTCATCCTGATCGCGCTGCTGGCCCTGCTGGCCAACGTCAGCCGCGGCAACAGCGAGCTGTCCAAGAGCAACCGGATGATCGAGAACGGGCGGCTGAGCATCATGCTGCTGCAAAGCGATATCGCGCATGCCGGGTTCTGGGCTTCGTATTCGCCGGGATTCGACGACATCTCGGCGAAGTGGGCCGACGAGGGCGGATCGGCTCCGGCGGATGTGCCCACCGGCGTTCCCGACCCTTGCTCGGGCGGGTCACCCTGGGCGGACGCTGCGTACAAGACGAATGCGATCGGCGTGCCGATCGCCGCGTACCAGGTCGCGGGCACCTTCAGTCGCACCACCGCCGGCACGGCTCCTGCTTGTGCTTCGATCGTGACGAACCCGGTTCGGGGGACAGACGTGCTGGTGGTGCGGCATGCGGAGACGTGCCCGACCGGCACTGGCAGCGCCGAATGCGCGTCCATCCCGACGGGTTCGACCGATGTGTTCTTCCAGGCGCAGCGTTGCGCACCTAGTCCCGGCGGGACCCTGACGGCGCCCTTCTACATGCTGGAATCGGCTCCGTCCGGCACGCCGACCTTCACCCTGCTGCAGAAGGACTGCACGACCGCTGCGCCGGTGCACAAGCTGGCCTCCACCATCTATTACATCGGCTTGGTGAACGGCGTGCCAACCCTGATGATGTCCCGCATCAGCAACGGCGCCCAAGGCACGGCCCAGGCGTTGATCGAAAACGTTGAGGCGTTCGTGGTGGAGTTCGGCCTGGATACCCTCAGCGACACTGGGGCAGCCGTCGACTTCACCGCCCCGATCGCCCGCACGGGCACCGGGTACGGCTCGCCCAGCAACCGCGGCGACGGCAACGCCGATACCTACGTCCGCTGCACGAGCACGACACCGTGCACGGCGGCGCAATTGATGAACGCCGTTTCCGCCAAGATCTATGTCCTGGTGCGCAGCGACGAACCGACGGCCGGGCATTCCGATGGCAACACCTACGTGCTCGGCACCACGGGGGACAAGCTCTCGATCGGGGCAGCCAGCGACGGCTACCGCCGGCAGTTGTTCACCCAGACGATCCGGCTGGCCAACATCTCTGGCCGGCGCGAAACGCCATGAAGCGCCGCACCGCTCATGCCCAGAAGGGCGCGACCCTGGTAGTCGCCCTGATCATGCTGGCCATCATCACCCTGGTGGTGATCGGCGGCTTCACCCTGAGCAATTCCAATCTCAAGGCGGTCGGCAACATGCAGATGCGCGAGGAAGCTCAGGCGGCGGCAAACCGGGCTATCGAGGTCGTCCTCGGATCGGCCTTCACCAGCCCCGCCACGGCGCAGACCATTGACGTCGACATCAACGGGGACGGAAATCCGGAGTTCGCCGTGGCGGTCGAGCCGTTCTGCACGAGGGCGATCGTGGCCTCGAATCCGCCGCCCAGCAGCATCGGTCTCACCATGGGTTCCGGGGCCGGGAAGACCTGGCACACCGACTGGGACATCAGGGCCATCGTGAACGACACCGCCACCGGCGCCAGCGTCGAGGCTCACCAGGGCGTACGGGTCCTGTTGTCCGATGCGGACAAGGTGACGTACTGCGATGCCAAGCCCGCTCCTGTCACGTCTGGGATCTGACCATGAACAAGCTGATCACCACCGCCCTCCTGGCCCTCGCAGCCCTGCTGGCGCCACTCGCCGCAGCCGCCGAGGACATCGACCTGTTCGTCGGCAACAACACCAGTGCGGGGGCGACGCCGAACATCCTGATCGTCCTGGACAACACCGCCAACTGGAACACTGCCTTCGCGAACGAGAAGTCGGCGCTGGTCACCTTGTTCAACAGCCTGCCCACCAACGCGGACGGCACCGCGAAGTTCAACGTGGGCATCATGATGTTCACAGAGAGCGGGGGCGGCAACTCGAACGTCGACGGCGGTTATGTGCGTGCGGCTGTCCGGGCCATGAACAGCACCAACAAGGTCGCCTACGCGTCGATGATCAACACCTTCGACGTGCTGAACGACAAGTCCAACGGCGGCAAGGCCTCGCTCGTCATGATGGAGGCGTACCGCTACCTGACCGGGGGCACGGCGTCTGGCGGCAGTGAGAAGAAGAAGGCGGATTACGCCGGCAACGGAAGCGGCAGCAACGGGAACGCGTCGGACCGGGCCGTGTGGACACTGGGCGGCAACGCGCTCGATTCCTTTTCCGATACCACGTACACCTCCCCCATCGACTCCGCTTCCTGTCCCCGCACCTACATCATCTACATCAGCAACGGCACTCCTTCCGAGAACAACAACGACCTGACCGCCGCGGGCAATGCTCTCTCGGCGGCGGGTGGATCGACCACCCAGATCGCGCTCAACCCCGCGGGGTCGCAGGACAGTTACGTGGACGAATGGGCGCGCTGGATGAAGAAGAGTTCTCTCGGCGCCGCGGTCTACACGCTCGACATCGACAAAGTCACCACCGGCCAGGGTCCAGGGTGGTCTGCAGCGCTCAAGAGCATGGCCGGCCAGAGCGGTGGCAAGTATTTCGACATCTCCAGCGATGGGTCGGAGGTGCTGAAAACGCTGCAGAACATCTTCTCCGAGATCCAGTCGGTC
>JAKFEA010000151.1:0-2689 GCA_036675905.1 Acidovorax sp. | reverse complement strand
CGTAGGGTGCGCCGTGCGCACCATGGGGTTAACGGTGCGCACGGCCTGGGCGGCCCCGCGTCACCCTACGACTTACTCGCGGGCGCCGGGGATCGCCAGCAGCTCGCCGAGGGCTTGATCCAGGGTGGCGAGCAGCCGCTCCACGTCGGCCGCCGAGGTGTCCGGGCAGCACAGGCACATGTTGTGGAACGGCGTGATGAGGATGCCGCGGTTGATCAGGTACAGGTGCAGGGCCATCTGCAGCTCGTCGTGGAACGCCGCCTCGGCCTGGGCGCCGGTCTTCGGCGACAGCGGGCAGAACTGGAACTCGCTGCGTGCGCCCAACTCGGTCACCGACCACTTGAGCTCGTGCTTGTCGATCAGCGAACGGAAGCCGTCGGCCAGGCGCTTGGCCAGCGGCAACATATGCGCGTAGGCGGCCGGGGTCATCACCTGTTCCAGGTTGGCGCGCATGCAGTGCATGGCCAGGGCGTTGGCCGACAGGGTGGTGCCCATGCCGCTGTGCCCATGGCCGTGGCCGCCCTCGCTGGCGTGCTGGCGCGCTGCGGTCATGGCCGCCGCCATCGCCGCGCTGCAGCCGAACACGCCGCACGGCACGCCGCCGGCGATCGGCTTGCCGAGCACGAAGAAGTCCGGGTCGAGGTTCCACAGCCGGGTGCAGCCACCGATATCGGTGGAGATGGTGTGGGTCTCGTCGATGATCAGCAGCGCGCCGTATTTCTTGGTCAGCTCGCGGCACTGCTGCATAAAGCCCGGCTCGGGCAAGACCATGCCGATATTGGTCATCGCCGGCTCGCACAGCAGGGCGCAGACATCGCCCTGGGCCAGCGCGGCTTCCAGCGCTTCGACATCGTTGAACGGGATGGCGCGGCTGTACTGGGTCAGGTCGTAGGCCTGGCCGACCAGGCCGCTGCGCGGCACGGTCGCGCCGTCGCGCTGGCGCACCATCACGTCGTCGACCGTGCCGTGGTAGCAGCCGTCGAACACCAGCAGGGTCTTGCGCCCGGTGATCGCCCGCGCCCAGCGCAGCACGTAGCGGTTGGAGTCGGTGGCGGTGGCGGTGACCTGCCAGAACGGCAGGCCGAAGCGCGCGGCCAGCAGCTCGCCGCAGACCACCGCGTCCTCGCCCGGCAGCATGCTGGTCAGGCCGTTGTTGCCCTGCTCGGCGATGGCCCGGGCGATCGGCTCCGGCGAATGGCCGAACATGCTGCCGGTGTCGCCCAGGCAGAAGTCGAGGTACTCGTGGCCGTCGACGTCATAGAAGCGCGCGCCCTTGGCGCGCTCGACGAACAGCGGCACCGGGGTCGACCAGTCGGCCATCCAGTGCATCGGCACGCCGCCGTACAGGGAGTGCCGTGCCCGCTCGGCCAGGGCCACGGACTTGGGGTTGCGCGCGATGAAGCGCTCCCGCTCGCGGTCGGCGAAAGTCGCAACGGCGGCTGGGCTGATACCACTGGCAGTCATGTTGAACACCTCGTTCGAATATCTGCACATGGTTGTTTGTGATCACAAATAAGTCAATAGGTGTTATTTTGTCAGTATTGCAGTAGGTTTTTCTGAATCTGTGATCACATGAGTAAGGTGAATGGACAATCTGCAGCACGTGGCCCTGGTCAGCGGGGCCGGCAGCGATAGCGGTATCGGCATGGCCATCGCCCGCCGCTTGGGCCGTGCGGGCGTGCGCGTGCTGCTCACGGCCAGCAGCGCGCGGGTCGAGCAGCGCGCCGCCGAATTGTGCGCCGAAGGAATTGAAGCACGGGCCCGCGCCGCCGACCTGACCGACGAGCAACAGGTGGCCGAGCTGGTCGAATGGGCCCAGGCGCAGTGGGGGCTGCTCGACATCCTGGTGAACAATGCCGGCATGGCCATGCAGGGCAGCCCAGAGCCGTTTGCCGAGTTGGACGAGATGGACCTGGCCACCTGGAACCTGTCCATCGCGCGCAACCTGGGCACCGCCTTCCTGCTCACCCGCGGCGTATTGCCAGGCATGCGGGCACGCGGCTACGGACGCATCGTCAATATCAGCTCGACCACCGGCACCCGCGGCAGCAACCGCGGCGAGGCGGCCTACAGCGCGGCCAAGGCCGGCATGCTCGGCCTGTCCATGGGCCTGGCGCTGGAAGTGGCCAAGCAGGGCATCACGGTCAACAGCGTGGCGCCCGGCTGGATCGCCACCGGCTCGAGCACCGAGGAGGAGCACCATGCCGCCGAGTACACGCCGCTCGGCCGCGCCGGTCGCCCTGAAGAAGTCGCGGCGGCGGTGGCGTTCCTGGCCTCCCGCGAGGCCAGCTATATCACCGGCGAAGTTATAGTCGTCGATGGTGGCAACTGCCTGATCGAGAACAAGGCCCCCTAGGGTGCGCCGTGCGCACCAGGCAGCCCGAGTCGAGTCACGGTGCGCACGGCGCACCCTACGCCAAAACCCAACAAGGAAATCAAGATGCGTGACTGCCTGCTGACCCTCAGCCAACTGCCTGCCCCGCCGGCCCGTGGGTAAATGACCATGGCCGACAATCTGCAGGACCAGCTCTACCAACGAATTCGTGAAGGCCTGCTGGCCGGGCGCTTCCAGCCCGGCGAGCGGTTGAAGATCCGCGACCTGGCGGCCGAATGGGGCACCAGCCCGATGCCGGTGCGCGCCGCCCTGCAGCGGCTGGTCGCCGAAGGCGCCCTGGAGGGCGAGCCGCAG
>JAKFEA010000150.1:0-2151 GCA_036675905.1 Acidovorax sp. | reverse complement strand
TGCTGCGCCTGGAAAGCGATGCCGAGCGGGTGCAGATCGTCACCATCCACACCGCCAAGGGCCTGGAATACCCGCTGGTGTTCTGCCCCTACCTGTGGGACGGCGCCCTGCTGCGCAAGCAGGAGGACATCAGCTGCCACGCCGACGACGGCACGCCGCTGCTCGACCTCGGTGGCGAACACCTCGACACGCACCGCCAGCGCGCGCGCCAGGAACGCTTCGCCGAACGCCTGCGCCTGGCCTACGTGGCCCTGACCCGCGCCCGCGACCGCCTGTGGCTGCACTGGGGGCCGGTGGACTGCAAGCCGAAGAAGGACGGCGGCCTGAGCGAGGAAGGCCTGCACAGCAGCGCCCTGGCCTGGCTGCTGCACGGCCGCCAGCTGCCGGGCAATGACGCCCTGGGCGAACTGGCCGCGCACCTGCAGAGCTTGAGCCCCGCGGGTTTGCGCACCGAGATCGAACAACTGGTGGCCGCCAGCCAGGGGCGGATGGCCCTGCAGCCCTTGCGCGAGGAGGAAGCCAGCGCCGCCGGCGAGCGCCGCGCGCCGCCGCCGCAGCAGCTGGCGACGCTGCAGCGCAGCCTGCACAGCGCCTGGCGCATCGGCAGCTTCTCCGGCCTCGCTGCCGGCCTGCATATGGAGGCACCGGACCGCGACGGCCTGGCGATCCCCGATGCCAGCGAACCGGGCAGCGGCTTCTTCGCCTTTCCCCGCGGCGCCCGCGCCGGCACCTGCCTGCACGCCATCCTCGAGGACTGGGCGCGCGGCAAGGCAACCCTGGCCGAGCTGGTCGAACCGGCATTGAGCGGCCACGGCATCAGCGCCGACTGGCGCGAGGTCGCCCTGGCTCAACTGCAGCAAGTGCTCGATACCGATCTGGACGGCAGTGGCCTGCGCCTGGCCAGCCTGCAGGCCGCGCGGCGCCTGCCCGAGCTGGGCTTCACCTTCCCGGTGGCGGACCTCGACGTGCCGCGCCTGCGGGCGATCCTCGCCGACCCGGCCTTTGGCCTGCCCGCGCCGCTGCGCGAGGCCGCCGCGCGCCTGGAATTCGACAGCCTCAAGGGCTTTCTCAAGGGCTTCATCGACCTGTGCTTCGAGCACCAGGGGCGCTGGTACATCGCCGACTACAAGTCCAACTGGCTCGGCCCGGACGCCAGCTACTACGAGGGCGAACGCCTGCTGCAGGCCCTGGCCGGCGAGCACTACTACCTGCAGTACCTGATCTACCTGGTGGCGCTGCGGCGCTTCCTGCGCCGGCGCCTGGCCGACTTCGACGACAGTCAGTTGGGCGGCGCCTACTACCTGTTCCTGCGCGGCATGCCCCAGGCCGGGGTGTACTTCGCCCGGCCCAGCGACGAGCTGCTGGATGCGCTGGATAAGCTGTTTGCGGAGGGCGTGTGATGCTCGGCCCGTCATCTAGCCCGGATGCAATCTGGGGAGTTGTTCAGACGCCGCGCAGGCCGCTCCCGGATTGCATCCGGGCTACAGGGCCGGGTGGGAGCGGTCTCGACCGCGAAGTAGGCGACACAAAAACATCGCGGCCAAGGCCGCTCCCACAAAAGGCGCCTTGCGCTCTCGGGCCGCTGTTTTCGGGGGATTGTCCATGACCCTCACCGACCTGCCCCTCGGTCCGCTGGAACGCGCCCTGGTCGACAGCCTGCAGCGCCTCGATCCGGCTGCCGAGCCGCTGGTGCTGGCCTCGGCCGCCCTGCTCTGCACCGCGCTGGACCAGGGCGATGTGTGCCTGCCGCTGGCGCGTCTGGCCGGTCGCCGGCCCTGGCCGGAGCACGGCTTGTGCCTGCCAAGCCTGGCCGAGTGGCGCAACCGGCTGCAAGCCTCTGCCCTGGTCGGCGCGGCGGGCGCTTTCACCCCGCTGATCCTTGACGGTCCACGCCTGTACCTGGCGCGCTACCACGCCTACGAGCGCCAGTTGGCCGAACAGCTGCTGGCCCGCGCCGCCGATCTGCCGGCGGTCGATGAAGCCCGGCTAAGTGAAAGCCTTAGCCGGCTGTTTTCCTTCAACACGCAGCAGCCGGACTGGCAGCGCCTGGCCGCCGCCCAGGCGGTGCGCCGCCGGCTGGCGGTGATCTCCGGGGGCCCCGGCACCGGCAAGACCACCACCGTGGTGCGCCTGCTCGCCGCGCTGTTGGAG
>JAKFEA010000149.1:0-1747 GCA_036675905.1 Acidovorax sp. | reverse complement strand
CTGGTAGGCCGGTTCCAGCTTCTGCCGGCGGCGCTCGTCGCGGATGTCGCGGTCGTCCTGCTGGTAGCTGCCGTGGTACTTGATCAGGGTCTGGTCCGATTCGCGCAGCGCGCCGGTGACCGGGTCGGCCAAGCTGTCGAGCAGGCTGCCGCGGAGGCGCTTGCTTTCGGATTTGATGTCTTCGACGGAGTGGGTGGTCATGGGGTGTGGGCTGGGCCGGAGGGTTGTCGTAGGAGCGGCTTCCAGCCGCGAGCTTTTATGAGCTAATTAGAATCAAGAGCTCGCGGCTGGAAGCCGCTCCTACGGTCAATACACATCGCGGCTGTAGCGGCCCTCCGCCTGCAGTCGGGTGAGGTAATCGGCGGCGCCTTCGGCATCCACGCCCGCCTGCTCGGAAACTATCTGCAACAAGGCCGCATGCACGTCCTTGCCCATGGCGATGGCGCCGCAGACGTAGAAGTGCGCGCCCCCTTCCAGCCAGTCGTAGACCTCCCGACCGCGTTCGCGCAGCCGCTGCTGCACGTAGATCTTCGTCGCCTGGTCGCGCGAGAACGCCAGGTCCAGCTTGTGCAGTTCGCCCTTGCGCAGGGCGTCCTGCCATTCGGTCTGGTAGAGGAAGTCGCTGTTGAAATGCTGCGCGCCGAACAGCAGCCAGTTACGTCCGCGCGCGCCGGTCTCGGCGCGTTCCTGGACGAAACCGCGGAACGGGGCCACGCCGGTGCCGGGACCGACCATGATGAGGTCGCGTGAGGCATCGGCGGGGACGCGGAAGCGTTCATTGGCCTCGACGTAGACCGGCGCAGTGCCGCCTTCGGTCAGCGTCGAGAGGAAGCCGCTCGCGGCGCCGACGTGTTTCTCGCCGAAGGCTTCGTAATCCAGCACGTCCACGGTGAGGTGCACTTCCTCGCCGACGCGCTTGCGGCTGGAGGCGATGGAGTACAGGCGCGGGGTGAGCGGACGCAGCGCGGTGACCAGCTCCTGCGCCTCCCAGTGCGCGGGCCAGCGGCGCAGCACGTCGATCAACTGGTGGTCGCCGAGCAGTGCTGCCAGTTCGGTGTTGCGGCCCGGGGCGAGCAGGTCGTTCAGGGCTTCGGAACGCGACTGGGCCGCGTGGTGGGCGAGGAATGGGCGGCTCAGCCTGGTCAGTTCGCGCTTGCTCGTCAGCCATTCGCGCAGCGGCAGCGATTCATCCTTCTCGGTGACCGGTGCATCGCCATCCAGCGCGAGGACCTGCAGCACGGCATCGACCAGCGGCGCGGGGTTGCGATGCCATACGCCTAACGCATCGCCAGGTTCGTAGGCCAGGCCGGAACCTTCCAGCGACAGTTCCAGATGACGCACGTCCTTGCCGGCGCCGCCATATTTCAGGAAACCCACTCCCTTGAAGTCGCGCCCGCTGATGCGCTGGTTGAGCAGCAGCTCCGCGGCGAAGGGCTTGTCGTGCGAATAGGCGGGCAGTGCATGCGGGCGCAGCGGAGTGATCGTGGCCGAAGGCGGCGACGTAGTCTTGAACAATTCGCGGGCCTGGCCCAGCGCCTGTTCGCGCCAGGGCGAGGCCACGGTGTCGATGTCCAGGTCCGCTTCGCCGGCGGCGAACAGGCGGCTCGCGCCCAGTTCGGCCAGTCGCGCATCCAGCTTGCGGCCGATGCCGCAGAAATCGGCGTAGCTGGAATCGCCCAGGCCCAGCACCGCGTACTTCAGTTCCGGCAGTTTAGGTGCGCGCTTGCCGGCGATGAATTCGACCAGG
>JAKFEA010000148.1:0-2625 GCA_036675905.1 Acidovorax sp. | reverse complement strand
GCCGCGCGAGAGGCGCTGCTCGATCGCCACCGTCGGCGGGATGCCGTACACCGCGTCGACTTCGGGTCGGCCGGCCGGTTGCACGATGCTGCGCGCGTAGGCGTTGAGCGATTCGAGGTAACGGCGCTGGCCTTCGTTGAACAGGATGTCGAAGGCCAGCGTCGACTTGCCCGACCCCGACACGCCGGTGATGACGCTGAAGCGGTTGTGCGGGATGTCGACGGACAGGTTCTTGAGGTTGTGCTCGTGGGCGTTGACGATCGAAATCGATGAGGCACCGGAGCGCGCGAGCGCGCGACGGCCGTTCTCACCCTCTCCCGCTTGCGGGAGAGGGCCGGGGTGAGGGCTCTCCGCGAGCGCCGCCGCCCTCACCCCCACCCTCTCCCGCGCGCGGGAGAGGGAGTCAGGCAGGGGCTCGGCCACCCCAATCGTCCCGTCGTACTCCCGCAGCGCCTTGGCCGTGTGCGACGCCGGGTGCTTCTTCACCTCCTCCGGCGGCCCTTCGGCCACCAGCAGGCCGCCGCCTTCGCCGCCTTCCGGCCCCAGGTCCACCAGCCAGTCGGCGGCACGGATCACGTCCAGGTTGTGCTCGATCACGACCAGCGAATGGCCGGCCTCCAGCAGCTTGCGCAACGCACGCATCAGCTTGGCGATGTCGTCGAAGTGCAGGCCGGTGGTGGGCTCGTCGAACAGGAACAGCGTGCCCTTGCGCGCCAGGCCCTGCCGGCTGTTGCTGGCCGACTTGGCCGCCTCGGCCAGGAAGCCGGCCAGCTTGAGGCGCTGCGACTCGCCGCCCGACAGCGTCGGCACCGGCTGGCCCAGCTTCACGTACTCCAGGCCGACGTCGACGATCGGCTGCAACGCCCGGATCACGTCGCGGTCATTGGCGAACAGCGCGGCGGCCTCGCTCACCGTGAGCTCCAGCACGTCGGCCACGCTCAGCCGCCGGAAATGCGTATCTGACCCCGATTTCCGCTCGATGGTGACTTCGAGGATCTCGGGGCGGTAGCGGCGGCCGTCGCAGTCGGGGCAGCGCAGGTAGACGTCGGAGAGGAACTGCATCTCGACGTGCTCGAAGCCGGAGCCGCCGCAGGTGGGGCAGCGGCCGTCGCCGCTGTTGAAGCTGAACTTGGCGGCGGTGTAGCCGCGTTGCCGCGCCATCGGCGAGTTGGCGAAGATTTCGCGGATGCAGTCCCAGGCGCCGACGTAGCTGACCGGGTTGGAGCGCGCCGTCTTGCCGATCGGCGACTGGTCGACGAACACCACGTCACCCAGGTGGTCGGCGCCCAGCAGGCGCTCGTGGTGGCCGGGCGTCTCGGTAGCGCGGCCGAAGTGCCGCAGCAGGGCGGGCGCGAGGATGTCCTGCACCAGCGTCGACTTGCCGGAGCCGGACACGCCGGTCACGCACACCAGCCGCTGCAGCGGGAACTCCACCGACAGGTTCTTCAGGTTGTGCTCGCAGGCGCCTTCCAGCACCAGCCGCGGCGTGGCGTCGGTGACCGCGCGCTTGAAGCCCATGCCAACCTGCTTGCGGCCGCCGAGATACGCGCCGGTCAGGGTGTCGGCGGAGCGCAGGTCGTGGGTGCTGCCATCGAAAACGATCTGGCCGCCGCGCTCGCCGGGGCCCGGGCCCATGTCGATCATGCGATCGGCGGCCAGCATCACCGCGGGATCGTGTTCCACCACCACCAGCGTGTTGCCGGCGTCGCGCAGGCGCTTCATGGCCTCGGTGATGCGGCTCATGTCGCGTGGATGCAGGCCGATGCTGGGCTCGTCCAGCACGAACAGCGTGTTGACGAGGGACGTGCCCAGCGCCGTGGTGAGGTTGATGCGCTGCACCTCGCCGCCGGACAGCGTGCGGCTCTGGCGGTCCAGCGTGAGATAGCCGATGCCGACGTCCACCAGGTAGCGCAGCCGGGTGGTGATCTCCTCGAACAGCAGCTTCAGTGCCGCGTACTCGCCGTCCGTCTGCGCACCCGGCTGCGGCTGCAGGCGGGCGAAGAAGATGCGCAGCTTGTCGATGGGCAGCAGCATCAGGTCGTGCAGCGCGAGTCCAGGCAGCGCCTCGAGCTGCTCGCGCGACCAGTCGACGCCCACCGGCATGAAGCGCTTCGACGGGTCCAGCACCGCGTCTGCGTCTTCCTTGCTGCCCAACCGCCAGAGCAGGCTGTCGATCTTCAGGCGTGCTCCGCCGCAGGTCTCGCACGGGGTGTAGCTGCGGTACTTGGACAGCAGCACCCGGATGTGCATCTTGTAGGCCTTGCTTTCCAGGTAGGCGAAGAAGCGCTTGACGCCATACCACTGCTTGTTCCAGTTGCCCTCCTTGTAGTTGGGCGTGCCGTGGACCACCCAGTGCTGCTGCTCCGGCGTCAGCTTGTACCAGGGCGTGTCGCGCGGGATGCCGGCGGATTCGGCGTACCGCATCAGGTCGTCCTGGTTCTCCTGCCAGGCCGGCGTCTGCATCGGCTTGACGGCGCCGGCGCGCAGCGTCAGCTTGTCGTTCGGGATCACCAGGCCGTAGTCGACGCCGATGACGCGCCCGAAGCCGCGGCAGACCTCGCACGCGCCCACCGGCGAGTTGAACGAGAACATCGAGGGGATCGGGTCGGCGTAGCGGATGTCGCT
>JAKFEA010000147.1:0-1848 GCA_036675905.1 Acidovorax sp. | reverse complement strand
CAGCGCTTCGCAGCCGCTCCACACCGGATGCTTGCCGCGGTCGTCGGCGTCGCGGCCGGCCTTGGTGCTGCGCTGCTGCACGGCCGCCTGCACGTTGTGCAGCAGCACGTCGCGCGCCAGCGTCGACTTGCCGGAGCCGGACACGCCGGTGACCGCGACCAGGCGGCGCAGGGGGACGGTGATGTCGATGTCGCGGAGGTTGTGGAGGCTGGCGCCGCGGAGGTGGAGGAAGTGGTTGGGATCGGGAGCGCCCCCTCCCCCGCCCTCCCCCAGGGGGGGAGGGAGTTTCCGGGTCTTGCTCCCTCCCCCTTTGGGGGAGGGCTGGGGTGGGGGCAGATCTCCCACTGGCGCCTGTCGTGGTGGCACCTCCCCCACGCCCCGCCGCGGCTTCAGCGGATGCCGCATCGCGTGCAGCAAATACCGCCCCGTCAGCGAATCCTCGCTGGCCACCAGTTCCTGCGCCGTGCCCTGCGCGATCACGCGCCCGCCGCGCTTGCCCGCACCCGGACCGATGTCGATGATGTGGTCGGCGCGGCGGATGGTGTCCTCGTCGTGCTCCACCACCACCAGCGTGTTGCCCTTGTCGCCCAGCTTGTGCAGTGCGTCCAGCAGGATCTGGTTGTCGCGCGCGTGCAGGCCGATGGTGGGCTCGTCCAGCACGTAGCACACGCCCTGCAGGTTGGAGCCGAGCTGCGCCGCGAGGCGGATACGCTGGGCCTCGCCGCCCGACAGCGTCGGCGCGCCACGGTCCAGCGTCAGGTAGCCCAGGCCGACCTCCTCCAGGAACTCCAGCCGGCTGCGGATCTCCGGGATCAGGTCGCGCGCGATGCCCTGCTCGCGGTCGCTCAGTCCGCCCGTGCGCTGCAGGACCTCGATCCAGCGCCGCACCTCGGTGACGGACATCGCTGCGATGTGGTCGATGGCGACCCCGGCGAACTTCACGGCACGCGCCTGCGCATTGAGGCGCGTGCCGCGGCACGTCGGGCAGGCTTCGTCGGTGAGGTCCTCCACCTCCGGTTCGGCGAAGGTCTGCTCGCGGCCCTTGTTGGCGTCCACGCCGAGCACGGTGTCGTCGAAGGCCTTGCGCTGGTCGCGGGTCAGGCGCACGCCGGTGCCCACGCACTCGGGGCACCAGCCGTGCTTGCTGTTGTAGGAGAACAGGCGCGGGTCCAGTTCGGCGTAGCTGGTGCTGCACACCGGGCAGGCGCGCCGGGTGGAGAACACCTCGACCTGGCCGATGTGCCGGTGCTGCGGCTCGCCGTTGGCGAAGGCGTCACGCAGGCCGTCCAGCGGCGCCAGCACGTGCAGCACGCCCTTGCCGTGCTCCAGTGCCTCGGCCAGCTTGTCGCGCAGCAGCGGCTCGTTGGCGGGCGTCACGTCCAGGTCGCACACCGGCAGCTCGATGGTGTGCTCCTTGAAGCGATCGATGCGCGGAAAGCCGGTGGTGGGCAGGAAATTGCCGTCCACCCGCAGGTGGGTGTAGCGTCGCGCGCGCGCCCACTCGGCCAGTTCGGTGTAGACGCCCTTGCGGTTGACCACCAGCGGCGCCAGCAGGCCGACGTGCTGGCCGCGGTAGCGCTTCAAGATCTGCGCGGCGATGCTGTCCGGCGTCTGCGGGCGCACCTCGGCGCCGTCGTGCACGCAGTGCTGCACGCCCAGCTTCACATAGAGCAGGCGCAGGAAGTGCCAGACCTCGGTGGTGGTGCCGACCGTCGACTTGCGGCCGCCGCGCGAGAGGCGCTGCTCGATCGCCACCGTCGGCGGGATGCCGTACACCGCGTCGACTTCGGGTCGGCCGGCCGGTTGCACGATGCTGCGCGCGTAGGCGTTGAGCGATTCGAGGTAACG
>JAKFEA010000146.1:0-22022 GCA_036675905.1 Acidovorax sp. | reverse complement strand
CAGCGCCGCCGGCGCGCTGCCGTCCGCATCGGCGCCCGTCCAGGGCCAGGCGGTGCCATCGGCCGCCGGCGCGGCCACCCCGGCCGCGGCAGCCCAGGCCCCGCGCGAGCGCTTCACGGTCACCACCGACCTGCTGCGCCTGACCTTCGACACGGATGGCGGTTCGCTGGTGCGCACCGAATTCCTCCAGGTCAGTGCCGAGTCCAGCGCAGGCAAGGGTGGCACCAGCACCTTCGTGCTGCTGCAGGACGAACCGGGCCCGACCGGCAAGACGTACGTCGCCCAGAGCGGGCTGATCGGCGGCGACTTCCCCAACCACACCACGCCGATGGCGGCCAGCGGCGAGCGCGAGCTCAAGCCGGGCAGCGACGAGCTGAAGGTGCGGTTCGAGTCGCCGGTGGTCGGCGGCGTCAAGCTGGTCAAGACCTACACGCTCAAGCGCGGCCACTACGAGGTGGGCGTCACGCACGAGGTGATCAACAACGGTGGGCAGCCGGTGTCGCCGCAGGTGTACCTGCAGCTGGTGCGCGGCGGATTCAGCGATTCGAGTTCATCGATCATGAACCCGACGTCCACCTTCACCGGGCCGGCGGTGTTCACCGCCGACCAGAAATTCCAGAAGGTCGAGTTGGCGGACATCGACAAGAACAAGGCCGACTTCCAGAAGGAGGCCACCGCCGGCTACGTGGCGATGGTGCAGCACTACTTCGCCAGCGCCTGGATCCTGCCCGACGGGGTCAAGCGCGAGAACTTCGTGCGCAAGGTCGACAACCCGACCCGCTATTCCGTCGGCATGATCGCGCCGGCCGAGGCGGTGGCGCCGGGCGCCAGCAAGACGCTGGACGCCCGCTTCTTCGCCGGCCCGCAAGTCGAGAAGATGCTGGAGGGCATCTACCCGGGCCTGGACCTGGTCAAGGACTACGGGATGTTCACCATCCTGGCCAAGCCGCTGTACTGGCTGATGGACCAGATCCACTCGGTGCTGGGCAACTGGGGCTGGTCGATCATGGCGCTGGTGCTGGTGATCAAGATCGCCTTCTACTGGCTGCAGGCCAAGGGTTACGAGAGCATGGCCCGGATGAAGGCCATCAACCCCAAGGTGATGCAGCTGCGCGAGCGCTACAAGGACAACCCGCAGCAGATGCAGCAGGAGATGATGCGCATCTACCGCGAGGAGAAGGTCAATCCGCTGGGCGGCTGCTTCCCGATCATGGTGCAGATCCCGGTGTTCATCGCGCTGTACTGGGTGCTGCTGACCAGCGTGGAGATGCGCAACGCGCCCTGGATAGGCTGGATCCACGACCTGGCGTCGCCCGACCCGTACTACATCCTGCCGCTGGTGATGACGCTCACCACCCTGCTGCAGACGGCGCTCAACCCGGTGCCGCCCGATCCGATGCAGGCCAAGCTGATGTGGTTCATGCCGCTGGCGTTCTCGGTGATGTTCTTCTTCTTCCCGGCAGGCCTGGTGCTGTACTGGATCACCAACAACGTCCTGTCGATCGCCCAGCAGTGGCTGATCAACACCCGCATGGGCGTTCCGCCGCAGTTCAACCTGCCACGCTTCAACAAGAGCTGAGGGCTCTCTTGCTCCCTCCCCGCTGGGGGAGGGTTGGGGTGGGGGCACACCGGCGCCCAAACAAATACGGCGTCCATTTGCCGCCCCCCGCCCCCACCCTGCCCTCCCCCAAAGGGGGAGGGAAAATCAGCTCCATGCTCCCGCGCCACGACCAGCCGATCGCCGCCATTGCCACCGCGCCCGGCCGTGGCGCGGTCGGCATCGTGCGCGTGTCGGGCCGCGCCGTGCAGCCGGTCATCGACGCTGTCTGCGCTCGCGTCCTCAAGCCGCGCGAAGCCACCTACCTGCCCTTCCGCGCCGCCGACGGCTCGCCCATCGACCAGGGGCTCGCCATCCATTTCCCCGCCCCGCACTCCTACACCGGTGAAGACGTGCTGGAGCTGCAGGCGCACGGCGGGCCGGTGGTGCTGCAGCTGCTGCTGGCGCGCTGCCTGGAAGCGGGCAGCAGCATCGGCCTGCGCGTGGCGCAGCCGGGCGAGTTCACCGAGCGCGCCTTCCTGAACGACAAGATCGACCTGGCCCAGGCCGAGGCGATCGCCGACCTGATCGACGCCAGCACCGAGGCGGCCGCCCGCAGCGCCAGCCGGTCGCTGGCCGGCGAGTTCTCGCGCGAGATCCAGGCCCTGCGCGACGCGCTGGTCCACCTGCGCATGCTGGTGGAGGCCACGCTCGACTTCCCGGAGGAGGAGATCGACTTCCTGCGGCAGGCCGATGCGCAGGGCCAGCTCGATCGGCTGCAGGCCCTGCTGGCGGCGGTGCTGCAGCGGGCGCGCCAGGGCGCGCTGCTGCGCGAGGGCATCAAGGTGGTGATCGCCGGCCAGCCCAATGCCGGCAAGAGCTCGCTGCTCAATGCGCTGGCGGGGGCCGAGCTGGCCATCGTCACGCCGATTCCCGGCACCACGCGCGACGTGGTGAGCCAGACCATCCAGGTCGAGGGCGTGCCGGTGCACGTGGTCGACACGGCCGGCCTGCGCGAGAGCCAGGACGAAGTCGAGCGCATCGGCATCGAGCGCGCCTGGTCGCAGATCGCCGGGGCCGACGCGGTGCTGTTCCTGCACGACCTCACGCGCGGGCAGGAACCGGAGTACCGCAAGGCCGACGAGGAGCTTCTGCAGCGGTTGAAGTCGCACGTGCCGGCGGCGGTGCCGGTGCTGCAGCTGTGGAACAAGGCCGATGCGGCGCCGGAGGCCACCGTGCCGGACGGGGCCATCCGCCTGTCGGCGCGCACCGGCGACGGACTGCAGGACTTGCGCCGTCGGTTGTTGGAGATCGCCGGCTGGCAGGCCGCACCCGAGGGCGTCTACATCGCCCGCGAGCGCCACCTGCAGGCGCTGCGCCGCGTCGACACGCACCTGCTGGAAGCGGCGGCGCACCTGGCCGCGCCAGTGCCGGCGCTGGACCTGCTCGCCGAGGAACTGCGGCTGGCGCAGAACGCGCTCAACGAGATCACCGGCGAGTTCACGGCCGACGATTTGCTGGGGGTGATCTTCTCGAGCTTTTGCATCGGGAAGTGAGCGGCGCCATGCGTCGCTCATGAAAAAGGGCTGCCGAAGCAGCCCTTCATCTGCCTAAGCAATTCCTCAATGGACGAGGAAGCCGGGCAGCGCGTGGAACGCCCAGACCGTCTGGTTCTGCGCGGTGCGCGAAACCAGCATCATGGACGAGAAGCGCGCGGTGCTGCCAAAGTGGGTCGCGCAGCTGCTTCCTGCGCACTGCGACTGCGCATCCGCCATGGTGACCTTGCCGCCCAGCAGGTTCACGCCACCTTGCCACTGAACGCCCTGGGCCGGCGATGTGCCGACGACGGCATCGACGCGAACGAATTCCAGCCCGACGCCAGCGAATGAGATGCTGCGATAGTCGCTCTCGAGGCCGGTGATGCCGACACCGGTGCGCGACAGCGCCTGGGCCGCGGCGCTGTTGGTGAACAGGCGAGTGGTGACTCTCGCCACGTGGGTGTCCACCAAGGTGGTGAAGTTGTCATCGCTGAACAGCTGGACTCGAGTCTTCAGCTTGCCTTCGAGCATGGCCGCATTGGCTGCGATCGCCGTGGCTTCCGGGATCGGGAAGAAGTTGCCGCAATCGCTGGCATTGCCGTTCACGATCGACAGGTAGTCGTTGCCCGGGCACTTGGTGCTGGTGAATTGCACAGCAGTACCCCACGTGTTGCCGCCATCGAAGCTGAACTGCAAGGTCGCGCTCGGCGCATAGGTGGCGGAGCCGTTGTTCAGGACGTCCGACGAGATGTTCAGGTTCGCGCCCGGGACCAGCGACACCCGTGTGCTCGCACCGGTGGAACCCACGTTGAAGCGGGCCGACGCGACCGGGGTCACGCTGTAACCGAACGGGGACTGGTCGCCGTGGAAGCGCCACTTGCCGTCGCTGCCGCGCTGCACGACCATCGCGTCGGGACCTTCGCTGCCGTCCGGGTCCTTGATGCCGATGAGCACGTGGCAGGTGCTGCCGGATGACTCGCAGGCCTGGAGCACGAAGCCGGTGAACTTCGCGCCCACAGCCCCCTTCAGATCCTCGACGATCGCAGCACGATCCATGCCTTCTTCGAGGAAGTTGGTCGTGAACAGGTCCAGCATGGCCGGCGACGCAATGCCGCTGGCGGTGGCCATCTGGGTGTTGAAGCTGGCAATCAGCGCGTTGATGCTGCCGACGTCCAGGGCCAGTTCCGTAGAGGCGGGCAGCGGCGCCGGATTCGTGGCTTCCGGGTCCACCGTGATGCCGGTGCCGGCAACCTTGTTGGTCAGCACGACCACCGGCTTGTCCGCCTGCATCTGAACCTCGAAGCTCACCACGTCCAGCAGCTTGTCGAGTCCCGTGTTGTCGGCGGTGAACGCGGTGGTCATCAGGTCGACCTGGCCGGTGCTCAGGCCCAGAGCCGCATAGACATTGGCCAGCGCGGCGGCTAGGCGGGTCTTCGCGGCCTGCAGCCTGGCGGAGTCCGCCGCGCCGATCTTGTCGCTGCTGGAGAACGCCGTGGAGGGGTCCTCGCCCAGCGCCTGCGCCGTGATCGCATCGGTGGCAGGCGTGACGTTCAGCACGCCGGTGGTGCCGGTCGCGAGGCTGTAGAGGTTGAACGTCGTGCCCCCGGCCATTCCCGTTGCCTGCAGCATGAAGGGAGCTGACACCAAGGATGTATCGGCGAACGTGAAGCTTCCGCCCGCATCCGCCGTGGTCGTCAGCGTGTTGCCGGCGGCGTCCCGCAGCACCACGACTGCCGAGGGCAGAGGGGCACCCACAGCGGCCGTGCCGCTCAACGAGGGCGTGCTGACGGCCGGAACCGCACCACCGCCACCACCGCCGCATGCGGCGAGCAGGAAGGCGCACGCGCCCGCCACGACTACCTTGAAAAACGGAAAACGCAATCTGATCTCCTGCAAAAAGCGCGCGACGATACAGATGGTTACGTCACTCATCAAGGTGTCCGGGATGAGTGTGACGAAGATGCGACGTTGTGCCGTGCGATACGTACGCGCTCGCATTAACGAGGTGGGCGTCGCTAGTACTTTGTCGCGCCTGGCTTGCGCGCCTGCGAAGGCACAAATGTTCTGGACTTCGCGGCAACGATGCGGTGCTGAGGCGCGCCGCGCGGGTGGCGGTTGCGGGCCAGCGGCTAACCGGCGAGCAGCTTCTCCTCCGCCACCGCCAGCGCCTCCGGCTTTCCCGACAGCACCACCGTGTCGCCGCCTTCGAGCGGAGGGTCGCCGTCCAGCGGCGCCGCCTTGCCGTTCAAGCGCCGCACGCTGACCACCCGCACGCCCATCGCGTGGAAAGCGAAATGGCCGAGCCGCTTGCCGGCCGAGCGGCCGCCCGGCGGCAGCGTCACGGTGGCCAGCCGTTCCTGCTGGCGTTCGTCGGCCGTGTCGTCGTCGGCGCCGTGGAAGTAGCCGCGCAGCAGGCTGTAACGCTCGTCGCGCTGGTCGCGCACCAGCCGGATCACGCGCCGCATCGGCACGCCCACCAGCGCCAGCGCATGGCTGGCCAGCATCAGCGAGCCTTCCAGCGCTTCGGGCACCACCTCGGTCGCACCTGCGGCCTGCAGCTTGTCCAGGTCGCGGTCGTCCTGGGTGCGCACGATCACCGGCACCTGCGGCGCGTGGGCGCGCGCATGCGCCAGCACCTTGAGCGCGCCGGGCACGTCCAGGTAGGTCACGACCACCGCGCTGGCACGCGCCAGCCCGGCGGCCATCAGCGACTGCAGCCGGGCGGCGTCGCCGAACACCACCGAGTCGCCGGCGGCAGCGGCCTGCCGCACCCGGTCGGGGTCGAGGTCCATCGCCATGTAGGGGATGTGCTCGCGCTCCAGCATCCGCGCCAGGTTCTGGCCGCTGCGGCCGTAGCCGCAGATGATCACGTGCCGGTTCACGTTGATGGATCGGCGCGCGATCGTGGTCATCTGCAGCGACTGCTGCAGCCACTCGCTGGCCACCAGCTTCATCACCAGCTTGTTGCTGTACTGGATGACGAAGGGCGTGGCCAGCATGGACAGCACCATGCTGGCCAGGATCGGGCTGCGCAGGCCGTCCGGCAACAGGGCGTGCTGCTGCGCCAGCGTCAGCAGCACGAAACCGAACTCGCCGGCCTGGGCCAGGTACAGCCCGGTGCGCAGCGACACGCCGGCGGTGGCGCCCAGCGCGCGAGCGAGCGCGGTGACCAGCGCCAGCTTGAACAGCACCGGCAGCGTGACCAGCACCAGCACCAGCGGCCAGTGCCCGGCCACCACCCGCCAGTCCAGCAGCATGCCCACGCCGATGAAGAACAGGCCCAGCAGCACGTCGTGGAACGGCCGGATGTCGGTTTCGACCTGGTGCTTGTATTCCGTCTCGGCGATCAGCATGCCGGCGATGAAGGCGCCCAGCGCCAGCGACAGCCCGGCCAGTTCGGTCAGCCAGGCCAGGCCCAGCGTGACCAGCAGCAGGTTCAGCACGAACAGCTCTTCGCTCTTGCGACGAGCCACCAGCGTGAGCCACCAGCGCATCAGCTTCTGGCCGCCCACCAGCAGCAGGGTGACCAGCGCGGCGGCCTTGACCAGGGCCAGCGCCAGCGCCGACAGCATGCGCTCGGGTTCGCTGCCCAACGCGGGCACCAGCACCAGCAGGGGCACCAGGGCCAGGTCCTGGAACAGCAGCACGCCGATCACCCGCTTGCCGTGTTCGGAGTCCAGCTCCAGCCGCTCGGCCACCAGCTTGACCACGATCGCCGTGCTGCTCATGGCCAGCGCGCCGGACAGCACCAGCGCAGTCTGCCAGCTCATGCGCCACAGCCCCGGGGCGATCGCCGCCAGCGCCACGCTGCCCAGCGTGCCCACCAGCAGCGTGAGCACCACCTGCAGCAGGCCCAGCCCGAACACGTGGGTCCGCATGGAGCGCAGCTTGGAGAGGCTGAACTCCAGCCCGATCACGAACATCAGGAACACCACGCCGAACTCGCCGACGTAATGCACCGTTGCGGAGTCCTGGCCCAGTGACAACGCATGGGGCCCGATCAGGACGCCGGCCAGCAGGTAGCCCAGCATCGGCGGCAGCTTGAGCGAGCGGCAGGCCACCACGCCGAGCACCGCGGCCAGCAGGTACACCAGCATCAGCTCCAGCGTGGACATGCGCCGATGCTAACGGGGACCCTAGAATCGCCGCCATGCCCGCTTCCCTCCCCTCGGCGCCGGGCGACCCCGCCAAGGACTTCGACCCCGTCCGCGCACTGCGGCTGGCGCTGGAGACCTTCGACATCGAAGCCGCCGCCGTGCAGGGCCTGAAGGCGCGCACCGGCGAGTCCTTCGGGCGCGCGGTGCAGGCCATGCTGGCCGTGCGCGGCCGGGTGGTCGTGATGGGCATGGGCAAGAGCGGCCACATCGGCCGCAAGGTGGCCGCCACGCTGGCGTCCACCGGCACCGCGGCGCTGTTCGTGCACCCGGCCGAGGCCAGCCACGGCGACCTCGGCATGATCAAGTCGATCGACCTGGTGCTGGCCATCTCCAACGGCGGCGAAAGCGACGAGATCACGGCCATCCTGCCGGTGCTCAAGCGGCTGGGCGTGCCGCTGGTGGCGATCACCGGCAACCTGCAGTCCACGCTGGCGCGCCATGCCGACATCGCGCTGGACAGCGGCGTGGAGAAGGAAGCCTGCCCGCTGAACCTGGCCCCGACCGCCAGCACCACCACCCAGTTGGCGCTGGGCGACGCGCTGGCGGTGGCGCTGCTGGACGCGCGCGGCTTCCGCGCCGAGGACTTCGCCCGCTCGCACCCCGGCGGCGCGCTCGGGCGCAAGCTGCTGACCCACCTGAGCGACGTCATGCGCACCGGCGACGCCGTCCCGCGTGTCGGCCCGGACACCCCGTTCCCCGAATTGATGCGCGAGATGAGCGCCAAGGGGCTGGGCGCGTCGGCCATCGCCGACGACCAGGGGCGCGTGCTGGGCGTCTTCACCGACGGCGACCTGCGCCGCCTGATCGAGAAGGGCGTGGACCTGCGCCAGGTGCGCGCGCGCGAGGTCATGCACCCCGATCCGCGCACGATCCGCGACGACGCACTGGCGGCCGAGGCGGCCGAGCTGATGGAGCGGCACCGCATCACCAGCGTGCTGGTGGTCGACGAGCAGGGCCGGCTGTGCGGCGCGGTCAACAGCAACGACCTGATGCGCGCCAAGGTGATCTAGTGACGACGACCGTGCGCGGCGGGGCCGGGCCCCTGCCAACCCTCGGGTTCGAGCCGGAACTGCTGCTGGCCGCACAGGGCGTGCGGGTGGCCTTTTTCGACGTCGATGGCGTGCTCACCGACGGCGGGCTGTACCTGTCAGCCGAAGGCGAGATGCTCAAGCGCTTCCACATCCTCGACGGCCTGGGGCTCAAGCTGCTGCAGCAGGCCGGCATCACGCCGGTGGTGGTCACCGGGCGCGACTCGCCGGCGCTGCGGGCGCGGCTGGCGGCGCTGGGCGTGGTGAAGGTGCACTACGGCACCGAGGACAAGGCCCCGGCGGCGCAGCGCACGCTCGGCGAACTGGGGCTGGACTGGGCGCAGGCCGCGGCCATCGGCGACGACTGGCCCGACCTGCCGGTGCTGCGCCGCTGCGCCTTTGCCGCGGCGCCGGCCAACGCGCACGCGGAGGTCAAGGCGGCTGCCGCCTACGTCACGCGCGCAGCCGGCGGCCACGGGGCGGCGCGAGAGTTCTGCGACCTGCTGCTGGTGGCGAGCGGCCGCTACGCCGGGCTGCTGGAGCGCTATCGATGACGGCCGCCGCCGCCCTGCCCCTGGCGCAGGCCTGGCGTTGGGCCCGCCGCACCTGGGACCGGCTGGCGATCTACCTGCCGGTGCTGCTGATGGGGGTGCTGGCGCTGGGCACCTACTGGCTGGCCAGCAACACGCCCACGTTCATGGGCGCGCCCGGAGCGGAGCGCCCACCGGTCCACCAGCCGGATTACTTCATGCGCGGCTTCTCGGTGAAGACCTTCGGGCCGGCCGGCCGCCTCAAGAGCGAGGTGTTCGGCACCGAGGCGCGGCACTACCCCGACACCGACACGCTGGAGATCGACAACCCGCGCATGCGCTCCTACGACGAGACCGGCGCGCTGACGGTGGCAACCGGCCAGCGCGCCATCAGCAACGCCGACGGCTCGGAGGTGCAGCTGATCGGCAACGCGGTGGTCCGGCGCGAGCCGGCGCCCGGCAGCGAGGCGCCGCCCATGGAGATCCGCGGCGAGTTCCTGCACGTATTCGTCAACACCGAGCAGGTGCGCTCGCACAAGCCGGTGGTGCTGATCCGCGGCAACGACCGCTTCACCGCCGATTCGCTGGACTATGACCACCTCGACCGGATCGGCGAGCTGCACGGCCGGGTGCGCGGCACGCTGGTGCCCGACCCCAAGCGCTGACCGGCAATGGCGCGTCCGCTGGTCTTCATCACCGGCGCGTCCAGCGGCATCGGACAGGCACTGGCCGCGCGCTACTACCGGGCCGGCTGGGACCTGGCGCTGGCCGCGCGGCGGACCGGCGAGATCCAGGCGTGGGCGGCGGGCGAGCGGCTCGATCCGGCCCGCTACGCCGTGTATGCCGCCGACGTCGCGCAGACCGACAGCATCGTCGCCGCGGGCCACCGCTGCCTGGCGCAGCAAGGCGTGCCCCAGGTGGTGATCGCCAACGCCGGCATCAGCATCGGGGTGGACACCGCGATCCGGGAGGACCTGGACGTCATCGCCCGCACCTACGCCACCAACAACGTCGGGCTGGCCGCCACCTTCCACCCCTTCATCGCGCCCATGGCGGCGCGCGGCTCGGGCACGCTGGTGGGCATCGCCAGCGTCGGCGGCATCCGCGGCATGCCGGGGCACGGCGCCTACTGCGCCAGCAAGGCGGCGGTGATCAGCTACTGCGAAAGCCTGCGCGGCGAACTGCGCCCCACCGGCGTGAAGGTGGTGACGATCTGCCCGGGCTACGTCGACACGCCGCTGACCCGCGGCAACCGCTATGGCATGCCCTTCCTGCTGCAGCCGGCGGAATTCGCCGACCGCGCTTTCCGGGCGATCGGCCGCGGCAGCAGCTGGCGCGTGATTCCATGGCAGATGGGGATCGTGGCGGCGGTCTTGCGCTGGCTGCCCGACGGGCTGTTCGACCGGCTGCTGGCCGGCCGCCCGCGCAAGCGCCGGCAAGGGGAATGACTGCCCGGCAGGGCCAAAGAAAAAGGCTCCCGTGGGAGCCTTTGTTCTGGGGGGCCTGCTCTCAGTAGCTGCTGCCACCGCCGCGGTTGCCGCCGCCGCGAGGGCCGGAGCCGTACGGGCTGCGGAATCCACCGTCGCCACCGCCACCGCCACTGCGGCCACCACCGCCGCCGCCGAAACCGCGGCCACCGCCGCCGCCGCCACCGCCGTAGCCGCCGCCACCCCCACCGTAGCCGCCACCGCCGCCACCGCCACCGCCGCCGTAGCCACCACCGCCGCCGCCGAAACCGCGGGGGCGCTGCTCCATCGGGCGCGCTTCGTTGACCACGACGCTGCGGCCGCCGAGCGGCTGGCCGTTCATGCCGCTGATGGCGGCCTGTGCCTCGGCATCGCTGCCCATCTCGACGAAGCCAAAGCCCTTGGAGCGGCCGGTGTCGCGCTCCATCATGACCTTGGCGCTGGTGACGGCGCCGAACTGGCCGAAGGCCTGTTCGAGGTCGCTGTCGCGCACGGAGTAGGGCAGGTTGCCTACGTACAGTTTGTTGCCCATCTATGGGACTCCTGGAAAAAACACATTGACATAGCGATGGAGTCCGGAAAACGCATCAACCGAGAGCGAAGCGAAAGCGACCTGCTCACCGCAAACTTGCGTGGCACTGCTTATCCACGTCAATCCATTATGAAGCAGATATGCGGGGGTCACGCAAGCGAAGCGACCCCGGATTGACCCGAATTCTGCAGCCTGCAGCCGGCCTGCTCAGCCGTGGCGGGGCCGCCCGATGAGCTAAAAACGGGGGGTTCGACGCGCCGCTTGCCGTTTGTCCTCCGGCCGGGACGCCCGCGGCGCGTGCACCCGGCCAAACCCCTTCGCATGGAAGCCTTCCTCGTCTCCACGGGCGTCGTCGCCCTCGCCGAAATGGGCGACAAGACGCAATTGCTGTCGCTCGTGCTCACTGCGCGGTTCCGCAAGCCCTGGCCCATCCTGGCCGGCATCCTGGCCGCCACGCTGGCCAACCATGCGCTGGCCGGCGCGCTGGGGCAATGGGTGACCGACCAGGTCGGCGAGCAGGCGCTGCGCTGGGTGCTGGGGGGCTCCTTCCTGGCGATGGCGGCCTGGATGCTGGTGCCGGACAAGCTCGACGACGGCGATGCCCAGGTCCGCCGGCCGGGGCTGGGGGTGTTCGCCACCACGCTGGTGGCCTTCTTCCTGGCCGAGATGGGCGACAAGACCCAGGTCGCCACGGTGGTGCTGGCGGCGCGCTTCGACGCCTGGGCGACGGTCGTGGCGGGCACCACGCTGGGAATGATGGCGGCCAACGCGCCGGTGGTCTGGTTCGGCGAGCGCGTGATGCGCCGGGTGCCGATCCGGCTGGTGCACGGCGTCTCGGCGGCGGTCTTCGCGGTGCTGGGAGTGGCCGTCTTGCTGGGAGCGGGCTGACGGCGCGTTGCTATACTGCCGACCTACAGCGCCGATTTGCCACCGCTTGCGGGCGCTTTAACAAATGCAGCTAAAGACGCCGATGCAACCCGGTCCGCTTTAGCTGGCCGGGTTTTTCGTTTTCGGGCCGTCCATGACGCTGATCGCGCAACCTCAGTCCATGCACTTCGCCGAGCCGCTGGCGCTGCGCAGCGGCGCGTCGCTGCAGGGCTACGAGCTCGCCTACGAGACCTACGGCACGCTCGATGCGGACCGCTCCAACGCCGTGCTGGTCTGCCACGCGCTCAACGCCTCGCACCACGTGGCCGGCGTCTATGCCGGCCAGGAGCGTTCCGAAGGATGGTGGGACAGCATGATCGGCCCGGGCAAGCCGCTGGACACCGACCGCTTCTTCGTCATCGGCGTCAACAACCCGGGCTCGTGCTTCGGCTCGACCGGCCCCACGCACGTCAACCCGGCCACCGGCCGGGCCTGGGGCGCCGACTTCCCGGTGGTGACGGTGGAAGACTGGGTCGACGCCCAGGCCCGCCTGCTCGACCGGATGGGCATAGAACAGCTTGCCGCCGTGATGGGCGGCAGCCTGGGTGGCATGCAGGCACTGTCGTGGGCGCTGCAATACCCGCATCGGGTGCGCCATGCGGCGGTGATCGCCAGCGCGCCCAACCTGACGGCCGAGAACATCGCCTTCAACGAGGTGGCGCGCCGCGCGATCGTCACCGATCCCGACTTCCACGGCGGCCACTTCTACGACCATGGCGTGCTGCCGCGGCGGGGCCTGCGCATCGCCCGCATGATCGGCCACATCACGTACCTTTCGGACGACGTGATGAACGAGAAATTCGGCCGACAGCTGCGCGATGGGATCGACCTGCGCTACACCACCCAGGACATCGAATTCCAGATCGAGAGCTACCTGCGCTACCAGGGCGACAAGTTCAGCGAGTACTTCGACGCCAACACCTACCTGCTGATCACCCGCGCGCTGGACTACTTCGACCCGGCGGCCCGCCACGATGGCAACCTGTCGCGCGCGCTGGCCGCGGCCACCGCGCGCTTTCTGCTGGTCAGTTTCACCACCGACTGGCGCTTTTCGCCCAGGCGCAGCCGCGAGATCGTCAAGGCGTTGCTGGACAACCGCCGCAGCGTGACCTACGCCGAGATCGACGCGCCGCACGGCCACGACGCCTTCCTGCTGGACGATGCACGCTACCACTCGGTGGTGCGGGCCTGGTTCGAGCGGATTTCCGCGGAGCTGCAACCGTGAGCGACCGCATCACCATGCATTCGATCGCCCGGCTGGTGCCGCAAGGCTCGCGCGTGCTCGACCTGGGTTGCGGCGACGGCGCCCTGCTCGACCTGCTGCAGCGCCAGCGCGGCTGCACCGGCTACGGCATCGAGATCGCCGACGAGAACGTGCTGGCCTGCACCCGGCGCGGGGTCGACGTGATCCAGCTGAACCTGGACGAAGGCCTGTCCATGTTCGGCGACGACAGTTTCGACGTGGTGCTGCAGATCGACACGCTGCAGCACCTGCGCAATGCCGAGACCATGCTGCGCGAGACGGTGCGCGTAGGCAAGCTGGGCATCGTCGCCTTCCCCAATTTCGCCCATTGGCCCAACCGGCTGTCGATCCTGCGCGGGCGCATGCCGGTCACCAAGCGGCTGCCCTACCAGTGGTACGACACGCCCAACATCCGGGTCGGCACGTTCAAGGATTTCGAGGTGCTGGCCACGCGCAACCGGCTGGCCATCCTGGACGCGTTCGGCTTGCAGGAAGGCCGCGAAGTGCGCCGCCTGCCCAACCTGCTGGCGGGCACGGCGGTGTTCAAGTTCGAGCGCGGCTGAGCGCCCGCTGCGGCGTTCGGGCGCCCTCGCCCGAACGTCTATCCTTGCGCTCATGCATATCCTGATCACCGGCGGCAGCGGCTTCCTGGGGGCCCGCCTCGCCCGCGAGTTGCTGCAACGCGAAGCGCTGTCGCTGGCCGGCGCGCCGGCCGTCCCCATCGAAACCCTGACCCTGGCCGACCGGGTGGCGCCGCCGGCCGACCTGCTGGCCGACCGGCGCGTGCGCGCCGTCGCCGGCGACCTGCTGGAGCTCGCCACAGCGCGCGCGCTGCCCGCTGCCGGCACGGACGCCGTCTTCCACCTCGCCGCGGCGGTCAGCGCCGAATGCGAGGCCGACTTCGACCTCGGCATGCGCAGCAACTTCGCTGCCACGCACGCGCTGCTGGAGGCCTGCCGCGCGTGCGGCTCGCGGCCGGTGTTCGTGTTCGCCAGTTCGGTGGCGGTCTTCGGGCGGCAGCCGGGCCGCGCGTTGCCCGAGCCGATCACCGACGACACGTTGCCGACGCCGCAGGGCAGCTACGGCATCCAGAAGTTCATCGGCGAGCAGCTGGTGGCCGATTACGCCCGCAAGGGCTTCGTGCGCGGCCGCAGCGCGCGGTTGATGACGGTCAGCGTGCGTCCGGGGCGCCCGAACGGCGCGGCTTCGGGTTTCCTGTCCGGGATGATCCGCGAGCCCTTGGCCGGCCTGCGCGCGCCGGTGCCGGTCTCGGCGGACACGGCCGTGGCGCTGTCTTCGCCGGCGCGCGCCATCGAGGGCTTGCTGCGTGCCGCCGAGGCGGCCGACGTGCAGTGGGGTCCGCCCACTGCCATCAACCTACCCTCGTTGCGCACGACGGTCGGCGAGATGGCCGCCGCGCTCGAGCGGGTGGCCGGGCGCGACGCCGGCGCGCTGCTGGACTGGGCGCCCGATGCCGCCGTGCAGCAGCTGGTGGGCAGTTGGCCGGCGCAGCTGCAGTGGGGCCGCGCGCGGGGCCTGGGCCTCGCGGCCGACGACAGCTTCGAGCAGGTGATCCGCGACTACGCGCGCGAGAACCCGCAGGCCGTGCGACTGCCGCTGCGGGGCTGAAGATGCCGCGCTTTGCCGCCAACCTGTCGCTGCTGTACCCGGAGCTGCCTTTCCTGGACCGCTTCGAAGCCGCCGCGCGCGACGGTTTCGAGGGCGTGGAGTTCCAGTTCCCGTACGAGCATGCGCCGTCAGACATCGCAGCCCGATTGCAGGCCAACGGGCTGCAGCAGGTGCTGTTCAACGCCCCGCCGGGCGATTTCGCCGCCGGCGAGCGCGGCTTGGCGGCCCTGCCCGGCCGCGAGGAGACGTTCCGCGCCGGCATCCTGCAGGCCTTGCGCTACGCCGAGGTCCTGCAGTGTCCCCGGTTGCACGTGATGGCCGGCCTGGCGCCGGCCGGCGACGACCGGGCTGCGCTGCGGGCCAGCTACGTGGCCAACCTGCGCTGGGCCGCGCAGCAGGCGCGGGCGATCGGCGTCGACGTGATGATCGAGCCGATCAATCCGCGCGACATGCCCGGCTACCTGCTGCAGCGGCAGGACGACGCACATGCGATCACGGCCGAGGTGGGCGCTCCCAACCTGAAGGTGCAGATGGACCTGTACCACTGCCAGATCGTGGAAGGCGACCTGGCCATGAAGATCCGGGAGTACCTGCCCACCGGCCGGGTCGGCCATCTCCAGATCGCCGGCGTGCCGCAGCGGCACGAGCCGGACACCGGCGAGCTGGACTACCCGTTCCTGTTCGGCGTGATCGACGAAGTGGCGGCCGGCTGCGGCTGGGACGGCTGGATCGGTTGCGAATACCGTCCGGCACGGGGCGCGGTACCCGGTGGCACCAGCGCAGGGCTGGATTGGCTGCGGCGATGGCGAAGAATCACTTCTTGATCACGCTGATGGTGCCGTCCGCTTCCAGGAAAGCGCAGCGCATGTCCTTGAGCGGGCAGTCGTTCTCGCGCAGCACCTTGTGCACATCGGCCGGGCTGACGCGTTGTTGCCGCAGCACCTGCTCGTACAGCTCGCCGTTCCGGCCGATCAGCACCTCGCGCCCTTCGACGGCCTTTTCCATCGGCTCGTAGTGCGAGGTCAGCCAGCCCAGGGCGAAGTTCAGCCCGATCAAGGTGGTGGCCACGATCAGGCCACCCGTGATCGACTCGTCGCCGCCAGACAGGCCATTCGACACGGCCTCGCTCAGCAGCAGCACCACGACGAGGTCGAACGGGGTGAACTGGCCGACCGTGCGCTTGCCCGACAGGCGCACCAGCAGCAGCAGCGCCAGATAGATGATCAGGCCGCGTGCAACGAACTCCCACCAGGGCAGGCCGATGTCGAACATGGCCGGCAGTGGAGCACGGCCGAGCCGGGGGCCCTGTCGGCCTCAGCCGTGTCCTTGCGTGCGATGCTGCGCACATGCTGACGCTGAGCGAAGCCGTCCACGCCGAGCTGCTGGTGCGCAAGAGCCGGTTCATTGCCTGTGTCGAGCCGGTGCCCGGGCGCCCGGAGGCACAGGCGGTGGTGGCGCGCCTGCGGACCGAACACCCCGGCGCGACCCACGTGTGCTGGGCGCTGCTGGCCGGCGGCCAGTCGGCCGCCAACGACGATGGCGAGCCGTCCGGCACGGCGGGCCGGCCCATGCTGGAGGTGCTGCGCCGCCAGGAGCTGGAGGGCGTCCTGGCGACCGTGGTGCGCTACTTCGGGGGCATCAAGCTCGGCGCCGGCGGGCTGGTGCGCGCCTACACCGATGCCGTTGCGCAGGCCTTGCTGCACGCGCAGAAAGTGCCGTTGCGCCGCAGGGTGCGACTGGGCCTGCAAGCGCCGTACGAACTCGAAGGGCTGGTGCGGCGCGAGGCTGCGGCG
The DNA here is from genome assembly GCA_036675905.1 of Acidovorax sp. Lineage (GTDB taxonomy): Bacteria > Pseudomonadota > Gammaproteobacteria > Burkholderiales > Burkholderiaceae_C > Ramlibacter. Next base: position 5,642 of record JAKFEA010000146.1, on the reverse strand, counting down.
CTCGGGGCCGAACTGCAGCAGGCCTCGCACGATGCGGCCGTGCTGCTGGTGTTCTCGGCACCGGACGACGTGGCGCAGGCGCTGCGCGCACGACTCGACGAGGTCGGGCAAGGCCGGCTGCGCTGGGAAGCCGGAGGCTGAGCGGTCAGACCGTCAGGATGTACTCCTGTCCGTCGAGCAACTGCTCGACCTGGGCGGCATTGGGACCGACTTGTTCCACCGCTTCGCGAAGCTGCGTTTCGTTGCAGGTGAACCGCTTGGTCCACCAGCTCACCTCGCGGGGGTTGTCCATGTCGATCAGCCCGCGGTTGGCGGGCACGGTTTCGAAATTGAAGGCCATAGCCTGATGCTCCGTTGAATCAGAATTCTTTGACGGGCTCCATTGGGCCGCGCCGGCAAGGCTGCGCTTGCCCGCAGCTGGCGAAACCGGATGTCATCCGGCTCCTACGCTCGTGCCACATCGGCGTGCAGACGTAACCGTTGCACACCGGTGACGCCAGGAAGAAACAAGGCGGCACCCCTTGCGCGTGCGCTTTTCTGCTAGCCGACGGCGCCTGGGCCCAGCCGTTCGAGCAAGGCCAGCGCGGCGGCCGGGGCGCGCTCCTTGGCGCCGTTGATGAAGAACACGAAGGCGTCGCGCGACTGCTGGCCGGCGCTCCACGCCTGGGCCCCGGCGGCCCACCGGTCCAGCGCCTCGGTGGTGTAGCCGGTGCTCAGATGCGGCTGGCTGCGCATCAGGCGCAGATAGGCGAACGGGGCATCGCCATCGGCGATGTTGGGGTACTTGGGCGAGTCGGTATGCACCGTGACGCAGCCATGGCGGTGCGCCAGCTGCAGGTACGCCGGGGTTTCGAAGCTGGGGTGTCGCACCTCAAGCACATGGCGCAGCGCAAGGCTGCCCAGGCTGCGCGGCAGCAGCGCGAGGAAGGACTCGAGCTCCTGCGGATCGAAGGCCTTGGTCGGCATCAGCTGCCAGAGAATCGGGCCCAGCTTGGCGCCGAGCTCGTCGAGACCGGAGCCGAGGAAGCGGTCGATCGCTTCCCGGGCGCTGCCCAGCTCGCGCCGGTTGGTGGTGGAGCGGTGGGCCTTGATCGCGAACACGAAACCTTCCGGCGTTTCGTCGCGCCACTTGGCGAAGGTGGCCGGCTTGAAGGTGCTGTAGAAGGTGCCGTTCACCTCGACTGCGGTGAGCCGGCGGCTGGCCCACTGCAGCTCCTGGTTGTGCGGCAGCCCGGGCGGGTAGAAGTTGTCGCGCCAGGGCTCGTAGTTCCATCCGCCAACCCCCACATGGATGCGGCCCGTGCTGCTCATCGGCGGTCTCCTTCTGCTTTGCCGCACTTTAGCCGCCGTCGTACAGTGACGGGCCAGACTTCCAAGGGAAACACCAATGAACGCCCCCCTGCACCGCGAACTGCCCGCTGGCGCGCTCGACGCCGCCCGGGCGCTGTCGCATGCCGGCGAGCAATGGGACCGCGACATCGTCCGCCAGCTCACCGACTACATCGCCATCCCGGCCAAGTCGCCCGCCTTCGATCCCGACTGGGAACGGCACGGCCACATCGAAACCGTGCTGCGCAATGCCGCCGGCTGGGTCGAAGCGCAGAAGGTCGCCGGCCTGAAGCTGGAGATCGTGCGCCTGCCCGGCCGCACGCCGGTGCTGTTCTTCGAGATCGAGGGCACCCGCGCCGGCGGCGGCCAGACCGTGCTGATGTACGGCCACCTGGACAAGCAGCCCGAGTTCACCGGCTGGCGCGCCGACCTCGGGCCCTGGACGCCCAAGTACGAGGAAGGCAAGCTGTACGGCCGCGGCGGAGCCGACGACGGCTATGCGGTGTACGCCAGCATCGCGGCGGTGCAGGCGCTCAAGGCCCAGCAGGTGCCGCACCCACGCATCGTCGGCCTGATCGAGACCTGCGAGGAGTCCGGCTCCTACGACCTGCTGCCCTACGTCGATGCGCTGCGCGCCCGGCTGGGCGACGTCGGGCTGGTGATCTGCCTGGATTCGGGCGCCGGCAACTACGACCAGCTGTGGCTGACCACCTCGCTGCGCGGGATGGCCTCGGGCACGTTGAAGGTGCAGGTGCTGACCGAAGGCGTGCACTCGGGGGATGCCTCGGGCCTGGTGCCGTCGAGCTTTCGCATCCTGCGCCAGGTGCTGGACCGGCTGGAGGACAGCAAGACCGGCCGCCTGCTGCCGGCGAGCTTCCATTGCGAGGTGCCGGCGGCGCGGCTGGAGCAGGCGCGCGCCACCGCGGCCATCCTGGGCGACGAGGTCTACAAGCGCTTCCCCTGGGCGCATGCCGACTGCGGCGGCGCCAGCCAGTCGGCGCTGCCCACCACCACCGACCCGGTGCAGGCGCTGGTCAACCGCACTTGGACGCCGACCCTGTCGGTCACCGGCGCCGAGGGCCTGCCACCGCTGCAGGACGCCGGCAACGTCCTGCGGCCCTACACCGCGTTCAAGCTGTCGCTGCGGCTGCCGCCGCTGGTCGACGCGGCCGCCGCCGTGCAGGATCTGAAGGCCCTGCTGGAGGACAACGCGCCCTGCCAGGCGGTGGTCACGTTCGAAAGCGGCGGCGGCGCCACCGGCTGGAACGCGCCGGAGACGGCGCCCTGGTTCGAACAGGCCCTCGATGCCGCCTCCCGGGCCCATTTCGGCGCCCCCTGCGGCTACATCGGCCAGGGCGGCACGATTCCGCTGATGAGCCTGCTCAGCCAGGGGTTCCCGGCCGCGCAGATGATGGTCTGCGGCGTGCTCGGCCCGCGCAGCAATGCGCACGGCCCGAACGAGTTCCTGCACGTGCCCTACGCCAAGCGGCTGACCGCGGCGGTCGCCGAGGTGATGGCTCGCATGCCATGAGCGCCGCCGGACCGCTCCAAGGCGCGAAGGCCCCCTCGGGGGGCAGTGCAGGCACGCGAGTGCCAAGCGTGGGGGCCTAGTGCTCGCCGCCGGACCGCTCCAAGGCGCGAAGGCCCCCTCGGGGGCAGTGCAGCGGCTCAGCCGCAAACGTGGGGTCCTATTGAGCGTGGCCGGGTGGCTCAGGGTCAGTGCCGATGGCGGCCGCCGTACGGCGGAGCCATGATCGCGCCCCCATGACCACGGCCTCGACCGCCACCTTGTCCACCTTCACGGCCAGCGACGGTGACAACCTGGTCCTGCACGACTGGCCGGTGCCCGAGGGCCAGCCGCTGCGCGGCGTGGTGCTGCTGGTGCACGGGCTGGGCGAGCACGCGGGGCGTTACGAGCATGTGGCGCGGCAACTCAATGGCTGGGGTTTCGCGGTGCGTGGCTACGACCAGTTCGGCCACGGCGAATCGGGTGGCCCGCGCGGCGGACTGCCCACCGCCAGCCGGCTGGTCGACGACCTGGCCGAGATGGTGCAGAGCGCCCGCACCCGCACGCCGGACGGCGTGCCGCTGATCCTGCTGGGGCACAGCCTGGGCGGACTGGTGGCGGCGCAGTACGCAGCCGCGCACCCGGCTTCGATCGACGCGTTGGTACTGTCGTCGCCTGCACTGGGCACCCGCGTGTCGGGCCTGCAGAAGCTGTTGCTGCGCACCTTGCCGCGGATCGCGCCCAACCTGCGCGTGGGCAATGGGCTGCAGACGCGCTGGCTGTCACACGATCCCGAGGTCGAGCGCGCCTACCTGGCCGACCCGCTGGTGCACGACCGCATCAGCGCGCGGCTGGCCGGCTACATCACCGAAGGCGGCCCGCAGGTGGTGGCCGAGGCGCCGCAATGGAAGGTGCCGACGCTGCTGATCTATGCCGGGGGCGACCGGCTGGTGGATCCGGCCGGCAGCCGGGCGTTTGCCGCGGCGGCTCCCGCGCAGTGGGTCACCAGCCACTGCTTCGAAGACCTGTACCACGAGATCTTCAACGAGCAGGACGCGCAGCCGGTGTTCGACTGCCTGCGCCAGTGGCTGGGCGAGCGCGCGCCGGCCGCCATGGCCGCGGACCTGCCGCAAGCGGCCTAGGCGGCGCCTCCGACCGGCGCGCGGCGCTCGCGCAAGGCCAGCCACAGCAAGGCGGCGGCGGTCGCCGCCACCGGCAGCAGCGATCCCCAGTTCAGCAGGTTCCAGCCCGAAGTGGTGACCAGCACGCCGGATGCCAGCGAGCTCAGCGCCAGCGTCGCCATGACGAAGAAGTTGAGCGCGCCCTGCGCCTTGTCGCGCTCCTCGGGGCGGTAGGTCGACAGCGACAGCGTGGTGCTGCCGGTGAACAGGAAGTTCCAGCCCACGCCCAGCAGGAACAGCGCCACCAGGAACTGGTGCAAGTCCACCCCGGACAGCGCCACTGCGATGCAGGCGAGATTCAGCGCCACGCCGGCGCCCATCACCGGCAGCGCGCCGAAGCGCTTGATCAGGCTGCCGGTGAAGAAGCCGGGCGCGAACATGCCGATCACGTGCCACTGCAGCACCAGCGCTGCGTCGCCGAACGGCAGGCCGCACTGCTGCATGGCGATCGGAGTGGCCGCCATCAGCAGGTTCATCACGCCATAGCTCAGGGCGCCGGCTGCGGCGGCGACGATGAAGGCCGGCTGGCGCATCAGTTCGCTCAACGGGCGCCCGGCCGCCATGCTGGCCCGCGCGGGTGCCGGCGGGAATCGCAGGAAGGCCATCAGCCCCATCGACAGCAGGGCGACGACGGCAAGCGCCAGGTAGGCGCCGGCGAAAGGCACCGCAAACAGGTCGCGCGTGCGCGCCGCCAGATTGGGCCCCACCACTGCGCCCAGCAACCCGCCGGCCATCACCAGCGACACCGCCTTTTCCCGCGCTGGCGCATCCACCAGTTCCGCTGCGGCAAAGCGGTACAGGCCGGCATTGGCGTTGTAGTAGCCGGCCACCACGGTCGCCGTGCAGAGCAGCCAGAAATCGCGGCTGAACGCGGCATAGGCGCACAGCAGGGCCGCCAGCAGGGCCACCACCAGCCCGGCCTGGAACGAGGCCTGACGGCCCCAGCTCTGCTGGGTGCGCGCGACCAGCCCGGTGGACAGCGCGCCCCCCACCACATAGCCCATCACCGGCAAGGTCGCCAGCCACCCGACCGGTGCCAGCGCCAGCCCCACCAGGCCGTTGATCGCGATGAAGGTGACGTTGTTGGTCAGGTACAGGCCCTGGCATGTGGCCAGCAGCCACAGCGGGCGATTCATCGGTTGGCTTTCGTGGCAGGCAGCGCCTGCAGGGTGAGAAAGGCGAGTGCCGCCAGCGCCGCGGTCTCGGCGCGCAGCACGCGCGCACCCAGGGTGACCGGCTCGAAACCGGCTGCCACGGCAGCGGCCTCCTCCCGTGGCGAGAGGCCGCCCTCGGGGCCGGACAGCAGCAGGAGGGGCTTGCCCGCGGGCGATGGCGCAAGCGGATGCCCATCGGCCGAGAAGGAGAGGACGCGCCGTGCCATCCCAGCCGGTGGCTGCCACCCGGCCAGTTCAGCCAGCGGGTGGATGACCGGCACGCGGTTGCCGCCGCACTGCTCGCACGCCGCGGCGGCGATGGCCTGCCAGTGCGCCTGCTTGCGGCCAGCGCGCTCGCCCGACAGGCGCAGCACGCTGCGCTCGGTCACCAGCGGTTGCAGGCTGGCCGCGCCCAGCTCGGAGGCTTTTTCCACCAGCCAGTCCATGCGTTCGTTGGCCGGCACGCCGACC
>JAKFEA010000145.1:0-7482 GCA_036675905.1 Acidovorax sp. | reverse complement strand
CCACAACGGCGGCCCGCCGGGCGACCTGTACATCGAGATCCGGCTGAAGAAGCACGCGATCTTCGAGCGCGACGGCGACGACCTGCACTGCGTGGTGCCGATCTCCTTCACCAGCGCCGCGCTCGGCGGCGAGATCGAAGTGCCCACGCTGCAGGGCAAGGCTGCCATCGACATCCCCGAGGGCACCCAGGCCGGCAAGCAGTTCCGCCTGCGCGGCAAGGGCATCAAGGGCGTGCGGTCCAGCTACCCGGGCGACCTGTACTGCCACATCAGCGTGGAAACCCCGGTCAAGCTCACCGAGCACCAGCGCAAGCTGCTCAAGGAGCTGGACGACTCGCTCAAGAAGGGCGGCGCGCGCCACTCGCCCGGCGAGGAGAGCTGGAGCGACAAGCTGAAGGGTTTCTTCAGCGCCTGAGTTGTCGTCGACCCGGGAAATTCCGCGCCGCTCGTGTCATCCCGGCGAAAGCCGGGATCCATCCCCTGTCGCCTGAACGCGCTCGGGGGTACGCGGGCGGCACGTGATGGATTGCGGGTCAAGCCCGCAATGACATCCCGGCAACCTTTGCTTACCACTTGTCCACTGAACGCGACAATGCGATTGGTGGCGGCGCGTGCGGCCCGCAAAATGGCGGGATGTCGCTGAAGTTGTTCAGGTCGACCGGCTTCCACTCCATCCTCACGCCCGGCGAGGCGCGGCTGGCGCTGCATCCCGGCTGGGCGGTGGCCATCGCCAGCGGCTGGATCGGCGTGGCCTGCAACGTCTGGTTCTGGCATGCGCTGGCCAGCGGCGGCCGCGGACTGGCGCTGGCCTTGGGCGCCGTCCTGGCGCTGGCCGGCGCGGCCGGCTTCGTGCTCAGCGTGCTGGGCTGGCGCCGCACCTTCAAGGCGGCCGGCACGGCGGCGCTGCTGTTCGGCGCCTTGCTGGCCGGCGGCGTGCTGACCCAGGACATTCCCGCCGGCCTGCTGGTCGACCCCTCCCTGCGCCTGTCCACCCTGATGCCGACCTGGGCCAGCCTGCTCCAGTGGCAGGTGCCCACGCTGCTGGTCCTGCTGGGCGGCATCCCCGTGCTGTACCTGTGGAACGTGCAGCTGCGGCGCCTGCCGGGGTCCGCCCAGTTGCGCACCAACCTGGCCGGCATGGTGGCCTGGGCGCTGGTGTTCACCTGCGGCTTCGCTGTCCTCTACGCCCTGGCCTGAACCGTCAGAACAGCCGGCCCTGCCCCTGCGGCGAGGGCGGCCGGAACAGGGTCATGTCCATTTCCACCCGCTGCCGGTTGAAGCCCAGGCGCTGCGTCGCCTTGCGGAAACGCTGGGCCAGCAGGTCGGCCCATGGGCCGCTGCCCTTCATGCGGGTGGCGAAGTCCGCGTCGTAGTCCTTGCCGCCACGCATGTCCTGCACCCGTGCCATGACACGCTGCGCCCGCTGCGGGTAGTGCGTCTCCAGCCATTGGCGAAACAGCGGGCTCACCTCCCAGGGCAGCCGCAGCACGTGATAGAAGGCGCTGCGCGCGCCGGCATCCCAGGCCGCCTCCAGCACCTGCTCCATGTCGTCGGTCAGGAAGGGGATCTGCGGCGCCAGGCTGACGCCGCACGGCACGCCGTGCTCGGCCAGCGTGCGCAGCAGCCGCAGCCGCCGGTGCGGCGCCGCGGCGCGCGGCTCCAGCTTGCGGGCCAGGCCCGCATCCAGCGTGGTGATGGTGACGTACACGGCAGCCAGCTTCTTGCGGGCCATGGGTGCGATCAGGTCCAGGTCGCGCTCGACCCCGCTGGACTTGGTGACCAGCGAGAAGGAATGGTCGGTCTCGTGCAGCACCTCGATCACCGAGCGCGTCAGCTTCAACTCGCGCTCGACGGGTTGGTAGCAGTCGGTCGCGGTGCCGATGGCGATCATGCGAGGCTGGTAACGCGGTCGCGAAAGCTCGCGACGCAGCACCTGGGCGATGCCGCGCTTGGCGATGATTTTGGTCTCGAAGTCGAGCCCCGGTGACAGGTTCAGGTAGCTGTGGGTCGGGCGCGCGTAGCAATAGATGCAGCCGTGTTCGCAGCCACGGTAGGGGTTGAGCGAGCGCTCGAAGTACACGTCGGGCGAGTCGACGTCGCCGATGGCGCTGCGCGGGTCCTGCCAGATGACCTCGGTTGCGGGGGGCAAGGGCGCGCCATCGTCCCCGGCGCCCCATCCGTCGTCGAAGGCGTCGCGCTGGTCGCGATCGAACCGGTGCGGGTGGCGCGTGGCCGTGCCGCGGCCCTTGATCGCCTCGACGGGAATTCGGTGTTCGGCCATGCACTGTATTTTCATACAGTTCCGGCGCCCGTGCGCGCGGTTCCGGCCTACCCTTCGCAAGCCGGCAGCGCCCCGGCACCGGAAAAGAGGCCTGAATGGACACCCTGCTGCTCTCGCGCATCCAGTTCGCCGCCAACATCAGCTTCCACATCCTGTTCCCGGCCATCAACATCGCGCTGGCCTGGTTCCTGGTGTACTTCCGCATCCGCGGCAACGCCGCGCGCGGGAGCGACCGGGAGCAGTACTGGGAGGAGGCGTATTACCTCTGGACCAAGGTGTTCGCCCTCAGCTTCGCGCTGGGAGTGGTGACCGGGGTGACGATGAGCTTCCAGTTCGGCACCAACTGGCCGGGCTTCCTGGAGCGCGCCGGCAACGTCGCCGGGCCGCTGCTCGGCTACGAAATCCTCACGGCCTTCTTCCTCGAGGCCACCTTCCTGGGGATCATGCTGTTCGGCCGCAGCCGGGTCTCGGACCGCATGCACCTGTTCGCGTCCCTGATGGTGGCGATCGGCACCGGGTTGTCGGCGTTCTGGATCCTGAGCCTGAACTCCTGGATGCAGACGCCCACCGGGTACAGCATGGTCGACGGGGTGGTGCATGCCGACGACTGGCTGCTGATCGTCTTCAACCCCTCGTTCCCGTACCGGCTGGTGCACATGATGCTGGCGTCGACGCTGACGGCATCGTTCCTGATCGCCGGCCTGTCGGCCTGGCAGTTCCTGCGCCGTGCCGACAACGTGGGCAGCATCCTCGCCCTGCGCACGGCGATCACGGTGGCCGCCGTGGCGGTGCCGCTGCAGATCCTGGCCGGCGACCTGCACGGGCTGAACACGCTGGAGCACCAACCGGCCAAGATCGCCGCCATCGAGGGCCTCTGGGAAACGGAGAAGAGCGCCGCCCTCACGCTGATCGGGTGGCCGAACGAGGCGGAGCGCCGCACCGACTACGCCGTCACGGTGCCCGGGCTGGCCAGCCTGATCCTCGCCCATGACTGGAACGCGGAAATCAAGGGGCTCGACGAATTTCCCGATGCGCACCCGCCCGTCGCCCCGGTGTTCTGGAGCTTCCGCGTGATGGTGGGCATGGGGCTGCTGATGCTGGCGGTGGCGTGGTGGGTGGCGTTCACGTTCTGGCGACGGCGTCATGCGGCCGGCGGGGCGATGCCGCTATCGCGCCTGCAGCTTCGGGTGCTGGCGGCCATGACCTTCTCCGGCTGGGTGGCCACCCTGGCCGGTTGGTGGGTCACCGAAATCGGCCGCCAGCCCTTCCTGGTCCAGGGCGTGCTGCGCACGGCCGACCTGGTGGCGCCGCACCCGGTCGGCATGGTGCTGTCCACCCTGATCGGCTACCTGCTGCTCTATGCGTTCCTGCTCGCCGCCTACGTGCTGGTGCTGATGTACATGATCACGCACCCGGCGCAGAGCCTGCCCGACACGCCGCAGAGCGCAAAGCCCGGCACGCCGGTCGGCGGCCCTGCCTGACCGGAGAAGACCATGGACCTCGACTGGACCACCCTGCTGCCGCTGGTTTTCATGGGCGTGGTGGGGCTCGCGCTGCTGGCCTATGTCGTGCTCGACGGCTATGGCCTCGGCGTGGGCCTGCTGCTGCCGTTCGCCACCGAAGAGCAGAAGGACGTGATGGTCTCGAGCATCGCCCCCTTCTGGGACGCCAACCAGACCTGGCTGGTGCTGGGCGTGGGCGTGCTGCTGGTGGCCTTTCCGCGCGCGCACGGGATGGTGCTGAGCAGCCTGTACCTGCCGGTCGCGCTGATGCTGCTCGGCCTGATCGTGCGCGGGGTGTCGTTCGACTTCCGCGTCAAGGCGCGCGACCACCACAAGGCCTTGTGGAACCGCCTGCTCGCCGCCGGTTCGCTGCTGGCTGCCGTCTCGCAGGGCTGGATGCTGGGCAGCTACCTCATGGGCCTGGACCGCGACGCCGGATCCCGCGCGTTCGCGACCCTCATCGCACTGACGCTGCCCACTGCCTACGCCATGATGGCGTCGGGCTGGCTGATCATGAAGACCGACGGCGACATGCGGGTGCACGCGGTCGCGTGGGGGCGCAAGGTCCTGTGGCCCATGGGCCTGGCGCTGGCGGGCATCTCGCTGGCCACGCCGCTGGTGAGCCAGACGGTGTTCGACAAATGGTTCTCGATGCCGCAGCTGATCGGGCTGCTGCCGATCCCGGTGGCGTGTGCCGCGGCGTTCTACGCGGCCTGGCACGTGCTCAGCCGGCCCCAGGTGGTGGCGGCGGGCTACGGCTGGGTCGTGTTCGCCGCCACGGTGCTGATCTTCGTGATGGCGTTCCTGGGGCTGGCGTACAGCCTGTATCCCTACATCGTGATCGACCGGCTGACCATCTGGCAGGCCGCGGCGGCCCAGGGCTCGCTGATCGTGAGCTTCATCGGCGTGGCCATCACGCTGCCGGTCATCGTCATCTACACGATCTACATGTACCGCGTGTTCTGGGGCCCGACGCGGGAGTTGAGCTACGGGGCGGAGCCGTAGCGGAGACTCCCAGGAGAAAAACCACTCAGGCGCAGACGCGCCGCCTGGCTTCCTCGTATTCGCGCTTCAACTTCGCGATGAACGCCGCAGCGCCGCTCACTTCATGCACGGCGCCTATCCCCTGCCCGCACCCCCAGATGTCTTTCCAGGCTTTCTTGCTGCCCTCGCCGCCGCCGAAGTCCATCTTGCTGGGGTCGCTCTCGGGCAGGTTGTCCGGATCCAGCCCGGCGTTGCGGATCGACGGCTTGAGGTAGTTGCCGTGCACGCCGGTGAACAGGCTGGAGTAGACGATGTCGTCGCTGGTGCAGTCGACGATGGCCTGCTTGTAGGCGTCCGAAGCGCGCGCCTCGTCGGTCGCGATGAAGGCCGAGCCGATGTAGGCGAAGTCGGCGCCCATCGCCTGCGCGGCCAGCACGGCGCCGCCGGTGGCGATGGACCCGGACAGCGCCAGCGGGCCGTCGAACCATTCGCGGATCTCCTGCACCAGCGCGAACGGGCTCTTGACGCCCGCATGCCCGCCGGCGCCGGCCGCCACTGCGATCAGCCCGTCGGCGCCCTTCTCGATCGCCTTGCGCGCGAAGGTGTTGTTGATCACGTCGTGCATGACCACGCCTCCGTAGCTGTGGATCGCGTCGTTCACGTCCGTGCGAGCGCCCAGCGAAGTGATGATCACCGGCACCTTGTGCCTGACCACCATCTCCATGTCGTGATCGAGCCGGTCATTGCTCTTGTGCACGATCTGGTTGATCGCGAACGGCGCCGCGGGCCGATCCGGATGCTGGCGATTCCACGCCGCCAGCGTCTCGGTGATCTCGTGCAGCCACTCGTCCAGCTGCGACGCAGGCCGCGCGTTGAGGGCCGGCATGGCGCCGATGATCCCCGCCTTGCACTGCTCGATGACCAGCTTGGGGTTGCTGATGATGAACAGCGGCGAGCCGATCACCGGCAGCGAGAGTTTTTGCAGGGCGGATGGCAGTCGGGACATGGGTTCCTTCAGGCAGGGTGTTCTCAGAACGCTTCCAGCGCCATCGCCGTCACGCTCTCCGCGCCTTCGACGATGGCGTCGCGGGTGGCGGGCGCACGCGACAGGATGTGTTCGGCGTAGAAGCGCGCGGTCGCGATCTTGGCTTGCATGAACGCCGGGTCCTCGCCCTGGGCGGCCAGGTCCTCGGCCACCAGCAGCGAGCGGGCCAGTTGCCAGCCGGCCGCCAGGTTGCCGGCCAGCAGCAGGTAGGGCACCGAGCCGGCGAACGCCGCATTCGGGTTGCCGCGGGTTTCGCGGGCGATGAAATCGACGACGTCGACGAAGGCCTTGCGCGCAGCCGTCAGGCGCCGCAGCACCGACTTGGCTGCCGCGGACTCGCGCCGCGCCAACTCGCCCTCGGTCTGTTCGATCTGCGCCGCGATGGCCTTGGCGACCTGCCCGCCGTCGCGCGCGGTCTTGCGGCCGACCAGGTCGTTGGCCTGGATCGCCGTGGTCCCTTCGTAGATCGGCAGGATGCGGGCGTCGCGGTAGTACTGCGCCGCGCCGGTCTCCTCGATGAAGCCCATGCCGCCGTGCACCTGCACGCCCAGCGAGGTGACCTCCAGGCTCATCTCGGTGCTGTAGCCCTTGACCAGCGGCACCATGAATTCGTAGAAGGCCTGGTTCTGCTGGCGGACCCCGGCGTCCGGGTGGTGGTGGGCGGCGTCGTAGGCCGACGCCGCCACGGCCGCCATCGCGCGGCACCCTTCGGTGAGCGCGCGCATGGTCATCAGCATGCGGCGCACGTCCGGGTGGTGCACGATGGGCGCGCTGGCGTTCATCGAGCCGTCCACCGGCCGCGACTGCACGCGATCCTTCGCATATTCGACGGCCTTCTGGTAGGCGCGCTCGGCGATCGCGATGCCCTGCACGCCCACCGCGTAGCGGGCCGCGTTCATCATGATGAACATGTACTCGAGGCCGCGGTTCTCCTGGCCCACCAGGTAGCCGACGGCGCCCCCGTTGTCACCGTATTGCAGGACGGCGGTGGGCGAGGCCTTGATGCCCAGCTTGTGCTCGATGCTGACGCAGTGCACGTCGTTGCGCGCGCCCGGCGAGCCGTCGGGATTGACCAGGAACTTGGGCACCACGAACAGGCTGATGCCCTTGACGCCCTCCGGCGCGCCGGCCACGCGGGCCAGCACGAGGTGGACGATGTTCCCGGCCATGTCGTGCTCGCCGTAGGTGATGAAGATCTTGGTGCCGAAGACCTTGTAGGTGCCGTCGGCTTGCGGCTCGGCACGGCTGCGCACCAGCGCCAGGTCGCTGCCGGCCTGGGGCTCGGTCAGGTTCATGGTGCCGGTCCACTCGCCGCTCACCAGCTTGGCCAGGTAGGTGGCCTTCAAATCATCGGAGCCGGCCGTCAGCAGCGCCTCGATGGCGCCGTCGGTCAGCAGCGGGCACAGCGCGAAGCTCAGGTTGGCCGAGTTGAGCATCTCGCTGCAGGCCGCACCCACGGTCTTGGGCAGCCCCTGGCCGCCGAAGTCGGTCGGGTGCTGCAGCCCCTGCCAGCCGCCTTCGGTGTACTGGCGATAGGCCTGGCTGAAGCCCGGCGTGGTCGTGACCTGGCCGTCTTTCCAGCTGGAGGGCTCCAGGTCACCCGCCACGTTCAGCGGCGCGACCACCTCCTGGTTGAACCGGGCGCACTCCTCCAGCACGGCCTGCGCGGT
>JAKFEA010000144.1:0-21957 GCA_036675905.1 Acidovorax sp. | reverse complement strand
GAAAAGGCAGCGAGCGCGCGGCTTCGGCCGCGGCCTGCACGCGCTCGCGCGCCAGCGACAGGTCGTAGATCGGATCGTCGACCGGCCCGCGGCAGTCCTCGATCGAGCCGCCGACCACGCCCGCTTGCGCGGCCAGCCGGATGGTTTCGGCCGCATCCTCCGGCCGGTGGCCGAAGCCGTTCTGCAGGTCGGCGCTGACCGGCAGCGAGGTCGCGGCGCAGACCTCGCGCAGGTGCTGCAGCTTGTCCTGGCGCGTGACGCCCATGTCCGGCAGGCCGCGCGAGAACGCGAAGCCGGCGCTGCTGCTGGCCAGCGCCTGGAAGCCGAGCGACTCCAGCAGCCGGGCCGAGCCCACGTCCCAGAAGTTGGGGATCACGAAGCAGCCGGGCTGCGCGTGCAGCTGCGCCATGCGCTGCGCCTTGTCCTGTTGCGATGCCATCACGACTCTCCTTCGCGAAAGAACGATGCGAGTGCGTCCGCGGTCTCGCGCGGCAGCTCCTCGGGGATGAAGTGGCCGCTGGGCACCGCCTGCCCGGTGACGCGGCCTTCGCACTGTGCCTGCCACAGCTCGAGCGGGCGGAACAGCTTGTTCACCAGGCCGCGCTCGCCCCACAGCACCAGCGTGTCGCAGCGGATGCGCTCGCCGGCGGCGCGGCTGGCCTGGTCGTGCGCCATGTCGATGCCGGCGCTGGCGCGGTAGTCCTCGCACGCACCATGGATGGCTTCGGGCCGGCAGAAGCAGCGCTCGTACTCGGCCAGGGCTTGCGGCTCGATGTACGACAGCCCGTCCGACCCCCAGCCGCCCAGCTTGGCATGCAGGTAGGCCTTGGGGTCGCCGCCGATCATCGTCTCGGGCAGCGGCGCCGGCTGGACCAGGTGGAACCAGTGGTAGTAGCTGCACGCAAAGATGAAGTGCGGGTTGGCTTCCAGCTTGCCTGCGGACGCCTCGCCGGAAGCGGGAATCCGGCCCCAATTGCCCTGGTACATGTCCAGCGTCGGGGCGATGTCGAGCACGCACAGCTTCTTCACGCGCTGCGGGTGATCCAGGGCGAGGCGGTGCGAGACGCGGCCGCCGCGGTCATGGCCGCACAGGAAGAAGGCGTCCCTGCCGAGCGAGGACATCAGCGCAACGGCGTCGGCCGCCATCTCGCGCTTGCTGTAGTTGGCGTGGTCGGGTGCGCCGGGCGGCTTGGCCGAATCGCCGTAGCCGCGCAGGTCCGGCATCACGATGAAGTAGTCGGCCGCCAGCTGGCGCGCCACGCGGTGCCAGAGCGCGTGCGTCTGCGGAAAGCCGTGCAGCAGCAACAGCGCGGGCTTGCGGCGGTCGCCGCCCTGGCGGGCGAAGATGTCCACGCCGTTGACGCGGTGGACGCCGGCCTCGAAACCCTCGAACCAGCCCATCTCACGCTCCTTCCAGCAGCGCCAGCAGGCGCTCCAGTGCATGCCGTACCGTCGCCTCGCGCACGGCCTGGCGGTCGCCGTCGAATCGCACGGTCTCGCTGGTGAGGCGCCCGTCCACCAGGAAGCCGAACCAGACGGTGCCCACCGGCTTGTCCGGGCTGCCGCCGCCCGGGCCCGCGATGCCGGTGACCGCCACAGCCGCCTGTGCGCGCGAATGGCGCACTGCGCCGAAAGCCATGGCGCGCGCCACCACTTCGCTCACGGCCCCATGCGCTGCGAGCGCGCTCGCATCCACGCCCAGCAGATCGGACTTGGACTCGTTCGAGTAGGTCACGAAGCCGCGCTCGAACCAGTCGCTCGAGCCCGCCAGCGAGGTGCAGGTGGCAGCGATCAGGCCCCCGGTGCAGCTCTCGGCCGTGGACAGCATCCAGCCGCGCTCGACCAGCGCTTGCGCGATGTCCTCGCACAGCTTGTTCAAGCCAGTGTCCATGCGAGCCGTGTTCCCAGGGCCAGCACCAGCAGCGTGCAGAAGGCGGCGACCAGGTCGTCGAACACGATGCCCAGCCCGCCGCGCCAGCCGAAGCCGTGGAAGAGGCTGTCGGCCCAGCCCACCGGGCCGGGCTTGGCGGCATCGAAGAAGCGGAACAGGATGAAGGCGAGGAACTGGGCCAGCCAGCCGGCCGGCATCAGCAGCCACAGCACCAGCCAGAAGGACATGATCTCGTCGGCGACGATGGCGCCGGGGTCCGCCAAGCCCATGTTGCGTGCGGTGACGGTGCTGGCCCACCAGCCGACCGGCACGCTGGCCAGCACCACCCATCCGAGCGCAGCCGGGGACAACCAGGCTTGCAGCACCAGGAACGAGACCCAGGCCCACAGCGTGCCGACCGTGCCGGGCGCCGCCGGGCTGAGGCCGCAACCGAAACCCAGCGCGATCAGGTGGGCCGGGTGGGACAGCAGGAAACGCCCATCGGGGCGCCCGCCCGCCGGCCGCAGGGGCGCTTCCAGCAACGAGGGCAGCGGCACGCTCATGCGCGCAATGGTAGCGAGGCGGGTGCAACCGCGCTCAGCGCGGCTCTTGCGACTGGCAGCTGCCGTGCAGCTTGCGAAAGCGCGCCGGCTCGATCGGCCGGCTTTCGCCCCACAACCCGCGGCGGGCCTGGCGCGCCTGCGCCTGCAGCCCGGCATACGGCCCGGGGTTGCGGCGATAGCGGTAGGACCAGGCCAGGCCGCTGAACACCAGCCAGCTGCCGACGTCCTGGCCGGCCCACTGCAGGCGCGCCAGCGTGCGCTGGTAGTCGTCGCGGCCTCGCTCCTGCACCGTCACCGGTTGGCGCAGCAGGCGGTGCTGCAAGGCCACCTGCGCATGCACGCCGAAGGATTGGCAGATCTCCGGCGCGTCTATGCCCTGGATGCGCACCTGGATGGCCGGGCCGCCCCAGGACGGACGCACCCACACCGAGTCGCCGTCGGTGACGTGCACCACGGTGGCGACATAGCTGCGCGGCTGCGGCAGCGCCGCGGCGGGCAGCCACAGCGCGAGGAGGAGGAGCACGAGACGGTGCATGCGGATGTCACAACGGCCGGCGCGGCCGACCCGTCGACAGCGCCGTCCTCAGGCGAAATGGTCCCAGGAGCGGTACTGGCGCTCCAGCGGGCGGCCGTCGGCATCGAGCAGCCGCAGGCCGGGCTCGGCCTCGACCCGGCCGATGCGGGTGACCGGCGTGCCGCTGGTGGCGGCGGCGTCTTGCACCGCCGCGCGCCGGTCCGGCGGTGCGGTGAAGGCCAGCTCGTAGTCGTCGCCGCCGGCCAGCACGCAATCGAGCTGGACCTGCGCGTCCGGCAGGCCCCCGCCCCCGGCGGCTTGCGAGCGGGCAGCCAGCAGTTCCAGCATCGCGGGGGTGTCGAGCGTGGCGCCGGCGCCGGAGCGCCGCAGCAGGTGGCCCAGGTCGCCCAGCAGGCCGTCGCTGACGTCGATGGCGGCCGACGCGATGCCGCGAAGGGCTTGCCCCAGTTCCACGCGCGGAATCGGCCGCTCCAGCCTTTCGCGCGCCGCCTCGAACAGCGCCGGCGGCAGCGACACCGTGCCGCGCAACACCTCCAGCGCCAGGCGCGCATCGCCCAACGCGCCGCTCACCCAGACGTCGTCGCCGGCTCTGGCCCCGGAGCGCAGCAGCGCCTGCCCCTGTGGCACTTCGCCGAACACCGTGATGCAGATGGCGAGCGGCCCGCGGGTGGTGTCGCCGCCAGCCAGTTCGCAACCGTGGCCGTCGGCCAGCGCGAACAGGCCGCGGGAGAAGCCTGCCAGCCACTGCTCGTCGGCCGAGGGCAGCGCCAACGCCAGCGTGAACGCAAGGGGTCGCGCACCGCAAGCGGCCAGGTCGCTCAGGTTCACCGCCAGCGCCTTGTGGCCCAGGCGCTCGGGATCGGTGGCCGACAGGAAATGCCGGCCTTCCAGCAGCATGTCGGACGAGACGGCCAGCTGGTGGCCGGGCGAGGGCGCGAGCAGGGCGCAGTCGTCGCCGACGCCCAGCGGCACCCGCTCCGAGGCGGGCCGTCCGCGGCGCAGGAAGAAGCGGTCGATCAGCTCGAATTCACCCATGGGCCGGGCGAGGATAACCGCCCGTTGCGCTGCTCTTCGGGCGGGAGGAAGGGCGGCTCAGGTGCGGTGCGAGCGGCCGCGCACCAGGCCGTAGATCACCAGCAGCACGATGGCGCCGACGATGGAGGCGATCCAGCCGGCCGGCTCGCCCTCGCCGTACCAGCCCAGGGCCATGCCGGAATAGCGCGCGAGAAAAGCGCCGGCTATGCCCAGCAGGGTGGTCATGATGAGCCCCAACTTGTCGTCGCCGGGCTTCAGGGCACGGGCCAGCAGCCCGACGATGAATCCGACGACGATGGTTCCGACGATCGACATGTGCAAGTCTCCCGGTGAGGGCACCCGCGGCGGGTGCTGCGCCATTCTGGGCGGCGGGCTGCGGCCCGGCTGTAGGACGGCGGCGGCGCCCGCATCGGCAGGGCCGCCGGGTCAGATCCGCTTCAACTCCGCCGTCACCAGCGCCACGAACGCGTCCGCCATGCGCGAGGGGGCCAGGTGCGGGGCATGGCCCAGCACCACCTGCACGTCGCGGCGCGGCAGCAGCGGCAGGATGCGCAGGTCGCGCGCGAAGACGGAAGCCACGTACGGGTTCACCACGCCGATGCCGGCGCCCTCGGCCGCCAGCCGGCAGATGGTGAACGAGTAGGTGGTCTCCACGCCGCCCGCCGGGTCGACGCCGTGCTCCTGCAGCAGGCGCTGCATCTGCAACTGCAGGTCATCGTCGGCCGGCAGCGTCAGCAAGGTCTGCTGCCGCAGGTCCTGCGCGTGCAGCCGGCGGCGCCCGGCCAGCGGGTGCCCCGGGTGCATGACGCACACCACGGCCGCCCGGTGCAGTGCGGTCGCCGCGGCCGGCGCCATGCTGGACGGCGTGGTGGACAGCACCAGGTCGAAGGCGCCGTTGTGCAGGCCTTCCCAGAGCTGGTGGCCGCCGTGCGTGTGCAGGCTGACGTGGACTTCGGGGTGCTGCCGGCGCAGCGCGGCGATGGCGCGCGGCAGCACGCTCAGGCCCAGAGCCGGCGTGCTGCCGATGCGCAGCGCCCCGGCGCCGGCACGGCGCAGGATCGACACCCGCTGCTCGATGCGGCCCAGCCCCAGGAAATGGCGCTCGACCTCCTCGAACAGGTCCCGGGCCTCGCGAGTGGGGCGCAGCCGCCCGCGCTCCGGCTCGAACAGCTTCAGCCCGGTGGCCGACGCCATCTGCGCCAGCAGCCGGCTGACCGAGGGCTGGGTGGTGTGCAGCACGGTGGCCGCCGCCGTGGTGGTCCCGGTCTGCATGACGGCGCGGAAGGCCTGGATCTGGCGGAAGTTGAGCGGGCGGGTCATGCGGCCCCTCGTATATCAAAGTTGCATGGGGTGCTGGGCAGAAAGCATTTTATGGATGGGCCGCTGCGCCCTAGACTTTTTTCATGGCCCCGGATGGCGGGGCCCCTCCGAGGAGCATCCATGAACTCTCGCCCCAGCCGCCGCGGCTTCGTCTGTGCCGCCGCAGCCCTCGCCGCGCTCGCCGCGGCCCCTGCCCAGTCGCTCGCGCAGCAGGACTTCCCCAGCCGCGGGCTGCGCATCGTCGTGCCCTTCACCGCCGGCGGCAGCTCCGACGTGCAGGCCCGCATGCTGGCCGAGCGGCTGACGCGCCAGTACAAGCAGTCGGTGGTGGTGGACAACCGGCCCGGCGCCGGCGGCCACATCGGCGGCAAGGCGGTGGTGGACGCGCCGGCGGACGGCTACACCCTGATGCTCGGCTCGATCGGGCTGCATGCCACCTACGGCGTCTACAAGAAGCTGCCCTACAACCCGGCGACCGACTTCAAGGTGCTGACCGTGCTGGCCGAGATGCCGCACGTGATCGTCGCCAATCCGGCCGTGCCGGCTGCCGGCGTCAAGGAGCTGGTGGCGCTGGCGCGCCGGCAGTCGGGCGCGCTGAACTTCGGATCGGCCGGCATCGGGTCCTCGGTCCACATGATCGGCGAGCTGTTCAAGTTCAGCGCCGACGCGCCGATGACGCACGTGCCCTACAAGGGCAGCTCCGCCGCCATGAACGATCTGCTGGGCGGGCAGATCCAGCTGATGTTCGAGAACCCGCCCACCACGCTGCCCCACGTGCGCGCAGGCAAGCTCAAGGCGCTGGCCGTCACCGGCAGGGCGCGCTCGGCGGCACTGCCCGAGGTGCCCACGGTGGCCGAGTCCGGCCTGCCCGGCTTCGAGGCGACTTCCTGGACCACGGTGGCCGTCAGCGCCAAGGTGCCCGATGCGATCGCCGATCGCCTGAGCGCGGACATCCGCAAGATCATCACCAGCCCCGAGTTCGTGGAGGCGCTGGCGGCCCAGGGGATGGCGCCGGTGGCCAGCAGCCGCGAGGCGGCGACCCGGTTCATCGCGGCGGAAAAGCAGCGCTGGGATGCCGTGATCCAGAAGGCGGGATTGGCGGCGGACTGAAGATGCAGCATCCGGGCATCGTGAAGTCGCCCTGTCCGGTGCGGCGGGTGGGCGACGGCCGCCAGCACCACTTCTTCGGCTACTACAACAAGACCAACTGGGACCGCAGCGGGCGTTACCTGCTCGCGCAGCAGGTGCCCTGGCACGACGCCCGGCTCACGCCCGAGCGGGTGGCCGGCATCGGCTACTTCGACCTGGCGGACGGCGATCGCTTCGTGCGCGTGTCCGAGACCCGCGCCTGGAACTGGCAGATGGGCAGCCAGCTGCAGTGGCTGGACGGCGCCGACGGCTTGCAGCTGATCTTCAACGAGCGGCGCGAGGGGGCCGGCGGCCGTTATCCGGGCTTCGGCAGCGTGGTCGTGGACGCGCACAGCGGCCAGCGGCGCGAGCTTCCGCTGCCGGTCTACGTGGTGGCGCCGGACAGCCGCTACGCGCTGTGCGTGGACTACCGGCGCCTGTACGTCACGCACGAGACCATCGGCTACAGCGAAGCGGGAGGTCCGTTCGAGCTGGCGCTGGCGCCGGCCGACGACGGCATCCACCGGATGGACCTGGCCACCGGCCAGGCGCGGCTGGCGGTCAGCTACCGGCAGCTGCGCGAGTTCCATCCACGCGCGTCCATGGAGCGGGCGATCCACTGGGTGAGCCACATCGAGATCAACCCGGCGTCCTCGCGCGTGCTGTTCCTGCACCGCTGGACCGAACGGGTGGAGGACGAAACCTGCTTCCTGCACCGGCTGGTCACCATGAACCCCGACGGTTCCGACATGCGCCTGCTCGAGTGCTCGGACCACCCGCTGCCGCAGCTGGCCGCGGACTTCGACCCGTCCGCCGTCGGCACCTTCGACTACGAGAAGTCGGAGTACCAGATCTCGCACCCGCTGTGGCGCACCGACCGGGAGATCATCGTCTGGGGCCCGCACGCGGGCGAGATCCACTACCAGCTGTACGAGGACGCCGACGGCGGCGCCGTGCGGCCGGTCGGCGCCCACGTGCTCACCGAGAACGGCCACATGACCTTCTCGCCGGTGGACAAGCGCTGGCTGCTGAGCGACACCTACCCGGACCCGGCGACGCACGAGCGCATCCTGTTCCTGTATGACGTCGAGACGGGCTTGCGCCACGACCTGGGCAGCTTCTACGCCGACCCGCACCTGAGCAAGGAAAACCGCTGCGACCTGCACCCGCGCTGGAGCCGCGACGGCACCCGGGTGTGCATCGATTCGGTCCACGAAGGCGACCGGCAGATGTACATCGTGGACGTGGCCCGGATCGTCGGCTGACCCGGGGAGCGGCCGGCGCTGGCCTGCCGGCTGCTACGCACCCTTGAAGCGCTCGCCCGCCTGGCGAACCACCTCCGCCAGCAGGCGCTCGCGCACCTGCTGCTGGCGCAGCCAGCGGGCGTCGTTCACGCCCTTGCCGGCGTCCTGCACGATCTGTTCGATCGCCGGCCAGGCGCCCAGCCGCTGGGCATGCGGCGCGATCTGCTGCAGCGTCAGCTGGATGTGCTCGCGCAGCGGCATGTGGCGGCCGCTGACCGGGTCCACGTACACCGCCTCCAGCCCGAAGCGGCAGGCCTGGAAGCGGTTGTAGGTGTAGACCATGTAGTCGTCCTCGGCCGGCATGAAGGGCTGCTCGTGCATGAACCAGGAGGCCAGCGACTGCACCAGGCCGGCCAGCGCGGCGGCGCGTTCGATGGTCAGCGGCGTGTCGAACACCCGGATCTCGATCGTCCCGTACTCGGGCTTGGGCCGGATGTCCCAGTAGAAGTCCTTCATGCTCTTGACCACGCCCGTGCGCGTGGTCTTGGTGAAGAACGCGTTGAAGCCGTCCCACGACAGCGTGAAGGGCGCCCGACCCGACATCGGAAAGGCGAACACCGAATTCAGCCGCGCCGAATCGAACTGGGTGTCCTGCCCCTGCACATAGGGCGAGGACGCCGACAGCGCGATGAAGTGCGGGATGTAGCGCGACATGCGGTGCAGCATCAGCAGCGCCTCGTCGGCGCCGGGGCAGCCCACGTGCACGTGCTGGCCGAAGATGGTGAACTGCTTGGACAGGTAGCCGTACAGCTCGGACAGCTCGCGAAAGCGCGGCCGGTCGTAGATGCGCTGCTGGTGCCACTGCTGGAACGGGTGGGTGCCGCCGCCCACCACCGCGATGTTGAGCTTGTCGGCACTGCGCACCAGCGCATCGCGCAGCTGGCTCAGCTCGCCCAGCACGTGGGCCGTGGACTCGCACACGCCGGTGGAGATCTCGATCATGCTCGAGGTCATCTCGGGCACCACGGCACCGGGCAGCTCCAGCTTGCGCATCAGGCGCAGCATTTCGTCGGAGTAGGGCGCCAGGTCGTAATCGTGCGTGTTGACCAGCTGCAGCTCCAGCTCGACGCCCAGCGTCAGCGGGGCCGATTGCCGGAACGGCTCCAGCTGGGGCGTGTCGTGCGGCGAGTCGCCGGCGGGGGTGAAGTCGTGCAGCACCGGTTCAGGCACGCTGCACCCCCGTCGCCGGGGTGCCCGCGGTGGGTTCGGGCCGCGAGCCTTCGCCGGCGCGCTGGATCACGAAGGTGGCGAGGATCGCGCCCAGCACTTCCACCAGCAGGATGGCCGGCAGCGCGATGCTGGCGATGCGCGGCCCCAGCGAGGGCGAGGCCGACGCGAACTGCGCCACCAGCAGCAGCGCCAGCGAGGACATGGGCGACATCGCCGCGCCGGCCATCAGCGCCTGCTTCCAGCTGGTGCCGCTGCCCGGGTTGGCGAGCAGCAGGCCGAATACCTTGGCCAGCCCGCGCGCAGCCACCAGCGCCAGCACCAGCCCGGCGACCGCCGGGTTCCAGTCGGCCTGCGCGGCCACCACCGACACCAGCACGAAGCTCAGCATCACCAGCAGCGAGGCGGCGGTGCCGAGCTGGCGCGGCCAGGCCCAGGGCCGCGGGTTGAGTTGCTTGAGCAGTAGTCCGGCCAGCAGCGCCGCCAGCGGCGCGGAGCCGCCGAAGTGCGAGGCCAGCGCGGTGCCGGCGGCGATGCTGGTGATCAGCAGGATGGAGGTGTTCTCGCTGGTGGGGCTCATGAAGCGCAGCGCCGTGCGCAGCACCAGCGCCAGTCCGGCGCCCACCACCACGGAAATCCCGAGCACCACGGCCACCGGGAAGATCAGCGCGAGCAGCCGGGTCTCCTCGCTGTGCATCAGGCTGGCGCGGCCGGCCACCAGCGTGAGCGCATACAGCGCGCCGAGCGTGGCCAGCACGATCACGCGCTCGGTCACCGGCCCGGCCGCGCGCATGTCGCCGAACACGCGGCTGAGCACCGCCGGCGAGGAAGCGATCGCCACCAGGGCCAGCGCGTCGGCCACCGACGGCCGCACGTCGAACCAGCGCAGCGTGAAATAGACGGCGGCGTAGGTCAGCGCCGCCTCCAGTACGCTTTGCAGCAGCACCATGGGGTTGTGCCGGAACCAGCGCAGCGCGATGCGCCCGGCGGTCTCGAACAGCACCACCGACACGCCCAGTTCCAGCAGGAACAGCCCGATGCCCTCCAGCGGCCAGGCCGCGCCGGGAAAGCCACCCAGCCCGGCGAGCGCGCCGATGGCGGAGTAGCCCACCACCTTGGGCAGCGCCAGGTGGCGATGCACCAGGTGGCCGGCGGCGGCGGCCACGGCCAGCAGCAGCGACCAGTGCACGGTGGGCAGGCCGGCCGAGGGCCGCAGCCATTCGCCCCAGAACGCCGTGATCTCGTTCATTCGTCTCCCGCGAAAAAAGAAGTTGCGGTCAGTGCAGCACGCGCCGCCCGCCGTCGTCCAGCAGGAAGGGCTCGATCGGCGTGTCGAAGCGCTCGCCGTCCTCGGCCACGCAGAAGTAGCTGCCCTGCATGGTGCCGGTGGGCGTGCGCAGGCGGCAGCCGCTGCTGTACTGGAAGGACTGGCCGGGTTGCAGCAGCGGCTGGTGGCCGACCACACCCAGGCCCTTGACTTCCTGCACCTGGCCGGCGGCGTCGGTGATCACCCAGTGGCGCGAGATGAGCTGCGCCGCCACCTCACCGGCGTTGGTGATGGTGATGGTGTAGGAGAAGCTGAAGACGCCCTGTTCCGGCGCCGATTGCTCGGGCAGGTAGTCGGGCTGGACCTCCACTCGGAACTGGTACCGCGCCATCGCCCGATGGTACCCGGCAGGGCCCGTTTGCGAGAATCGCACCCATGAGCACCCCGCACCGCATTGCCCCGTCCATCCTCTCCGCGGACTTCGCCCGCCTTGGCGAGGAGGTGCGCGACGTCATCGCCGCCGGCGCCGACTGGATCCATTTCGACGTGATGGACAACCACTACGTGCCCAACCTCACCTTCGGCCCCATGGTGTGCGCCGCGCTCAAGCCGCACGCGCGCCGCGCCGACGGGACGCCGGTGCCGGTGGACGTGCACCTGATGGTGCAGCCGGTCGATGCGCTCGCGCAGGCCTTCGCGGATGCGGGCGCCGACTACATCAGCTTCCACCCGGATGCGACCCCCCACGCGCACCGCAGCGTGCAGGCCATCAAGGCGCGCGGCTGCAAGGCCGGGCTGGTGTTCAACCCGGCGGCGCCGCTGGACGTGCTGGACTGGCTGATCGAGGACATCGACCTCGTCCTGATCATGAGCGTCAACCCCGGCTTCGGCGGCCAGGGCTTCATCGACTCGGCCCTTCGCAAGGTCGAGCACGCGCGCCGCCGCATCGACGCGTGCGGCAAGGACATCCGGCTCGAGGTGGACGGCGGCATCAAGGCCGACAACATCGCCCGGGTGGCCGCCGCCGGGGCCGACACCTTCGTGGCCGGCAGTGCGATCTTCGGCCAGCCGGACTACGGCGGCGTTATCGCCGCCATGCGCCGCTCCCTGGCCGGCTGATCGGGTCAGGGCCGGGGCTTCTTCCGGCCGTCCGGCAGGTCCTTGCGCAGCTTCTCGTAGGTGGCGTCCAGTTCGGCGCCCTTGGTGGTGTCGTCGACGCCGCGCTCCGCATCCGCATGGGCCCTCTCGCCCACCCGGCGGTTGGAGGGCTCCATCCGGGCCTGCCCGTCGGCCGATTCGTCGCGCTCGTGCGGCATGCGCGGCACGCGGTGCTGCGTCTCACCCTGCACCATGGTCGTGTTGCCGCTCTTGGGGTCCGGGTCCGGCTTGTCGCCGCCCAGCCCGGTTGGCTTGGTCATCCGTGGGGGCATCGCGGTACTCCTTCGTCCAGCATGGGCCCATGCTCGCAGCGTCCGCACGCCATCGCAGTAGGACCGCTCGCGTCCGCGCTGTAGCCCATGGGCTGTCGGTGCGCTCCTACCCCAAGCCGCTGCGGCGTCGGACAAACTCGCCCGCTGCCGGGCTACGGCCCCCTCCCCATGAGCTTGGCAGAGTGGGGGGCCTCGAATGCGAACGCGGGGCCGAAGGAGTCAGCCATGGAAGTGATTGCCGCGATGCCGGACTGGCTGGTGTGGTGCGCCGCTGCCGCTGCGGCTGCCGTCGCGCTGGTCGTCGTGGTGAACACCATCGAAGCCGCCCTCGATCTCGATACCTGACCGATAGCCAACGGCGCGCACCTGCGCCCTGCGCGGATGCCGCATCCAGGAGCATCCATGGCCCAGTCCAGAGCGGACGCGCAGCGCAGATCCCGCACCGCCGACGCCGGCACCAGCAAGCACAAGCAGCTGGAACCCTTTCTCCAGCCGGCCGACGGCGTGTTGACCACCAGCCAGGGAGTGGTGGTTCCCGACAACCACAACTCGCTGCGCGCGGGGACGCGCGGGCCGACGCTGCTGGAGGACTTCCAGCTGCGCGAGAAGCTCACCCACTTCGACCACGAGCGCATTCCCGAGCGGGTGGTCGGCGCGCGCGGCGCCGGCGCACACGGCTACTTCGAGTTGTACAAGACGCTGCGGCAGTTCACGAGCGCCGATTTCCTGCAGGAAGCCGGGCTGCGAACGCCGGTGTTCGCGCGCTTTTGCGGCATGACCGGCGAGCGTGGCTCAGCCGACACGGTGCGCGACCTGCGCGGTTTCGCCGTCAAGTTCTACACGCGCGAGGGCAACTACGACCTGGTGGGCGCCAGCGCGCCGGTGTTCTTCGTGCAGGACGCGATGAAGTTCCCGGACTTCGTGCATGCGATGCGGCCCGAGCCGCACCACGGCATGCCGCAGGCGTCGAGCGCGCACGACAGCTTCTGGGATTTCGTGTCGCTCGCGCCGGAGACGACCCACGCGCTGATGTGGCTGATGTCGGACCGGGCGCTGCCGCGCAGCTGGCGGATGATGGAAGGCTTCGGCGTGCACACCTTCCGTTTCGTCAACGCGCACGGGGCCACCCACTTCGTGAAGTTCCGCTGGCGGCCACGGCTGGGGTGCCACGCACTGGCCTGGGACGAGGCACGGCGGCTGGCCGGCGAGGACCCCGACTTCCACCGGCGCGATCTGTGGGAGTCGATCGCCCACGGCGCCTTCCCGGAATGGGAGCTCGGGATCCAGCTGGTGGAGGAGGGCAAGGCCGATGCGCTGGGCATCGACCTGCTGGACTGCACCAAGCTGCTGCCGGAAGAACTGGCGCCGGTGCAGTGGGTCGGCAAGCTGGTGCTCAATCGCAACCCCGAGAACTTCTTCTGCGAGTCCGAGCAGGTGGCCTTCAATCCGGGGCACCTGGTGCCGGGCATCGATTTCAGCAGCGACCCGCTGCTGCAGGGCCGCCTGTTCGCCTACCTGGACAGCCAGCTGGGGCGGCTGGGCGGGCCCAATTTCCACGAGCTGCCGATCAACCGCCCCGTTTGTCCGTTCCACAACTTCCAGCGGGACGGCCGGCATCGCACCGACATTGCGCGCGGAGCGGTGGCCTATGAGCCCAACACCCTGGCCAGCGGCGCCGAGTTCCGCGTCGACGGCGGCCAGCAGGGCTTTCGCAGCCACCCGGAGGCGATCGATTCGACCAAGCAGCGCCGTCGCAGCGCCGGCTTCGAGGACCACTTCAGCCACGCCACCCTGTTCTGGAACAGCCAGGGCACGGCCGAGAAGGAGCACATCGTCTGCGCATTCCAGTACGAGCTGTCCCGTGTCGAGACGGCGGCAATCCGCCAGCGCATGGTCGACAACCTGGCGCACGTGGACGCACGACTGGCGCGCAAGGTGGCCGAGCCGCTGGGACTGGTGGCCGACGGCAAGGCGGCTGCCGGGCGGGCGGGCTTTCGCGACCGGCGCGAGCGCCTTCCGGTGGAGTCCTCGCCCTCGCTCAGCATGGAGTCGGCGGACAGCCCGCTGGCGACCCGCCGGGTCGCGGTGCTGGCGGCGACGGGCGTGGAGATCGGCGCCCTCAAGATCATCCAGCAGGCGCTGGCCGAGCAGCAGGTGAGCGTCAAGGTCGTGGCGGCGAACATGGGCGTGGTGTCCACGTCCTCCGGGCAGCAGCTGCCGGTGGACCACTGCCTGCTGACGACCTCCTCGCTGGGCTTCGATGCAGTGCTGGTGCCGGGCGGCGCCGCGCACGCGCAGGCGCTGGCGCAGGACGGCCGTGCGGTGCACTTCCTGCTGGAGGCCTACCGGCACTGCAAGCCGATCTGCCTGATCGGCGAGGCGGCGCAGCTGCTGCGACCGGCCGGCCTCGACGCCGCGGCGCCCGCGCCCGATGGCGTGCTCATCGCCAAGGGCGAGCCCGCCGGCCGCGTGCCCCTGGCGCAGGCGTTCATCGCTGCAATGGCCCAGCACCGGCAATGGGGCCGGGCCGGCCTCGACGCGGTGCCGGCCTGAACAGGGAGCCGGAGCGCCCTTGCGGCACACTCGCCGCATGTCGCGCTTCACCGGATTGCAGGCCGCCATCGTCGACCTGGATGGCACCCTGATCGACACGTTGGGCGATTTCGTCGTCGCCCTGAATGCGGCGCTGGGCGAACTCTCGTTGCCCGCCCTGCCCGCCGCCGCCATCGAACGACTGGTCGGCAAGGGTTCCGAACACCTGGTGCGCTCGGCCCTCCGGGAGGCAGGTGGCGCCGACGCGCTCTACGAATCGGCGTGGAGCGCCTACCAGCGCCACTACGGCCAGGTCAATGGCCGCCATGCGACGGCCTACCCCGGCGCCGGGCAGGGGCTGCAGGCGCTGCGCGATGCCGGACTGCGGCTGGCCTGCGTGACCAACAAGCCCACCGGGTTTGCCCGCGACCTGCTGCAGCAAAAGGGCCTGCTGCACTTCTTTGGCCCCCTCTTCGGCGGCGACGCGTTCGAGCGCAAGAAGCCCGATCCCTTGCCGCTGCTGGAAGCGTGCCGCGCCCTCGGCTCGGCGCCGGCGCGGACACTGGTGATCGGGGATTCGCGCAATGACGCGGCGGCTGCGCGCGCGGCAGGCTGCCCCGTCGTGCTGGTCACCTACGGCTACAACCACGGCCAGCCCGTGCGCGCGGTGGACGCCGACGGCTTCCTCGACTCGCTGGCCGCGATCGGCGGCTGCCTCTAGCCGGCCTTGCCGAGCAGGGCTTCCTTGAGCTTCCAGTCGGCCGGGCTGGGGCCGAGCCAGATGCGCAGCAGGGCGTTGAAGAACTCCGGCTCCTTGAACGGCTCGCCTTGCGGGACGCCCTTGACGGTCACGATCGCCCCGGTGCCGGGGATCCAGTCGATCATGAAGCTTTCCCCCGCATTGAGCTTCTTGTGGACGCTGAAGATCTGGCTCATGCGCACCACGCCGGGGATCAGCTTGGAGAACGCGGTCTTGTCCATGTTGTCCTCCATGCCGCGCGAGAACAGCTTGCCCAGCTCGCCCGAATCGATGTCGCGCAGCATGGTGATGCTGATGCGCTTGGCACCCGGCATGGCCAGCACTTCATCGGTGCTGTCCGCCTTCTTCGGCAGGTACAGGCCAGCCGTGTAGACCTTGAACACGGCCTTGTAGCGCACCCCGGCGCCATTGAGCTGCAGTTTGGCGCCGCGCAGCTCGGCGCTGTCCTCGTACGTGACGCCCGACAGCGTGACCGGCGCGGCGTTTGCGGCGGCGGCGATGGCGAGTGCCACCATGGCGGCGGCGAGCGATCGGAAGGCCTTCATGGCAATCTCCTTGGAAAAAGAACGACCGTTCGTTTCGAGTTACCGATTGTTGCGATTGCGACCGGACCCGGCAACAGGGTTTTCGCGATCGAAGGGGCTTTGCTACACTCGGCCGCGATGTCCATCCACCGCACCATCCTGACAGGTTGCTTCGGCCGGGGAGCTTGGCCCTGGCGCAAGCCTGTCGAAGTGCGTTCCTGATCTGCACGGGGCACCCCGTGCCCCCGTCGTCCCACCCGCTGGGACACCCTGAATGGAAAGCGGCCCCGCGCCGCGCGAGCTTGTGGAGGCTCCCCCTTGATCACTGAACTCGAGTTCAAGAGTCTTGCATCGCAAGGCTACAACCGCATCCCTCTCATTGCGGAAGCGTTCGCCGACCTCGAAACCCCGCTTTCGCTGTACCTGAAGCTGGCCCATGGGCGCGGCAATGGCCGGCACAGCTTCCTGCTGGAGTCCGTCGTCGGCGGCGAGCGCTTCGGCCGCTACAGCTTCATCGGCCTGCCGGCGCGCACGCTGCTGCGCGCCAGCGGCTTCGGCGCCGATGCCGCCACCGAGGTCGTCACCGACGGCGAGGTGGTGGAGCGTGCACCGGGCAACCCGCTGGATTTCGTCGCCGCCTACCAGCAGCGCTTCAAGGTGGCGCTGCGACCCGGGTTGCCGCGCTTTTGCGGCGGGCTGGCCGGCTACTTCGGCTACGACGTGGTGCGCCACATCGAGAAGAAGCTGGAAAAGACCTGTCCGCCCGATACGCTGGGCTGTCCGGACATCCTGCTGCTGCAGTGCGAGGAACTGGCGGTCATCGACAACCTGTCGGGCAAGCTGTACCTGATCGTCTATGCCGACCCGGCGCGGCCGGAGGCGTTCAGCACCGGCAAGAAGCGCCTGCGCGACCTGAAGGAGCAGCTCAAGTACTCGGTGAGTGCGCCGCAGGTGCGCCAGTCGGCGAGTTTTCCGGCCGAGCGCGAGTTCGCCAAGGCCGACTACCTGAAGGCGGTGGAGCGCGCCAAGGAGCTGATCGCCGCCGGCGACTTCATGCAGGTGCAGGTCGGCCAGCGGATCAAGAAGCGCTACACCGAGTCGCCGCTGTCGCTGTACCGGGCGTTGCGATCGCTCAATCCCAGCCCCTACATGTACTACTACGACTTCGGCGAGTTCCAGGTGGTGGGCGCCTCGCCGGAGATCCTGGTGCGGCAGGAGCAGGTGGAGCAGGGCCGCAAGATCACGATCCGTCCGCTGGCCGGCACCCGGCCGCGCGGCGCCACGCCCGAGCAGGACAAGGCGATCGAGCAGGAGCTGGTCAACGATCCCAAGGAGCGCGCGGAGCACGTGATGCTGATCGACCTGGCGCGCAACGACATCGGCCGCATCGCGCAGGTCGGCAGCGTCAAGGTCACCGAGGCGTTCGCCGTCGAGCGCTACAGCCACGTGATGCACATCGTCAGCAACGTCGAGGGGCTGCTGAAAGACGGCATGGGCAGCATCGACGTGCTCAAGGCCACCTTCCCGGCCGGCACCCTGACCGGCGCGCCCAAGGTCCATGCCATGGAGCTGATCGACCAGCTGGAGCCGAGCAAGCGGGGCCTCTATGGCGGCGCCTGCGGCTACCTCAGTTATGCCGGCGACATGGACGTCGCGATCGCCATCCGCACCGGCATCGTGAAAGACCAGACCCTGTACGTGCAAGCCGCCGCCGGCGTCGTCGCCGACTCCGTGCCCGAGCTGGAATGGAAGGAGACCGAAGCCAAGGCGCGTGCCCTGCTGCGCGCGTCTGAGCTGGTCGAGGAGGGGCTGGAATGAGCGCTCCGACGGAACACCCGTACGCAGAAGGCGCAGAAGATTCGCAGAATGCGCAGAACGCTCCATTCGAAAACGACTTTTCCCGCGAAGTGATCGGTGCTGCAGTGGAAGTGCAGAAGGTGCTTGGGCTTGGTCTTCTGGAAAGCGCTTACGCCGGAGCCCTGGCGCACGAAATGACCGAAAGAGGCTTGCGCTACGAGCGCGAGGTCCCGGTCGATGCGGTCTACAAGGGGGCCAAGATCGGCATTGGGTACCGGGCGGATTTCATCGTCCAGAATTCCCTGATTCTCGAGCTGAAGACCGTCGAGACTGTTGTTGACGCCCACAAGGCCCAACTGCTGTCCTATCTGAGGTTGTCAGGTCTGAAGCTTGGGCTGCTGATCAATTTCGGCGTGTTCCCGGTAGTACGCGGTGTTCATCGCGTGGTGAACAAACTCTGAGGGCTTGCAGATGGTTTTCTGCGTCTTCTGCGCCTCTTTCGCGTCTTCTGCGTTCGGTCTTCGAGTTTTCAGGGGGTCTCAATGAAGCTTCTGATGATCGACAACTACGACAGCTTCACCTACAACCTCGTCCAGTACTTCGGCGAACTGGGGGCGCAGGTGGAGGTGTTCCGGAATGACGAAATCTCGGTGGAGGGCGTCGCGGCGCGCGCGCCGGAGCGGCTCGTCATATCGCCCGGGCCCTGCTCGCCCGCAGAGGCGGGTGTCTCCGTCGAGGCGATCCGCCACTTCGCGGGCAAGCTGCCGATCCTGGGCGTGTGCCTGGGGCACCAGAGCATAGGGGCCGCGTTCGGCGGGCGGATCGTGCGCTCGGCGCAGTTGATGCACGGCAAGACCAGCGAAATCACGACCACGCGGGAAGGCGTCTTTGCCGGCTTGCCGGAGCGCTTCACCGTGAACCGCTACCACTCGCTGGCCATAGAGCGCGAGAGCTGCCCACCGGAGCTGCAGGTGACCGCCCGCACGGACGACGGCGAGATCATGGGTGTGCGCCACCGCGACCTGCCGGTCCAGGGCGTGCAGTTCCACCCCGAGTCGATCCTCACCGAACATGGGCACGCGATGCTGAAGAACTTCCTGGAGCAGGCATGACCTTCGCCATCGTCGACCTCCGCAGCGACACCGTCACGCGACCGACCGCGGCCATGCGCCAAGCCATGCTGGAGGCGCCGCTCGGTGACGACGTGTTCGGCGACGACCCGACGGTGAACGCGCTGCAGGACAAGATCGCGGCGATGCTGGGATTCGAGGCCGCGCTGTTCGTGCCGACGGGAACCCAGTCCAACCTGTGCGCCGTGCTGTCGCACTGCCAGCGCGGCGACGAGTACATCGTCGGCCAGCAGCAGCACTGCTACCGCTGGGAAGGCGGCGGCGCGGCGGTGTTCGGCAGCGTGCAGCCGCAGCCGCTGGAGCACCAGCCGGATGGCACCTTGGCCCTGGCGGCTATAGAGGCTGCGATCAAGCCGGACGACCCGCATTTCGCCCGCACCCGGCTGCTGGCGCTGGAGAACACGCTGGGCGGCAAGGTGATCCCGATGGACTACCTGCAGCAGGCGACCGCGCTGGCGCGCGGCAGGGGCCTGGCCACCCACCTCGATGGCGCGCGCCTGTTCAATGCGGCAGTTGCGCTGGCGGGCGAAGGCGGCGATGCCCGCTCGGCGGCTCGCCGCATCGCCGGGCATTTCGATACGGTGTCGGTCTGTTTCAGCAAGGGCCTGGGCGCGCCGGCAGGCTCGGCCCTTTGCGGCTCCAGGGACCTGATCGCCCGCGCGCGGCGCGTGCGCAAGATGGCCGGCGGCGCCATGCGGCAGGCCGGGTTGCTGGCCGCAGCGGCCTCGCATGCGCTGGACCACCACGTCGACCGGTTGGCCCAGGACCATGCGCTGGCACGGCGGCTGGCCGAGGGCCTGGCCGGCGTCGAAGGCCTGCAGGTCGAGCCGCCCCAGACCAACATCGTATTCGCCGACCTGGTGGGTCCCGCCCGGGATCGCTCGGCTGAACTGCTCGCCGCGCTGCAGTCCGAAGGCATCCTGGCCACGGGCCTGTACCGCCTTCGCTTCGCCACCCACCTGGACGTCGACGAAGCCGGCGTGGACCGCGCCGCCGCCGCGATTCGCCGCTTCCTCACTGCCTGAGGCGCACCATGCCGGACCTGCCGCAGTTGCTGATCTTCGTCGCCGCCGGCTGGCTGCTGAATCTCACGCCAGGGCCGGACGTGCTCTACATCGTCAGCAATTCGCTGCGATCGGGCGCGCGCGCCGGCATCGTGGCCGGCCTGGGCATCACCACCGGGTGCTTCGTGCACGTGTTCGCGGCCGCTGCCGGCGTGGGCGCGCTGCTGGCCGCTTCGGCCACCGCCTTCGCCGTCCTGAAGTGGCTGGGCGCCGCCTACCTTCTGTGGATCGGCGCGCGGCTCCTGCTCGCTCGGGCGCCGCAGGCGACAGCCGACCTGGCCGCGCTGGCCAGTGCCCAGCCGAGCAGCCTGCGAGCCGTCTTCCTCGGTGGCTTCTGGACCAACGTGCTCAACCCCAAGGTCGCGATCTTCTTCCTGGCCTTCGTGCCGCAGTTCATCGCGCCGGACGCGCCGGACAAGGCCGCCGCCTTCGTGCTGCTGGGTGTGCTGTTCAATCTCAACAGCATCCCCGTCAACAGTGGATGGGCGCTGGCCGCGGCCTGGATGGCCCGGCGCCGGACCGTCCAGCGCAGCCTGCACTGGCTGGACCGCGCCGCCGGATTGATGTTCATCGCGTTCGGCATCCGGCTCGCGCTCACCGATGCGCCGCGCGCGGCCTGACCCCTGATTCCCAGCCAACGACCGGAGTCCCCATGTCCATCACCCCCCAGGAAGCGCTGCAGCGCACCATCGAGCACCGCGAGATCTTCCACGACGAGATGCTCAATGTCGTGCGGCTGATCATGAGCGGCGAGCTGTCGCCGGTCATGACTGCCGCGCTGATCACCGGCCTGCGCGTGAAGAAGGAAACCATCGGCGAGATCACCGCCGCCGCCGAGGTGATGCGCGAGTTCTCCACCAAGGTCCACATCGCCGACCGCACGCACCTTGTCGACATCGTGGGCACCGGCGGCGACGGTTCGCACACCTTCAACATCTCGACCTGCTCGATGTTCGTTGCCGCCGCCGCCGGGGCCAAGGTCAGCAAGCATGGCGGGCGCAGCGTCAGCAGCAAGTCCGGCAGCGCCGACGTGCTGGAGAGCCTGGGCATGCACATCAACCTGTCGCCCGAAGCCATCGCCCGCTGCGTGCAGGAGGTGGGCATCGGCTTCATGTTCGCGCCCAACCACCACCCGGCCATGAAGAACGTGGCGCCGATCCGCAAGGAACTGGGCGTGCGCACCATCTTCAACATCCTGGGACCGCTGACCAACCCGGCTGGCGCGCCGAACATCCTGATGGGCGTGTTCCACCCGGACCTGGTCGGCATCCAGGTGCGCGCCCTGCAGCGGCTGGGCGCCGAGCACGCGCTGGTGGTCTACGGACGGGACGGCATGGACGAGGTGAGCCTGGGCGCCGCCACCCTGGTGGGTGAGCTCAAGGACGGACAGGTGTCCGAATACGAGATCCACCCCGAGGACTTCGGGCTGCCGATGGCCAGCAACCGGACGCTGAAGGTGGAAACGCCCGAGCAATCGCGCGCCATGCTGCTGGGCGTGCTGGACGACCAGCCGGGGGCCGCGCGCGACATCGTGGTGTTCAACGCCGGCGTGGCGCTGTACGCGGCCAACGTGGTCGGCAGCGCCCAGGAAGGCATTGCGCGTGCCCGCGGGGCCATCGCATCGGGCGCGGCCAAGGCCAGGCTCGAGAGCCTGGTGGCCCTGACGCGCCAGCTGGGCGCCTGAACGCATGGACATCCTCGAGAAGATCGTAGCCGTCAAGCGCGAGGAGATCGCCGCGGCGAAGAAGAAACTGCCCCTGGAGGCCATGCGGGCGGATGCGGAAACCCGCGTCCTCACGCGCGACTTCGAGGGTGCGTTGCGGCGCAAGATCGCCGCGGGCGAGAACGCCGTCATTGCCGAGATCAAGAAGGCCAGCCCCAGCAAGGGCCTGCTGCGGCCCGACTTCGTGCCGGCCGACATCGCCCAGAGCTATGCCGAGCACGGCGCGGCCTGCCTGTCGGTGCTGACCGACCGCCAGTTCTTCCAGGGCCAGCCCGACTACCTGAAGCAGGCGCGCGCTTCGTGCGACCTGCCGGTGCTGCGCAAGGACTTCGTCATCGATCCCTACCAGGTGTACGAGTCGCGGGCCATGGGGGCCGACTGCATCCTGCTGATCGCCGCTTGCCTGGACGACGGGCAAATGGCGGAGCTGGAGCGCGTCGCCCGCAGCCTGGACATGGCCGTGCTGGTCGAGGTGCACGACGGCGCCGAGCTGGAGCGGGCCCTGAAGCTCGGGACGCCGCTGGTGGGCATCAACAACCGCAACCTGCGCAGCTTCGAGGTGTCGCTGGACACCACGCTGGCGCTGCTGCCGCACGTGCCGGCCGACCGGCTGCTGGTCACCGAGTCGGGCATCCTGGCGCCGGCCGACGTGCAGCGCATGCGCGCGGCGGGCGTGCATGCGTTCCTGGTCGGCGAGGCCTTCATGCGGGCGGCCGATCCGGGCGAGGCGCTGGCCGCGCTGTTCGGCTCATGAGCGCGCGCAGGCAGGCTGCCCTGGCGCTGCCACTCCAAGCCCATGGGCGCCTGC
>JAKFEA010000143.1:0-2492 GCA_036675905.1 Acidovorax sp. | reverse complement strand
CAGCGACTTGCCGCCGCCGGTGGGCATCAGCACCAGCGCGTCGCCACCGCCGGTGACGTGGTCGACGATGGCCGCCTGCTCGCCGCGGAACGCGTCGAAACCGAAGACATGGCGGAGCTGGGCGAGGGCGTCGGACATGGCGGCAGGATAGCAAGGGGCACCGGCTCGGACTCCGGATTGCCGCGTGTCATGGCGTGGGTATTTGCCGCGTCCGCTTGTCGTCCAGCTGCCACAGCTGCACGCCTCTGGATTGCGCGAACAGGCTGCCTCCGGCGCTTGCGATCCCGAGCATCAACGCCTGGCTTGCCTGTTCGCGGTTGACCAGCACCCAATGCACGTCATGCTGCATGAACAGGACTCGCCACGCGCGGCCGTCCGCTTCCCGTTCGGCGTGCGAGGCGGCCCGTTGCAGTCCTGGCGAATACCAGGAGACGCCGCGGCCGCGGCGACCGAGTTCGGCGACGTAAGGGCGCGAGGGATCGGTGGCAAGGACATTGCCCTGCCTGGCCCCGGGCAGCGGCGATCGCTGCAGTTGCAGCAGGACTTCACGCTCCGGCAGGAAACGCCGGAATACTTCCGAAGGGTTGCCGCCGGAGGTCACGTATCGCTTCAGCGCCGGTACCCCGAGGCTCCAGTTGCCGTTGGGGAGGAAACAGGCGTTCAGCGCGCACAGGCCGCAGATCGCCAGCGCGAAGGACTTGCGTCCCATCTGCGCGGACATGGCCAGGACGATGACGGGAAGCAACAACATCAAGCCCGGAAACGCATAGCGCGCGTATTGCAGTCCGATCAGCGGCAACAGGAAGGCCAGGGTCGCGACTGCGCCCACGCCGCGCAAGCGTCGCGGAACGAAAGTGGCCAGCCAGCCCCCCAGCAAGGCGACGCTGACGAAGCCCAGGGCCGCCTGTCCATCCTCGAGATAGCGCGGAGTGTCGAATGCCAGTGTCCACGGCAGGGACAGGTCCAGCCCGGAATGCCAGCGCGGGTCGTCGAAATTCCCGGCCGGGGCATAGGGCGAAGCAAAGATTCCATTGAACAGCGGCAGCACCGGATTGCCGGTCGCCAGCCACGACTGCAGGTAGCTCGAACCGGCGAGCACCAGGAAGGCCGATGCCGCCATGAACGCACCCTTGCCGCGCCATCGATCCCGATAACGCCACACGCACCACGCCAGCAGCGGCACGGCGCAGTAGAGATGCACGAGTTTGAGCGCTGCCAGGCCGGCAAACAGGCTCGCGAACGCAAGCAGGGATTTGTCGGGCGCGGCGACGCCCAGGGTCATGATCGCCAGCAAGGCCACCGTCGCGGCCAGTTCGGTGTGCATGCTGCCCGCCAGGCCCGCCAGCAGCGGAATGCTGGCCGACAGCGCCACGGCCGCCCAGCACGCACGCCGGTCGCCGCCGAGAACGGCGACCAGCGACCAGGTCAGGCTGCCGATCAGCACCAGCCATAACCCGTTCAACCCGCCGCGCGATTCGGTGGTGCCCGCCAGCACCCCGACGATTGCGTGCAGGACATCGTTGCCCCAGGCGGCGTATGCCCAGATCAGGTATTCCGGCGCAGCGACATAGGCATGCTCGGCCACGAGTTGTGCAGGCAGCCGCAGGTGGTAGGCGACGTCGTCGGACTGGATGCTGGGAATCCAGCACGCGGTCGTGGCCACGCCGATCAGCATGATCGCCAGCGATGCCCAGGCCGAATGCCCATCCAGCGAGGCCGTCCAGCCTGCGCGCAGGGCGCGGATCTGGCCGCCGATGGCGCCCGCGCGCAGCAGCACCGGCGCCAGCAGGACGACAATCCAGACCACGGGGTAGTGGATCGGCAATGGCAGCAGCCAACCGCCGATTCCCGCGATCACCAGCAAGCCGACCGCCATTGCGACCGGCGGTCGGAAGGGCATTTCCGGGACCAGCCAGCAGCCGATGTTGAATGCGGCGGCAGCCAGCAGCGCGGTGGCGGCCACGGCCGGGGGGCCGACGAACCATGTCAGTGCGGCCAGCCATGCCAGCAGGAGTCCGGTGGGGAGGCGGATCGTGGCGAGCCGGGCGATCAACGCGCCGGCAAGCAGGGCGGCCAGTGCCAGGAACAGCAGGTCTCCGACCCGCGGCCAGGCAACCGCGGTCCACATCCGCTGGGTGACGATACCCGCCAGCGTTGCGCCGAGGGCCGTCCAGATCGCCCATTCGGGAACACGCTTCCGCAAACCATCCATCAGTCTGGGCGCGGAACGCTCGGCATCGGGCATCGGCAACATGGGCCGCGAGGATACACGCCAGCCAGCGACATTCCGCCCGCGGGTCGTGTCAGCGATCAGGCGTGCGGCACTCGCGCGTGCCAGCGAAACAGCGTGTCGCCGCGGCCTGGCTTATTGCAGCAGCGAGCGCAGCATCCAGGCGTACTTCTCGTGGGTCTGCAGGCGCTGGGTGAGCAGGTCCACGGTCGGGTCGTCGCCGGCGTCGTCGGCGCCCTTGAGCACCTTGCGCGCGGTGCGG
>JAKFEA010000142.1:0-11923 GCA_036675905.1 Acidovorax sp. | reverse complement strand
CTGCGCGCCCGGGTGGCCGAGCGCCTGCTGCAGTCGCAGTCGACCAACGCCATCCTGACCACCTTCAACGAGGTCAACATGGCCCCGGTGATGGAGATGCGCAAGCGCTTCCAGGAGAAGTTCGAGAAGGAGCACGGCGTCAAGATCGGCTTCATGTCCTTCTTCGTGAAGGCCGCGGTGCATGCGCTGAAGAAGTACCCGGTGATCAATGCCAGCGTGGACGGCAACGACATCGTCTACCACGGCTACTTCGACATCGGCATCGCGGTGGGCTCGCCGCGTGGGCTGGTGGTGCCCATCCTGCGCAATGCCGACCAGATGTCGTTCGCCGACATCGAGAAGAAGATCGCCGAGTACGGCCAGAAGGCCCGCGACGGCAAGCTGGGGCTCGAAGAGCTCACCGGCGGCACCTTCTCCATCTCGAACGGCGGCGTGTTCGGCTCGATGCTGTCCACCCCCATCATCAACCCGCCGCAGTCGGCCATCCTGGGCGTGCACGCCACCAAGGACCGTGCGGTGGTGGAGAACGGGCAGGTCGTGGTCCGGCCCATGAACTACCTGGCCCTGAGCTACGACCACCGCATCATCGACGGCCGTGAGGCAGTGCTCGGGCTGGTGGCGATGAAGGAAGCGCTGGAGGATCCGGCGCGGCTGCTGTTCGACATTTAAACAGACGAAAACACGGCTCCTTCGGAGCCGTGTCCTTGTGGCGGGCTTCGCCCGAAAGAGCATGAACAAACAATTCGACGTCGTCGTCATCGGCGGCGGCCCCGGCGGCTACATCGCCGCGATCCGCGCGGCGCAGCTGGGCTTTTCCACCGCCTGCATCGACGACTGGAAGAACCAGGACGGCAAGCCGGCGCCCGGCGGCACATGCACCAACGTCGGCTGCATTCCGTCCAAGGCGCTGCTGCAGTCCTCCGAGAACTTCGAGCAAGCCGGCAAGCACTTCGCCGACCACGGCATCGGCATCAAGGGGCTGTCGATCGACATCGCGAAGATGGTCGCCCGCAAGGACGCGGTCGTGAAGCAGAACAACGACGGCATCCTGTACCTGTTCAAGAAGAACAAGGTCAGCTTCTTCCACGGGCGCGGCTCGTTCGCGAAGGCCGGGGACGAGGGGTACGAGATCAAGGTCGCGGGCGCGCAGGAGGAAACGATCACCGGCAAGCACGTGATCCTGGCCACCGGCTCCAACCCGCGCGCGCTGCCCGGCGTGAACTTCGACGAGGTCAACGTGCTGTCCAACGACGGCGCACTGCGCATTCCCGCGGTGCCGAAGAAGCTGGGCCTGATCGGCTCGGGCGTGATCGGACTGGAGATGGGTTCGGTCTGGCGCCGCGTCGGCGCCGAGGTCACGGTGCTGGAAGCGCTGCCGACCTTCCTGGGCGCGGTCGACGAGCAGATCGCCAAGGAGGCCAGGAAGGCCTTCGACAAGCAGGGCCTGAAGATCGAGCTGGGTGTCAAGGTCGGCGAGGTGAAGAACCTCGGCGACAAGGGCGTCTCCGTGGCCTACACCGACGCCAAGGGTGAGGCGCACCAACTGCAAGTCGACAAGCTGATCGTCTCGATCGGCCGGGTCCCGAACACGATCGGCCTGAACCCGGAAAGCGTGGGGCTGAAGCTGGACGAGCGCGGGGCGATCGTGGTCGACGACGAGTGCCGCACCAACCTGACCAACGTCTGGGCGGTCGGCGACGTGGTGCGCGGGCCGATGCTGGCGCACAAGGCGGAAGAAGAGGGCGTGGCCGTGGCCGAGCGCATCGCCGGCCAGCACGGGCACGTGAACTTCAACACCATCCCCTGGGTGATCTACACCAGCCCCGAGATCGCCTGGGTCGGCCGCACCGAGCAGCAGCTCAAGGCCGATGGCGTGCAGTACAAGGCCGGCACCTTCCCGTTCATGGCCAACGGCCGCGCGCGGGCGCTGGGCGACACCACGGGCATGGTCAAGTTCCTGGCCGACGCGAAGACCGACGAGATCCTGGGCGTGCACATCGTCGGCCCGATGGCCAGCGAGCTGATTTCCGAGGCCGTGGTGGCGATGGAGTTCCGCGCCTCCAGCGAGGACATCGCCCGCATCTGCCACGCCCACCCGTCGCTGTCCGAGGCGACCAAGGAAGCCGCGCTCGCCGTCGACAAGCGGACGCTGAATTTCTGAAAGAGGCGGACATCCGTACGCAGAAGTCGCAGAAGATGCGCAAAAGGCGCAGAAGGAATTCTTCTTGATTCCTGTTCTGCGACTTCTGCGCTTCTTTCGCGCCTTCTGCGTACGGATGTTTGGCACCGCGCCCAGATGAGCGTCAAGGCCGCTTACGAAGCTGAACTCACCGCTCGCGGCTACAAGAGCGACCCGGCGCAATTGCGCGCCGTGGAAGCGCTGGACCGATGCGCACTGGAATGGGCGCAGTACAAGGAGAAGCGCTCGAACGCCTTCAAGAAGCTGATCAACCGCCCCGACACACCTCGCGGCGTCTACATGTACGGCGGGGTGGGGCGCGGCAAGAGCTTCCTGATGGACTGCTTCTACGGAGCAGTGCCGCTCAAGCGCAAGACACGGCTGCACTTCCACGAGTTCATGCGCGAGGTGCACCGCGAACTGGCCGAGCTGCAGGGCACGGTCAACCCGCTGGACGCGCTGGGCGAGCGCATCGCCAAGCGCTTCCGGCTGATCTGCTTCGACGAGTTCCACGTCGCCGACATCACCGACGCGATGATCCTGCACCGGCTGCTGCAGGCGCTGTTCGACAACGGCGTGGGATTCGTCACCACCTCCAATTTCCGACCCGACGACCTGTACCCGAACGGCCTGCACCGCGACCGCATCCTGCCCGCAATCGACCTGCTCAACGCGAAGCTGGACGTGATCAACGTCGACAACGGCACCGACTACCGGCGGCGCACGCTGGAGCACATCCGGCTCTATCACACGCCGCTCGGGGCCCAGGCCGACGCCGAGATGAGCCGGGCCTTCGACGAACTGGCCGAGGTGCGCGACGGGGACCCGGTCCTGCACATCGAGCAGCGCCAGATCCGCGCGCGCCGCAAGGCCGGCGGCGTGGTCTGGTTCGACTTCCGCACGCTGTGCGGCGGTCCCCGCTCGCAGAACGACTACCTGGAGATCGCCAGCCAGTTCCACACCGTGCTGCTGTCCGACGTGCCCGCGATGTCGGTCAACATGGCCTCGGAAGCACGCCGTTTCACCTGGCTGGTCGACGTGCTCTACGATCGGCGGGTGAAACTGATCCTGTCCGCGGCCGTGCCGCCCGAGCAGCTCTACACCGAAGGGCCCCTGGCCCACGAATTCCCGCGCACGGTCTCGCGGCTGAACGAGATGCAGTCGGCCGCGTTCCTGGCGCAGGAGCGGCGCACCGTGGACACCCGCCTGACATGAACAAGTGCTGGTTGATGCTGGCCTTCTGGCTTGCCCTGCCGGTGGCCGCGCAGGCGCCGGGCGAGGAGGCGGCCGAGCGGGCCCGTATCGCGTCCGAGCGCAGCCGCATCGAAGCCGCGTTCGAGCAGGCCCAGAGGGACTGCTACCAGAAGTTCGCCGTCAGCGACTGCCTGGCCGAGGTGCGCTCGAAGCGGCGCGAAGCGCTGGTCCCGTTGCGTGCGCAGGAGATCACGCTGGACGACGCGGAGCGCCAGCGCCGCGCGGCCGAGCGCGTGAAGGAACTCGACGAGCGCCGCGAGAGCCAGGCCCGCGAGCGCGACGAGGCCCGTGTGCGGGCGCAAGCCGAAGAGCGCGATCGCCAGCAGCGCGCCGCCGACAAGGCCGCAGACTCGCAGCGCAACCGGGAGCAGGCCGGTGATCGGGCCGAGCGCGCTGCCGGTCCGCGCGAGGAGCACCGGCCGCCCGATACGCAGGACAACCTGCGGCGCCACCGCGACCGGGTGACCGAAGCGCAGGAGCGCAAGGCCAAGGTCCAGGAGCGCGCCGCCAGGGAGGGACCCCCAGCCGCGCCGCTGCCCACTCCGCGCTGAGCCGGCGCCGCGGCAAGCTGCCGCGGCCGGCGGGGCGGTTCAGGCCTCCAGCGGCTCGAGCTTGACGATGACCAGCGACAGGTTGTCGCCGCCGCCGTGTCCGCGCGAGCGCGCCTTTTCGATCAGGAACTCGCTGGCTTCGCGCGGTGACAGCGAGGCCAGCACCGACCCCAGCTCGTCCGGGCTGAAGTAGTGCCAGACGCCGTCGCTGCAGGCCATCAGCACGTCGCCGGGACGCAGCTGGGGCACGAAGTGCAACGTGGCGGGCGGATCGTCCTCTGCCCCCAGGCAGCCCATCAGGATGTTGGACTGCGGGTGCACGTTGGCTTCTTCCTCGGTCAGCTGGCCGGCGTCGACCAGCGTCTGAACGTAGGAGTGGTCCATCGTGCGCTTGACCAGCTTGCTGCCATGGAAGTGGTAGATGCGCGAGTCGCCCGCATGCACCCAGTGGCAGTCGCCGGCCGGGTTGATCAGGTAGGCGGCGATGGTGCTGTGCGGCTCCTGCTCGGCCGAGATCGCCGTGAGCTTGATCACCAGGTGCGCCTCCTGCACCACCTGCTTGAGCAGGATGCCGGCGTCGTCGTGGTCGGGCGAGTAGCGCTCGAACAGCTGCTTGGCCGTCATCATCACCTGGTCGGAGGCCTTGCGGCCGCCGCTGCGCCCGCCCATGCCGTCGGCCACGACCGCCAGCACGCAGCCGCTGACCCGGGGATGCGGGATCAGCGCGACCTGGTCCTGCTGGTATTCGCGGTCACCCTTGTGGATGCCGGTGGCGGCGGTGAGTCGATAG
This sequence comes from Acidovorax sp., assembly GCA_036675905.1. Classification (GTDB taxonomy): domain Bacteria; phylum Pseudomonadota; class Gammaproteobacteria; order Burkholderiales; family Burkholderiaceae_C; genus Ramlibacter. Next base: position 7,149 of record JAKFEA010000142.1, on the reverse strand, counting down.
CCTTTGGCCATGCTGCTGGAGGACGCGCCCGGGGTGCGGCGCGCTCGCTTGTTGCTCTCGGAAGACGTATTATCGTCCGACACCCGCAGAGCTCCCGGCGCCTCTTCGCCAACTTTTCCCGTGGAATCCAACCTGCACTCGCCCGAACGGCGGCTGATCGAGCTGCGGATGGAACATGCCGACCTCGACGCACTGATCGACCGGACCTCGCACGAGACGCCCCTCGACGAGTTGACCCTGCGCCGCCTGAAGAAGCGCCGCCTGGCGCTGCGCGACCTGATCGTGCAGCTGGAGCTGGCGCTGGACCCCAAAGAACCCGCCTGATGACCCTGACCGAAGCCGTGGGGCTGGCCTTCGCCGCCGACGGCGCCTTGCCGCGCGCGGTGCCGTCCTTTCGCGCCCGCGCGGCCCAGACCGAGATGGCCCTGGCCGTCGCGCGCACCATCGAGCAGGGCGGGGCGCTGGTGGTCGAGGCCGGCACCGGCGTCGGCAAGACCTTCTCCTACCTCGTGCCCGCCCTGCTGTCGGGCGAGCGGGTGCTGCTGTCCACGGCCACCAAGACCCTGCAGGACCAGCTGTTCGGCCGCGACCTGCCGCGGCTGGTGGAGGCGCTGGGACTGCCGGTACGCACCGCGCTGCTCAAGGGCCGAGGCAGCTACCTGTGCCTGCACCGGATGGAGCTGGCGCGCCAGGACCCGGGCGCAGTCGATCGCAGCGCCATGGCCACGCTCGCCCGCGTCGAGCAGTGGGCGCAGGCCACCCGCACCGGCGACCTGGCGGAGCTGACTGGCCTGGACGAGCGCTCGCCGGTGATCCCGCTGGTGACCTCGACGCGCGAGAACTGCCTGGGCTCCAGCTGCCCGCGCTTTCGCGAGTGCCATGTCAACCACGCGCGGCGCGAGGCGCTGGCGGCCGACGTGGTGGTGGTCAACCACCACCTGTTCTTCGCCGACCTGGCGGTGCGAGAGTCGGGCATGGCCGAACTGCTGCCCACCGTGCGCGTGGCCGTGTTCGACGAAGCGCACCAGCTCAACGAGACGGGCGTGCAGTTCCTCGGGCGCCAGCTCGGCACCGGCCAGCTGCTGGACTTCACGCGCGACCTGCTGGCCGCCGGACTGCAGCTGGCGCGCGGCCTGCAGGACTGGCAGCAGCTGGCCAGCGCGCTGGAGCGCGCCACGCGCGAGCTGCGGCTGGTGGTGGGCCGGGCTTCGGCTTCGCCACGCCTGCGCTGGGCCGGCGCGGCGCCCGAAGGCGTGCCCTCGGCGCAGTGGCAATCGGCGCTGGCGGACGTGCAGTCGGCCTGCGAGGACGCGATCGACGCGCTGTCCACCGTCAGCGAGATCGCCCCGGACTTCACGCGGCTGAAGGAGCGGGCGGCCACGCTGGCCGAGCGAGCCGCGCGCTTCCTGGCGGAACCCGAGCCGGGGTCGGTGCGCTGGATCGACGTCGGCCAGCAACTGCGCCTGGTCGAGTCGCCGCTGGACATCGCCGATGCGGTGCGCGGCAAGCTGCTCAAGACCGGCTCCGGCGAGGCGGACGCCGACGGGTGGAACGATGACGAGGATGCCATGCCCCGCCGCGCCTGGATCTTCACCTCGGCCACCCTTGGCGACGACGATCGCCTGACCTGGTTCACCGAGCCCTGCGGCCTGCAGGATGCGCAGGTGCTGCGCGTGGGCAGCCCCTTCGACTACCCGTCGCAGGCGGCGCTCTACCTGCCGCGAGAGCTGCCGCGCCCTGCCGACCCGGGCCATGCCGCTGCCGTTGCGCAGGTCGCCGGCGATGCCGCGCAGCGCCTGGGCGGGCGCACCATGGTGCTGACCACCACGCTGCGCGCGCTGCGCAGCGTGGGCGACGACCTGCAGCGCAGGTTCCGCGACTCGCGCGAGGTCGAGGTGCTGGTGCAGGGCCAGTGGCCCAAGCGCCGGCTGATCGAGCGCTTCCGCGAAGGCTCGCAGCAGGGCGGCCCGGGCTGCCTGCTGGTCGCCTCGGCCTCCTTCTGGGAGGGCGTGGACGTCCCCGGCGATGCGCTGCAGCTGGTGGTGATCGACAAGCTGCCGTTCCCGCCGCCGGGCGACCCGCTGGTGGAGGCGCGTTCGCAGCGCCTGGAAGGGCAGGGCCGCAACGCGTTCAAGGATTACTTCGTGCCGGAAGCCGCCGTGGCCCTCAAGCAGGGCGCGGGCCGCTTGATCCGCCGGGAGACCGATCGCGGCATCCTCGTCGTCTGCGACACCCGCCTGGCCACCATGTCCTACGGCCGCCGCTTGCTGGCCGCCTTGCCGGCCATGCGCCGGCTGTCGACGCAGGAAGAATTCGACGATGCGCTCGGCGACCTTTCGACCCGCAGGGCAGTGGAGGCGGCGTAGAACGAAAAAGCCCGCCGAAGCGGGCTCGATTTCGGTGGACCGCGACCCCGGTCTACCAGAACTTCCACCAAGGGTCGGCTTCTTTCGCCTTGAAGCCCTTGGTCAGGTACTCGCTCCCCGGATAGGTCTTCTCCAGCACGCGGCGGCTGTCGTCGCGCAGCTGGGCCATGCCGAGCGCGTCGTACGAGCGCACCAGGATGAACAGGGCTTCCTCCAGCGCCGGCACCTCGCGGTAGTCGGCCAGCGCGGCCTGGGCGCGGTTGATCGCGGCCACGTAGGCGCCGCGCGTGTAGTAGTAGCGCGCCACGTGCACCTCGTACTGCGCCAGCGAGTTGACGATGTACGTCATGCGGGTGCGCGCGTCGGGCGCGTAGCGCGAGTCGGGGAAGCGGGTCACCAGCTCGCGGAAGGACTCGAACGATTCCTTGGCCGCCTTCTGGTCGCGCTCGGACAGGTCCTGCCGCGAGAGGAAGGAGAACAGGCCCAGGTTGTCGTTGAAGTTCACCAGCCCCTTGAGGTACAGGGCGTAGTCGATGGCGGGGCTGGCCGGGTGCAGCTTCATGAAGCGGTCCAGCGTCGCCATGGCCTGCGCCTGCTCGCCGGCCTTGTAGTGCGCGTAGGCTTTCTCCAGCTGCGCCTGCTGCGCCAGCGGCGTGCCGGCGGCGCGGCCCTCGAGCTTCTCGAACAGCGGCACCGCCTTGTCGTAGGCGCCGGCGTTCATCTCGTCCCTGGCTTCGGCGTGGATCCGGTTCGGGCTCCAGCTGGCCGTCTTGTCCTCTTCGACCGTGGAGCATGCCGCCAGCAGCAGGACCGACAGGGCCGCGGCACACGATAATTTCGCTCGAAGCATGAAGCGCAGACCTTCTTGAAACAGGGCCGGACGATTATAGAAGCGGGTCCCGCCGCGGCCGAAGCGCCGGCGCTGCCCGACGACGAGGCCGAGGCCGCCGAGGCGCCTTCGGAATGGCGCGAGTTCGCGCTCGACGCGTCCCGGCACGGCATGCGCCTGGACCAGGCGCTGGCGGAACTGGTGCCTGAGTTCTCGCGCAGCTACCTGCAGCAGCTGGTCAACGGCGGCGCGGTGGCCGTCAACGGACGGCGTGCCGGCCGGCCCGCCCACCGCGTCAAGGCCGGCGACGCCTTGGGGGTCGAGTTGCGGCCCACGCCGCAAAGCCTGGCCTTCCGCCCCGAACCGATGCCGCTGGCAGTAGTGCACGAGGACGAGCACCTGCTGGTGATCGACAAGCCGCCCGGCCTGGTGGTGCACCCGGCGCCGGGCCACTGGAGCGGCACGTTGCTCAATGGACTGCTGGCGCGCGACCCGGGGGCGGGGCTGGTGCCGCGCGCCGGGATCGTCCATCGCCTGGACAAGGACACCAGCGGGCTGATGGTGGTGGCGCGCACCCGCGCCGCGATGGACGCGCTGGTGCGATTGATCGCCGCCCGCGAGGTCTCGCGCCAGTACCTCGCGATCGGCCTCGGTCGCTGGCAGGGGCCGGCCGACCGCATCGTCGAGGCACCGATCGGCCGCGACCCGCGCCAGCGGCTGCGCATGGCGGTCGTGGACCTGGCCCAGCATCCCGGCAAGCCGGCCATGACCACGTTCGAGCTGCTGGACAACGCGGCGGGCGCGTGCCTCGTGCGTGCCAGCCTGCACACCGGGCGCACGCACCAGATCCGCGTGCACATGGCCCACCTCGGCCATCCGCTGGCGGGCGACGAGCTGTATGGCGGCCCCGCGCAGGGCAAGGATGCCGAAGGCAACCTCGCGCGGCAGGCGCTGCACGCCTTCCGGCTCGCCTTCGCGCACCCGTTCACGGGCGAGCCGCTGGCCTTCGCGTCGCCTCTTCCGGCCGACTTCGTGCACGGCTTGTCGGCCCGGGGGCTGCGTTACAATCCGGCTTCAGCGCTGGCGCCAGCAGCCACGCCTGCCGGGCCTGCCACCACGCCCGCCGGCCGTCAGCCGCGATGACGCCGCCGCCCTTCTGACGGGCCCCACTGACGGGAACGCCCCGGCGCTCCCGATCCAGCCAGGAAGTACGCAAGAAGATGAATACCGCGGATGCCAAGCGCGTCCTGGAGACAGCGTTGATCTGCTCGCCCCAGCCCCTGCCCGTGCGGGAACTGCGGGTCCTGTTCGACGACGAACTCGGCGCCGACACCGTCAAGTCGCTGCTGCAGGAGCTGCAGGACGACTGGGCCCAGCGCGGGGTCGAGCTGGTGTGCGTGGCCAGCGGCTGGCGCTTCCAGAGCCGGCCCGCGATGCGCGAATACCTCGACCGGCTGCACCCGGAAAAGCCGCCGAAGTACACGCGTGCGACGCTGGAGACGCTGGCCATCATCGCCTACCGCCAGCCGGTCACGCGCGGCGACATGGAAGACATCCGCGGCGTCACCATCAACACCCAGATCCTCAAGCAGCTGGAAGACCGCGGCTGGGTGGAGGTGATCGGCCACCGCGAAGCGCCGGGGCGGCCCGCGCTGTATGCCACCACCCGGCAGTTCCTGGACGACCTGGGCCTGGCCTCGCTCGACCAGCTGCCGATGCTGGAATCGCCCGGCCGGCCAATCGATGCGCTGGCGGCTCTGGGGGGCGACGCCGACACGGCCCAGCCGCCGCTGCAGATGCACGTCGGCGAGACCGTCGACGCCGGCACCCATCCCGACCCTTCGCCGGTGGACGGAGCGCCCGGCGACCTCGCCGCGCCGGAACCGCCGGACGCCGCGCAACTGCCCGACGCCCCCCGGCCGCCTGCCGGCGACGCCGAATCGCCCCCGTCCTCACCCGAAGTCGCATGAATTCCACCGACCCGACCCATCCCTCCGCCGAGGCGGCCCCCCTGGACGACGAGGAACAACGGCTGGCTGCGTCCGGCCAAGCGCGCCAGGCCGACCGTCCGCCGGTGGATGCGCCCGGCCCATCGCAGGACACCGCCATGCCGCACGACGACGCGGGCGGCGCCCGTGCCGACGACCCCGAGGACGCGGATGACGACGAGCGCGACGACGAGGAGCAGCCCGGCGCCAACGGCAAGCCGCCACGCGAGCGCGCGCCGGCTGCGCCTCCCGCCGAGCCGGTCCGCTTCGAGGACGTGGTGTCCGGCCGCTTCGACGAGGAGGAGCAGGCCGCCGACGCGGCGCCGCCCAAGCGCGTGCTGGCGCCGCAGGCCGAGACGCCCAAGCTGCACAAGGTGCTGGCCCAGGCCGGCCTGGGCTCGCGGCTGGAGATGGAGCAGCTGATCATGGAGGGGCGCATCTCGGTCAACAACGAGCCCGCCCACATCGGCCAGCGCATCCAGTTCGGCGACCAGATCAAGGTCAACGGCAAGCCGATCCGGGTGCGCATCGCGCCGCCGGCAGCCCGGGTGATCGCCTATCACAAGCCGGTCGGCGAGGTGGTCACGCACGACGATCCGCAGAACCGTCCGACGGTGTTCCGCAAGCTGCCGAAGCTGCAGCAGGGCAAGTGGCAGTCGGTCGGACGGCTGGACCTGAACACCGAGGGCCTGCTGCTGTTCACCAGCTCGGGCGAACTGGCCAACCGGCTGATGCACCCGCGTTTCGGGCTGGAGCGCGAGTACGCCGTCCGCGTGCTGGGCGCACTGTCCGACGAGGGCAGGCAACGCCTGCTCGAGGGCATCGACCTGGAGGACGGCCGGGCGCAGTTCGGCTCGATCGAGGATGGCGGCGGCGAAGGCGCCAACAACTGGTACCGCGTCACGATCTCCGAAGGCCGCAACCGCGAGGTGCGGCGCCTGTTCGAGGCGCTGGGCCATGCCGTCAGCCGCCTGATCCGCATCCGCTACGGCGCCATGGTCCTGCCGCGCGGCCTCAAGCGCGGCCAGTGGCTGGAGCTGGACGAGCGCGACATCCGCGCCCTCACGCACGCCGCCGGCGGCGCGCCCGGCGGCGAGCGGGCGCAGGGCGATGGAGGCGGCCCGTCGCGCAATCGCCGGCGCGGCAACCGCAGCGGCGGCCCGCGTCCCGACGGCGGGCGCAACGCCGGCCAGCCCAATGGCAAGTCCCAGGGGCAGCAGCAGCGCCGCGCCAAGGATCGCTCCGGCGGCGGCGCAGCCCAGCCCGATCCGATGAAGACCTCCTTCGGCTACATCGGCGCCGACAGCTTCATGCGACAGCGCCAGGGCGGGCAGGGGCAGGGCGGACGGGGACCGGGCGGCGCCGGTGGCAGTGGCGGTGGCGGCGCCCAGCGGCGCGGCGGCCCGCGGCGCAGCAATCGCGGCGGCCGCTGAGGCTGCGGATCTCGACGGCCCGGTTTAAAATGCCGGGTTTTTCCGGGCTGGCGCCCGAACTTCTTGCAGCGCTTCGCACTCAGGCAGCGCAGCCCCATTTCCACATCAACCGGTACGCACCCATGGCGATCGAACGCACCCTCTCCATCATCAAGCCCGACGCAGTGGCCAAGAACGTGATCGGCCAGATCTACGGCCGCTTCGAGGCCGCGGGCCTGAAGGTCATTGCCGCGAAAATGGCCCACCTGTCGCGCCGCGAAGCCGAGCAGTTCTACGCCGTGCACAAGGAGCGCCCCTTCTTCAAGGACCTGGTGGACTTCATGGTGTCCGGCCCGGTCATGATCCAGGTGCTGGAAGGTGACAACGCGATCCTGAAGAACCGCGAGCTGATGGGCGCCACCGACCCGAAGAAGGCCGACAAGGGCACCATCCGCGCCGACTTCGCCGACAGCATCGACGCCAACGCGGTGCACGGCTCCGACGCACCCGAAACCGCCCAGGTGGAAGTGGCCTTCTTCTTCCCCGGCATGAAC
>JAKFEA010000141.1:0-26402 GCA_036675905.1 Acidovorax sp. | reverse complement strand
CTCCCAACCTCCCCCCAGAGGGGGGGAGGAGTAAAGCCCCCCACATCGGTCAGGCACGCCCGTTGCCGTCTCCCGTTCCCAACCCACGACTCGGAAAGGACAGGGCACCATGGCTTCTCAAGACTCCGCTCCCCAGAAGGACGACGGCGCCGGTGGCGGCCCGCGGCGCAGCCTGCGCGGCTTCGCCGCGATGGATCCGAAGCGCCAGCGCGAGATCGCCAGCCTCGGGGGCCGGGCCGCGCACCAGAGCGGCCACGCGCACGAATTCAACACCGAGGAAGCACGCGCCGCCGGCAAGAAGCGGCACGCGGTGCGCAGCAGCGGCGAGCAGGCCCGCGGCTGAGTGTCGGCGCCCGCCTGCGCGCCGACGCGGCATCGTCGGCGCGGGACTGCGCCCGGTGCCGACACGGCGGCGGCGGCGCACGGCCCAGCATGGCGCCAACCTTTCCGGCCCCATGCGATGACCGGCACGCCGCCCGCCCATCCCGCCCTGCAAGAGGCCAGCCGCGCCCTGTGGCTGGCCACGCTGTCGCTGATGACCGCGTTCATGCAGACGCAGGCGCCGGCGCACCGGTTGCTGATGGCGCGCCGGATCGCCCGCAACTTCGACACCCTGTGCGAGCAGGACTGCTTCGAGCCCGCCTGCCGCCGCCGCTTCGCGCGCCTGGGCGAGCGCTGGCATGCGCAGGCCGACCGGCTGCAGGGCAAGTCGCCGCCGTCACCGGTGCGACGCGTGCTGCAGAGATTCCGGCTTCATTAGTTAGCCGCAGGGCTGTACGCCCGCGCCTACAACAGGGCGTGCGCAGTGCCGACAGCAGGCCTGCGCGCCGGTTTGCAGACTGAAACACATGGCCGCCGCACACGACACGCCATCGACCGAGGGCATGGCCCCCTCCTCCACCCGCACGCTGTGGAAGGGCGCCATCACGTTCGGGCTGGTGCACATCCCGATCGGGCTGTACTCGGCCACGGCCGAGAGCGGCATCGACTTCGACTGGCTCGACAAGCGCAGCATGGACCCGGTCGGCTACAAGCGCATCAACAAGAAGACCGGCGAGGACATCGACAAGGAGAACATCGTCAAGGGCGTCAAGTGGCACGGCGGCGAGTACGTCGTGCTCAGCCCGGACGAGATCGCCAAGGCCTACCCGCGCACCACGCAGACGATCGAGATCGAAGCCTTCGTCGATGCCGACGAGGTGCCGTTCGTTTACCTGGAGCGCCCTTACTACGTGGCGCCGATCAACAAGGGCGACAAGGTGTATGCGCTGCTGCGCGAGGCGCTGCGCCAGACCCACAAGGTCGGCATCGCCAAGGTCGTGATCCAGACCAAGCAGCACCTGGCGGTGCTGATCCCCAGCGGCCCGGCGCTGGTGCTGAACCTGGTTCGCTGGGGCGACGAGATCCGCACCTGGGAAGACCTGAAGCTGCCGCCCGCCGAAGCCAAGGCGGCCGGCGTCAAGGAGGCCGAGCTGAACATGGCCAAGCAGCTGATCGAGGGCATGACGGGGCACTGGAGCGCGAGCCAGTACCGCGACTCCTTCAGCGAGGAAATCATGAAGCTGGTCGAGGCCAAGGCCCAGGCCGGCCAGGTCGAGAACGTGGCGCCGGTCGAGGCGGCGCCCAGCGGGAGCGCCGAGGTGATCGACCTGACCGAGCTGCTGCGGCGCAGCCTGCGCGGCAAGGCGGCCGAGCCTGCGCCGGCATCGCCCCCTGCCCGCGGTGCCACGAAAGCGAAGGCGCCGACTCGCGCGAAGAAGGAAGACACGCAGGAGAAGGCGGTCGCGCGCGAGGACAAGGACGAGGCCGGCCCCGCCGACAAGGACAAGCGCAAGGGCGCCGCCAAGCCGGCGGCCAAGACCCGCTCGCGCCGCGCCGCGTGAGGGCATGTCCACGCTGCAATACCACGCACTCTGGCTGGCGCTGGCGCTGGCCGGCATTGCCGTGGCCAGCGGGTTGATCGCCCGCCGCCTGAGCTGGGGTGACTTTCGCCGCCGGCAGGCCGAGGACGCGCTCGATGCGCTGGCGCGCTACTCCGAGTGGCTGGCCGCGCAGCGCCGGACCATCCGGTTTGCCGGCGACCCGCCGCCCGGGCATTCGGCCCTGGTGGAACTGCGGCAGTTGCAGCAGGCGGGGTTTCCGCAGCTGGCGGCCGCGATGGTGGATCTGCTGGAGGTGCATGTGCGCATGCTGGACTTCCTGTGGGGCCAGCAGCAGCTGCGCACGGCCGACCCGGAAGCCTGGCTCGAGTCCGACCACGACAGCCGCTTCCTGGCACTGTGGCGCGAGCACCGGCTGGCGGTGCACCGGCTGGCTGATCAGCTGCGCGAGCGGGCCGGCGAGCTGATGGTGGATGCCGAGCCCGAGTCCGTATTTCCGGTCTGAGCCGCCCAAAGAAAAGCCCCGGCACGCGGCCGGGGCTTAGGGGTGCGCGCGCGGCTCAGGCCGACGGGCCATCGCTGCCCGCGGCCGGGCGCGACTCGGCCGCGCGGCGGGTGCGGACCTCGACGCTGCGGCGCGCCGCCGCACGGGCTTCCTCGCGGGAGAACTGGTGCGCGCGGCCGGCGGCGTGGGCGGTACGGCCGCCGAGCGCTGCCACCTGGCGCATCTTTTCGGGGTCGAGGAGGGCAAATCCGCGCTTGCGAGGGGAATCCGTGGGTTGGGTCATGTCGGCTCCTGGTAAATGGGATGCCCATCCTTGGCGAAGCTCAGCGGCCCTTGTGTAGGACGGCGCCTCACGTGCTCGTCAGCAGGCTTCCAAACCCGTCCGGGCGGGCCCGGGTTGAGTCCTTTGGGACCACTCAGGACTGCGCCGGCGAGCCGGCCGGGTGGGACTTCTCCCAGGCCTGCTCGTGCTCCAGGCAGAACCGCGCCTCGGGCCGGGCCATGAGGCGCTGGAACGGGATGGCACGGCCGCATTCCTCGCATCGGCCGTAGTCGCCCTGGTGCATGCGGTCGCGCGCGCGACGGATGTCGAGCAGCTCGTCCTCGTGGCGGCGCAGCTGCTCGAGGTCGACGCTGGCCATCATTCGCGCGTCGCCCTCCTCGACCGAATCGAGCACGGCCGCACCGCTGCCGGCGTCGGGCCGGGACAGCGCGGCGCGCAGGCTCGCTATGTCGTCCTGCAGTTCCTGCTCGCGACGGCCCAGCAACGCCTGCAGTTCGGTCAGCTCGTGGGCTTGCATGGGGCCCATTCTGAGGAGCGCGGCCGCGCTCCGGGGCGCGGCGAGCAGGGCTGTTACGTCCGTTGCCCTTGCGTGCCGGGCAGGATCTCCAGCACCGACTCGGGCGGCCGGCCCATGCGCGCGCCCAGCGGCGTGGCGACGATGGGCCGCTGGATCAGGATCGGGTGCTGCTGCATGAAGTCCAGCAGCTGCTCGTCGGTCCACTTCGGATCGTCCAGCCCGAGTTCGTCGTAGGGCGTGCCCTTGCGGCGCAGCACGTCGCGCACCGTCAGGCCCATCTGCGCGATCAGCCGCTTCAGCTCCTCGCGTCCCGGCGGTGTCTTCAGGTACTCGACGACGCGCGGCTCGATGCCTTGCTCGCGCAGCAACGCGAGCGTGTTGCGCGAGGTGCCGCAGGAAGGGTTGTGGTAGATGGTGACGTCGGACATGGCGGGGCTCTCCTCTGCAGGCCCCGATCATGCCTTCGCGCGCAGTCGCGCGCGGCCCGTCAGGGCTTGCGGCCGAGGATTTCGCCCGTGTTCGCGCGCGGCTCGGCCAGGGGGTCCGGCCTTTGCTTGTGCGGCGCATCGCGCGGCTCGCTGCGTTCGATGCCGCGCTCGGCCGTGGGCTTGGCCGGCATGCCGACGTCGCCGCCACTGCCCGTGAGGCTGTGCGTGCCCACCGGCGCGCCCTTGCCGCGCGGCTTCTTCTCATCGGCCGCGTGCCAGGGCTGGGGCTCGCGCGAGCCGGCGACGCGCTTCTTGTCTTCGTGTCCGGAGTCCATCGCTCATCCTTCCATGGAAGCATCGCTGCGGCGCCGGCACGGGGCATGCAGCGACTGGTTGGCGGCGCGGCGGTCGAAGCTGAAGTCGTACCGCGGCGTGCTGGCCGCCGGGTCGGCCGTCATGTGGTAGCCGAGCGGGCGCATGTGTTCCTCGAAAGCCTGCAGCTGCGGCGAGTTGTCCAGCACGAAGGTGGCCAGCAACTGCCCGGTGCGGCTGCGCACCGCCACCCGGCAAGCCAGGCCGGCGCCGGGCGCGCAGCGCCGCACCTGCGTGATCGCATCGAAGACCTCGGCGACCGGGTCGCCGGGCGAAGACAGGGTCGGCTGCACGCGCCCAAGCTATGTCCCGCAATGCGCGCGCGGTGTAGTTCGCGCGCGGAACCCGAGGCAGTCCGCGCTTGATCAGCAGCGCGATCTGCGCTGCGCTGCTCCTGCGCGGCAGCAGCTCTGGCAAACCGCTGACCTTGCGCGCCGCGCAAGTCCTACACGACGCAGTCGCGCGCATCGCGAGCATGCGAAGCCATGACCACACCCGTCCGCGCACATTTCAGCGACAGCTGGTGGGCCGACACCGGCGTCGTCGAGGAGCGCCGCCGCGGCGGCTTGGGCCTGTGGCTGATGATCGCGCTGCTGAGCACGGCGCCGGGTGTCGGTGTGCTGCTGACCGTCGTGCTGGACTGAACACGCCGCGCGCGTTGCGGACGGTTGCGGACGAGTTGCGAGGCCCACCCGATTCCGGGGCGTTGCGCAAGCCGGACGTTGTGACGATCCGTTACGCGGCCCCGTTTGCCTCATTTTTCAGCAGTCCGTCGAAAGCGCGCTGCCATGCCCCTTCGCCCTGGGTGCGCAGCGCTTTCCCACAGAGTTGTCCACCGCGGCTGTGGGTTGCCTCTTACGGCCGTTTTCGGCCCTGTTCAGCTCAACGCGGCCGCGCGAACCGGTACACACGGTCCTCGCCGCGGCGCAGGATGTCCTGCACTTGCAGCAGCCCGAGGCGCGTGCCCTTGGCGAGCGCTGCGGCCTGCCGCCGCACCTGCCCGGCGATGCTGGTCTCCACCACTTCGACCGACTGCAGCGCCGCGGGCACCGCCAGTTCCACCGCATCGTCCAGCGCGGCCGGAACGACTGCTTCGCGCGACCACGCCTCCTCGGTGACGCGGTAGCGCAGCGGCTGGTAGCGCACCGTGTACAGCGCCGACAGCGGCGCGCCGGCCGGTGGCTCCCACGCATGCAGCACGGTGTTGACGGCCGACACCACGGGCGCCTGCTCGTAACGCTCGGCGCCATCCGGAAAGGTGACGATGCCCAATTCGGCCTTGCCGGCGAAGTTGCGCACGCCCTGGTCCAGCACCACGAAGCCGATGTCGCCATCGCGCGGCGGCTGGTTGTAGTGCTGGACCTCGTGGCGCTTGCGGCACAGGTGCGGTGCGGCGCCTGCGGCGGCATCGGCGCCATCGCACAGCGCGCCCACGAGCGTGACCAGGTCGGCCGGGTTGCCCTCCCGCACCCACTGCCCTTTGGGCAACACGCCTTGCACCGACAGCTTGCCCAGCCCCTGCTCGAACGGCACGGCGCGCGCGATGCCGAAGGTGGACAAGGACTGCAGCAGCCGGTAGTGGCTGTCGGATTCGCGATCCTTCGGCTTGACGATGCTGACGTGGTCGGTGTCCGGCAGGCGCAGCACCGGCAGGTCGAAGTAGCCGGCGCGGTCCCTGGGCACGATCTCGGGCATGTGGGCGGTGACGATGCGGCAGCCGATCTGCAGGAACAGGCACTCGCTGGCGGGGAACCGCACCTCGAAGAACTCCGCCACCCGCAGCGGCCGTCCGGCGTCGCGGCGCCGGCGCAGCAGCTCGCGGAAGCGCTCGTTGGTCTGTTCCAGCGCGGGCGCGTCGGTCCTCAGGTCGCGCAGCAGCGCGTGGGGATGGAAGCCCTCCAGCCACGCCAGCACGTCCGCGTAGGGGCTGCCCCCCGTCGGCGAGGCATAGAGCAGCAGCGCGATGTCGTGGCCTGCGAAGTCTTCCGCGTGCTCCACCAGCATGCGCCGCACCACGATGCCGCCCAGCGAGTGCGCCACGAACACGATGCGCGAATGGTCCAGCGGCGCCACCATCGGCTGGCCCGAGGGCACGGCCAGGCTGGCATACAACTGCCCGGCCACGTCGCGCACGTTGGCCGACCCCGAATCGACTCCCGCGTGATAGCCGCCCAGGAAGATCGCCGGCCGCCCCATCCGCTGCACGTCGGACGCCACGATGCCCGGCCAGAAGGCGCACGGCGGGCCGGTGGTCAGCCAGGCGCTGCGGCTGTCGGAGAGGATGCCGTGCACGAACACGACGACCGTGTTCGAGGGCGAGGGGCGGTACCAGCCGCCCCGGGGTGGAACATCCCTGGCCGCATCGAGGCAGTCCTGCACGGCGGCCTCGGTAGGTGGCGTGATGCCGGGAGCCGGCTGGGCGATGGCGGCGGCGGCACACAGCGCCGCAAGGCCCGCGAGGAACCGGGCGATGGTCTTGTCCATGGAGCCCTCCCTTCTCGGGCGCGAATGTACCGGCGCCGGGGCAGCCGGGCAAGGAGCGCCGCTGCCGGGAGAGGAGGCTCAGCGCGTTTCGCGCTCGACGTCCTTCTGGAACTGGTCGTCGCCGCCCGCGCTTTCGACCCAGGCCGGGTACATCTGCGCGAAGTCTTCGGCGATGCGCTCGCGCGGGACGTCGTCGAAGGTGCCGCGCTGGTTGACGTACTCCATGTGCTGGCGGCCGGCACGATCGAACGGGTGGTAGATCGAGTCGGCCGTGCCGTCCCATTCCAGCGGCAGCAGGCCGAAGCGCTCGCACAGCTCGATGTTGAACGCCGGGGTGGCCTTGATCCAGTGGCCATCGATCCAGAGTTCGGTGTAGCCGTGCCAGATGTACAGGTCGGTCTTGAGCAGGTCGCGCAGGCGCTGGGTGGACAGGTGGTTGCGCACGTCCGCATAGCCGACCCGCGCGGGGATGCCGACCGCGCGCGACACGGCCGCCAGCAGCGCCGCCTTGGGCACGCACCAGCCGTAGCCCTTCTCGATCACCGTGCTGGCGCGCATGCCGTGCTCGCTCAGGTCGATGCGGTAGGGGTCGTAGCGATAGCCGTCGCGCACCAGGTGGTACAGCGACACGGCGCGCTCGCGGTCGGTGGCGCCCTGCGCGCGCGCGGCCAGCGCCAGCACCGCCGGATGCGTGCTGTCGACGTGGACGGCGGGAGCCAGCGCGGCGGGGGAAGGCGAGGTTTCCATGGCTTTCACTATAGCGAGGAGGCCGGATGCAGCCGGGTCGATGCGCGCGGTGTCTTGATCCAGCGCAGTGCCGGTGGTCACTTGCGATGCCGATCCGGCTGCAGCGCACGCGGGCTGCCGCCCGTGGCCAGGGTGCCCGATGCGGCCGCCTTCAGCAGGCGCTGGAAACTGGGGCACTGGGCATGGCTGGGCGCGGGGCACACGGCGGCATGCCGCAGGCCCTGGCTCATGGCCTTCAGGCGCTTGACCATCGCGTCGATGTCGTCGGCCTTGGACGACAGCATGCCGCGGTCGATGCTCGGCCGGCCATCGGTGCCGAACATGGCCCCGATCTCGTCGAGCGAGAAGCCGGCCGCGCGCCCGAGCGCAATCAGCGCCAGCTGGTCGAGCACGCGCGGCTCGAACCGGCGCCGCAGGCCCTGGCGGCCGATCGCGGTGATCAGTCCCTTCTGCTCGTAGAAGCGCAGCGTCGAGGCCGGCAGGCCGGATCGCTTCGCCACTTCGGCGATGTCCATGCAAAAACCCCTTGACTTCAAGTTGACTTGAACTTTTAGAGTGCCCCACACCCCTCGACAAGTCAACCGGAGCTTTCTCATGACCTCACTTGCACAAGACGCCTTCTGGGTGGCATCGATCGGCGTCGGCGCGACCGCCGCCATGGATCTGTGGCTGCTGCTGCTCAAGCGCCTGGGCGTGCCCACGCTCGACTTTGCGCTGATGGGTCGCTGGGCCGGGCACCTGGCGCGCGGCCGCTGGTCGCACGATCCGATCGCGAAATCCGCGCCCATCCCCGGCGAACTCGCCCTGGGGTGGCTCTTCCACTACGCGGTGGGAATCGTGTTCGCCGGATTGCTCGTCGGCGGCGTCGGCATCGAATGGACCCGCGAGCCCAGCCTCCTGCCTGCGCTCGGCGTGGGCCTCGCCACGGTGGCCGCGCCCTGGCTGGTGATGCAGCCGGCAATGGGCGCCGGGATTGCTGCGTCGCGGACGCCGGCGCCGCTGCGCAATCGCCTGCGCAGCCTGGCCAACCACACCGTTTTCGGCGCGGGCCTGTACCTGGCCGCAGTCGCCATCGCGCAGGTCGCGTCCTGACCACTGCGCGCGCCCTGTTCGACCCCTATGACTTCAACTGGAACCTGCGAAATGAAAAAGCTTGCCATCGTCCATCACAGCGCCCATGGCCACACGCGCCACATCGCGCAACGCATCGCGGAAGGCGCCGCCGGCGTCCCCGGCACCGACGTTGCCCTGTTCACGGCCGAAGACCTCGCCGGCGGCCCCGAGGCCCTGGTCGGCTTCGACGGAATCGTGCTGGGATCGCCCACCTACCTGGGCGGCGTGTCGGCCCCGTTCAAGGCCTTCATGGATTCGACCGGCCGCATGTGGCGCCAGCAGCAGCTGCGAGGCAAGCTGGCGGGCGGCTTCACCGTTTCATCGCTGCCGGCCGGCGACAAGCAGTCGACGCTGCTGGCCATGTTCGTCTTCGCCATGCAGCACGGCATGGCCTGGGTCGGCAACCCGATCCTCCCGGAGCAGCACGCCGGCGTGCCCTACGAGCAGGCCGCCAACCGGCTCGGATCCTGGTCCGGCCTGATGGCGCAAGCCGGCCATTCGGCGCCGGCCGATGCGTTCGTGCCGGGCGACATCAAGACCGCCCGCCTGTTCGGCGAGAACTTCGCTCGGGCGCTGCACCGCATGTCGTGCGAATCGCGCGAGATCGAGACCCTGGAGGCGACTGCATGATGCCGGCCCGGTTCGCACCCGTCCTGTTCGGATTCATCCTGTCGGGGCTGATGTCCTTCGTGGTGTCCGGCATCGCCACCGTGCGCGCGACCGGGCTGGTGTCCGGCTTCGCGGGCTTGTGGGTGGGTGCCTGGCTCACCGCCTGGGTGGTTGCCTTCCCGATCGTGCTGGTGGCGGCGCCGCTGGCGCGGCGGGTGGTGATGCGGTGGGTGGATGGGAAGGAGGCCCCCGCATCAGAACGGTTGTCGCCCCGATAGAGTGGGGGAGATCCATCAACCCTTTGGGCCCCATCCACCCTCAGCCGCCGGTCAGCCCGAATCGCTGCGCGACCACTTCCGTGGGCGCGGAGCCTTCCAGGGTGACCAGCTCGCCCGTGGCAGCGTGCTTGCCCACGGCCGTGGGGACGCTGGCAAAGCCGAAGCTGTCCATCAGCCTGGTGTTGCGCTGGACGGCGGCCTTCAGTTCGTCGGTTATGCCGCTGGCGGTGATGCCGCCTTGCTGCGATCGCAGCGAAGCCTCGTGGCGGTCCATCGCTTCGACCGGGTCGGCAGCGGCGAGGAGTGTCGCGCCCTGCGGCGCGCTCTTGTCGTTGAGCAGCGCCACCGGAATCCAGACGAAGCGCGCGCGCCCCCTGAGCGGCCGCACCGCCTCCCACAGGGCCGCGCAATGCGGGCACTGGGGATCGAAGAACACATAGATCACCCGCGCCGCCATGGCCGAGCCGAGGCTGAAGCCCTTGGCCTGCTGCTCGATGGCCTCGACCGACACGGGAACGGATGCGGCCTTGGAGCCGCCCTTGTCGGACGATTCACGGCCGCAACCCGCCAGGGTGAGGGCCATGAAGACCGAACCGGCCAGCACGTCTCGCCGACGCATGAAGCTCTTGCTCATGGGATGGGTGTACCTGTATGTTGCCAGCCGTCATTTTGATCGCGCAGCAAGGCTCCCGGGGATGAGGGCGGCTGCGGCTGCACCGCCCACGGCGCCCGGGCGGATGCCGGTTGGATCCGCTGGTTTTGCATAAAATATTATCCTTCTGTATGTCAAATATTTTATGCATATAAATGCATTATATATTTGACATGCCACCTGGATGTTCTTAACCTGCAAGCCATGCCACTACTGAGAGAACTCGGCACGGCGGTGCGCCGACGCAGGCAGGAGATGGGGCTGAGCCAGCAGCAGCTTGCCGACCTGGTCGAACTCTCGCGCGCCACTGTCGTCGAGCTCGAGAGCGGGAGACTGAAGGATCTGAGCTCGAACAGGGTTGAGCGGATGGCCAACGAGCTGGGTTTCGCTGTCGGACTGGTCGGAACGCGCCGACCCAAGGGCCAGAGTGCCCTGGACGCGGCAGCCCGGGTGGCCAGCGTGCCCTACACGACCGAGCTGCCGGCCAGCGTTCTGGTCGATTCCTTCACGCAAGGCGTGGTCCCTCCGGGGTATATCCCGCACCTGCGCACCCTGCTGCAGGAAGCCCCCGTTTCCCTTCTCGCGGACGTCGCGGACGAACTGCAGCACTTGCACGACACGCCCCGATCCGACACGTGGACTCGCATGCGCATGCTCGCCGGCGTGCTGCAGTGCCATCGCCGACTATGGCAAACCCAGCCGACCTGACGAGACCGGGGCCTTGGGCAGCCCTGTTCGAATCAGCACTCGTCCTGACGGACCACCTCGCCCGGGTGATCGACAAGCCCATGTGGACTTTCGGCGGCGGCACGGTACTCATGCTCCGGTTGAACCATCGGCACAGCCGGGACATCGACCTGTTCGTCCCCGATCCCCAGTACCTGGGGTATGTGACGCCCCGGCTTTGCGAGCCCGCCGAGGATCTCACGACGCACTATGTGGAAACCGCGGAGTACGTCAAGCTGCTCATGCCGACCGGCGAGATCGACATCGTGGTGGGTGAGCCGCTCACCCGGCAACCGTGGGAGTGGGTCGCGCATCAGGGACGCGAAATCCGGATGGAGACGAATGCGGAGATCGTGGCCAAGAAGCTGCACTACCGGGGCAACCAGGCGAAGGCACGGGATCTGTTCGACTTGTGCGCAGTTGCCGATCACGACCCGGGCGCCATCGAGCAGGCGGCTCCGTTCTTCGCGAAGCACGGAGCCGCTTTCATCGCGCAACTGAAAGCGAACGCCGGCTACATCGAGGAAGACTTCGCGCAGATCCGGCGCATCGACTACCGGCGCCCGTTCGAGGAATGCCTGACCCTCGCCGAGCTCCTCGTCGACGCGACGACGGGACGGTCTTAGCCGCGCTTGCGCCGGGGCACCACGCTCAGCTTGACCGTCGTCTGCATGGGCGCCGCGCCCAGCACCACTTGCCGGGCCGGCAGGTCGATGATCTGGTCGGCCTGCCAGATGCGCAGCCCCACGCTGCCCTCGGGCACGCCCTCGAACGACGCCGTGCCTTCCGGGCCCGTGAGGCTCGCCCACGGGCTGTCGCTCACGTACACGTGGCCCCGCATCGATGCGTGCAGGTGGCAGCCGAGCAGCACCGGGCCGGGCTTGTCGAAGCGGGCCTCGGCGGTCCTGGCCGGCTTGCCTTCCTGCTTGCCATCGAGGCGCAACTCGAAGCCGCCCGCGCCGGCCGCCGCGAAGTTCTGCAAGCCGGCTGCGGAGGCGCGGACATGGTGTTCCCATGGGTCTTCGTTGACGAACGTGCCTTGTGCCCCCACGCCCACCAGCGCCACCGCCGGAGCGAACCGCATCCTGGCCTGGGTGATGGTGAAGCGCGTCGGCAGCGGTGCCCGCGCCGGCCCGACTGCAGGCGGGGTGAGCACGACGACGGCATCGGGGACCGGCTTGCCGTCCTTGTCTAGCACCGTCACCTCCAGCGCGCCGGCGTGCGCTGCCGCCATCGGGAGTGCCAGCGCGATGACCGCCAGCCCGAGTCGCAACTGCATGGCAGCCCCTTTTAGCGAATGATGTGCCAGACCTTGTTCTTGTTGTCGCCGTACCTGTCGCCCGGCTCCTGGTCCTCGGGCCAGAAGTAGAGCGGCTTGCCGCGGAACGCCCACTGGCGCTTGCCGTCGTCGCGCACGACGATGCTGTAGTCGCCCGATGCCTGGTCGCCGGTCCTGGCGAAGAGCGGCGGCCAGTTGACCGCGCACTTGTCGTTGCACACCGACTTGCCGCTGCCCGCGACGTCACGGTCGAAGGTGTAGAGCGTCATGCCCTTGGCGTCCACGAGCATGCCGTCGTGCATGCGGGCCGGGGCCGTGGCCGACGGGGTGGAGGCACACGCGGCAAGCAACGCGGCGGCTGCGATGGCGGACGGGAAGGTCTGGGTCACGAGGTTCTCCTACGGGCCGGTAGCGGGGCCTGCAGGGGATGAACGATGCAAGCTCGGCGATATTCCGCCGATCGCGGATGGGCCGTGAAATATTCCACGGATGACCCTCCCTGCAACGCGGCGGGGTCCTGTTCCCTCCCCCTCCGGGGGAGGGAGGAAGGCAAGGCCCTACTTCTTGCGCCGCAGGTTGGGCAGCCGCTGCCGCTCGGGGAACGTGCCGACCGAGGGCGGGGCGAAGGACAGCGTGCTGGACTCGGGGCCGTGGTACAGCTCGGGGCGGTTGCCACGCTCGGACAGCGTCGCCCACATCATGCCGAGCGCTCCCAGCAGCAGGCCGACAGCCACCGCCACTCCGGACAGCAACAGGGCGTCGTCATGGAACGGCTGCCGCGAGGCGGCCATGGCGGCGACGGTCAGGGCTCCTGCGGCTATGCCCAGCAGGCATAGGGTCATGCCAAGGCGCACAAGAATGGAACGGGTACTTCTGGGATCCATTTGCTGCCGAGTCTAGTGCAGCGGGCGCGTCCCTGCCTGCGGGAGGTCAGGCAGTGCCGCCAGCCCCGGGTTTGTCCCGTGCCGGGACAGCGAATTCGGTCACGGAATGTCCGCGGCAGGATCGCGGCGCCCTCAGGTCGCACCTGCTGTCGGCGCGGCGCCCGCCCGGGCGGTGCGCCACAGCCGCCAGGCGCACACGGCCACGGCGACCGCCAGCATGACGAAGCCGGCGCGCTCGCTGGCGAACAGCGCCGATACCGCGCTGAACAGCAGGGGGCCGAGCACGACGCCGAAGAAGGTGATGGCCAGCGAACCGCCGGTGGCCGTGCCGGCCATGCCGGCCGGTGCACGGCGCGCCACCTCGGCCAGGTAGACGCCATTCCAGCCGGTGGCCGAAGCGCCGAACGCGGCCAGCAGCGCCAGCACCATGGACCGCGGCACGCCGACCTGCAGTGCCGCCGTCGCCGCCGCGCACACGCCCATCAGCGCAGCCAGCGACGCCAGCATGCGGCCGGTGCCCAGCCAGCGGTCGGCGACGTAGCCCCACAGCACGCGGCCCACCACGCCGCCGCCCTGCGCCACCGACAAGGCCGCGCCGGCGGCCACCAGGCTGTAGCCCAGTTGGGTGTGCAGGTAGGTGACCAGGAACGCCGCCAGGCACATCTGCATGGCCGAGAACACGAACGAGTAGGCGGCCAGCGGCGCCAGTTGCGGGTGGCCGAGCACCAGCCCGATCGGCCGCAGGAAGCTCGCCGGGCTCACCGGTCGCGTGGGATCCCGATCTGCATCGAGCGCGGCACGCGGCGGCTGCGCCAGCAACGCGCACAGCACGCAGCCCGCCGCCACGCTCCACAGCGCCAGCCCGACGCCGCCAGCCAGCACCAGCGGCGGCACGATCGCGCCCGCCATCACGCCGCCGAGCGGCACGCCGGTCTGCTTGATCGAGAACACCAGCGCCGCCCGGTGCGCGGGCGTGGTCCTGGCCAGCAGGTGCGAGCTGGCCGGCGTGATCGGGCCATAGCCCAGGCCCACCAGCAGCGCGCCGGCGACGATGCCGACCAGGGAAGGCACGAGCGCGGTGACCGCCATGCCGCCAGCGCACAACAGCAGTCCCCATTGGCTGACGCGCAGGGCGCCGTGCCGCAACACCAGCGGCCCGGCGACCGAGCTGGCCACGGTCGCGCCCACGTACACCAGGCCGATGTACGCGCCGACCAGCGAGGCCGACACCTGCAGGCCCTGCGCCACCGCGGGCGCCATCGCCGGCACCGTGATCACGGTCATGGACACCAGCGCCTGGATCGCCAGCGTCACGGCCAGCACCGCCCAGGGGCCGGTCAGCGTCAGCCGCATCGTCATCGGTCCGGAAACGATCGCGCTGCCACTCAGCTCGCCAAACTGCGCATCTCGGCGATCAGGTCGGCCTTGCCCTCGAAGCCGATGCCCGGCAGCGGCGGCAACTCGACGTAGCCGTCGCGCACGATCACGCCATCCGGGAAGCCGCCATAGGGCTGGAACAGGTCGGGATAGCTCTCGTTGCCACCCAGCCCCAGGCCGGCGGCGATGGCCAGCGACATCTGGTGGCCGCCATGCGGGATGCAGCGGCTGGCCGACCAGCCGTGTTCATCCAGCATGCGCAGCGTGCGCAGGTACTCCACCAGCCCGTAGCTGAGGGCGCAATCGAACTGCAGCCAGTCGCGGTCGCGGCGCATGCCGCCGTGCCGGATCAGGTTGCGCGCGTCCTGCATGGAGAACAGGTTCTCGCCGGTGGCCATCGGGCCTTCGTAGGCCTCGCCCAGCCGCGCCTGCAGTTCGTAGTCGAGCGGATCGCCCGCTTCCTCGTACCAGAACAGCGGGTACTGCGACAGCGCACGCGCGTAGTCCAGCGCCTGCGGCAGGTCGAAGCGGCCGTTGGCGTCCACCGCCAGTTGCCGGCCCGGACCCAGGATCTTCAGCACCGATTCGATGCGCCGGCAATCCTCGGCCAGCGGCGCGCCGCCGATCTTCATCTTCACCACCGAGTAGCCGCGCTCGAGGTAGCTGGTCATCTCGCGCTGCAGGCCTTCGATGTCCTTCCCAGGGTAGTAATAGCCGCCGGCGGCATAGACGAACACGCGCCGGTTGGCCTGGCCGTTGCCATAGCGATCGGCCAGCAACTGGAACAGCGGCTGGCCGGCGATCTTGGCGACCGCGTCCCAGATCGCCATGTCGATGGTGCCCACCGCGACCGAGCGCTCACCGTGCCCGCCCGGCTTTTCGTTGAGCATCATGCGGGCCCAGCACTTGTGCGGGTCGAGGTTCTCGCCGCCGTCGTCCAGCAGCGATGCGGGGTCGGCTTCCAGCAGGCGGGGCGCGAAGCGATCGCGGATCAGCCCGCCCTGGCCGTAGCGGCCGTTGGAGTTGAAGCCGTAGCCGATCACCGGCCGGCCATCGCGGACCACGTCGGTGACCACGGCCACCAGGCTCAGGGTCATCTTGGAGAAATCGATGAACGCGTTGCGGATGTCCGACCGGATCGGCCGCGTGGATTCGAGGATGTTGACGATCTTCATGGGGCCCCGAGTTTCGCGCAAACCGGCCTCAGCGCGATCCGCCGGCCCCGCTCGCCAGCCCGGCCGCGGCGAAATGAGCCGCCAGATGCTCGACGAACGCCCGCACTCGGGCCGATTGCTGGTGGCGCTCGGGATAGACGGCATGGATGTCGGCCGGCGGCGCGTGCCAGTTGTCCATCACCTGGCGCAAGCGCCCACTGCGCAGGTAGCGGGCCACGTCCCACTCGGCGCGCAACACGATGCCGTGCCCGGCGAGCGCCCAGTTCACCGCGATCTCGCCATCGTTGGTGCTCAGCGGGCCGCGCACCTTCACGGTCTCCTGCCGCTTGCCGGCGCGCAGCCGCCAGACGCCGTAGGCCTCGTCGCCCTGGCGGATGCCGATGATGCTGTGCTGCGCCAGCTCCTGCGGCTGGCGCGGAACGCCGCGCCTCGCCAGGTAGCCCGGCGAGGCGCACAGCAGGCGCCGGTTGGGCGCCAGCCGCCGGGCGAGCACGCGCGCGTCGGGCGGTTCGCCGAAGCGCACGCACACATCGAACGCGTCCTCGGCCAGCGGCGGCGGGTTCACCGACAGCTGCAGCTGCGCCTCGACGCCAGGGTAGCGCTGCACGAAGCTGGCGATCAGCGGCGCCACGTGGCTGCGCCCGAAGCCCAGCGTGGCGTTCACCCGCAGCAGGCCCTTGGGCTCGGCGCGCATGCCGCGCACCTCGCCCTCGGCGGCTTCGATCTCCGCCAGGATGCGGCGCGCGTGCTGCAGCCAGGCCTCGCCTTCCACCGTCAGCGCGATGCGGCGCGTGGTCCGGTGCAGCAGCGGCGCGCCCAGCCGCGCCTCCAGTTGCGCCAGCCGCTTGCTGACGGCCGGCGTGCTCACCTGCAGTTCGCGCGCGGCCGCCGACAGGCTGCCGCTGCGCACCAGCAGCTGGAAGAACTGCATGTCGGCAGACGTGCTGGAGGCACCGGCCATTGTTCACTCCGTGGTTAACAATGGATTGAATTCTGCCCTGTTCGCCACTCCCCGCGCCGACCTACATTGAGCCGGCAAAGGAGCAGTCATTCAGGCATGAGCAAGACTTACAGGATCGCCTGCATCCCGGGCGACGGGATCGGCAAGGAAGTGGTGCCCGCGGGGCAGCAGGTGCTGCAGGCGCTGGCCGCCAGCCAGGATGCGTTCCGCTTCGAGTTCAGCAGCTTCGGCTGGGGCGGCGACTGGTACCGCGCGCACGGCGAGATGATGCCGGCCGACGGGCTGGATGCGCTGCGCGGCATGGACGCGATCCTGTTCGGATCCGCCGGCGACCCCGACATCCCCGACCACGTGACGCTCTGGGGCCTGCGCCTGAAGATCTGCCAGGGCTTCGACCAGTACGCCAACGTGCGGCCCACGCGCATCCTGCCGGGCATCGATGCGCCGCTCAAGCGCTGCCGCCCCGAAGACCTGGACTGGGTGATCGTGCGCGAGAACTCCGAGGGCGAGTACGCCGGCGTCGGCGGCCGCGCCCACCAGGGCCACCCGATCGAGGTGGCCACGGATGTCAGCATGATGACCCGGGCCGGCGTCGAGCGGATCATGCGTTTCGCCTTCCGGCTGGCGCAGTCGCGGCCACGCAAGCACCTGACCGTGGTGACCAAATCCAACGCCCAGCGCCATGCCATGGTGATGTGGGACGAGATCGCGCTGCAGGTCAGCCGCGAGTTCCCCGACGTGAAGTGGGACAAGGAGCTGGTGGACGCCTGCACCGCGCGCATGGTCAACCGCCCCGCCTCGCTCGACACGCTGGTAGCCACCAACCTGCACGCCGACATCCTGAGCGACCTGGCCGCGGCGCTGGCCGGCAGCCTGGGTATCGCGCCCACCGGCAACATCGACCCGGAGCGCCGCTTTCCGAGCATGTTCGAGCCGATCCACGGCTCCGCCTTCGACATCATGGGCCAGGGCCTGGCCAACCCGGTCGGCACCTTCTGGAGCTGCGTGATGCTGCTGGAGCACCTGGGCGAGTACGAGGCCGCAACGCGCCTGATGAAAGCCGTCGAAGCCGTCACGGCCGATCCCCGCCTGCACACCCGCGACCTCGGCGGCACGGCCCGCACCGACGAAGTGACCGCCGCCGTCTGCCAGCGCCTGCTGCAGGCCTGAGCACCGCCGACCCTACAGACATCCACGACAGAGAAGACAAGGAGACCAAGCCATGAACCGTTTGATTGCCGCGCTGCTGCTGGGGCTGGCGGCGCCCCTCGTGTCGGCCCAGGGCTGCCCCGACCGCAACGTGACCTACTGGCAGGCCTTCCCGCCGGGCGGCGAGTCGGACCTGTCGGCGCGCCACCAGCAGGTGGTGCTCAAGAAGAAGTGCCCTTCGATCGAGACCATCGTCCAGTACAAGGCAGGGGCCGGCGGCGCGCTGATGTGGACGCAGATGAACCAGTTGCCGGCCGACGGCGCCAACGTGGTCGGCGTGAACCTGCCGCACATCGTGTTCCAGCCGCTGGAAGGCCAGGTGCAATACAAGACGCAGGACGTCACGCCGGTCTTCTGGTTCCACTACACGCCCGACATCCTGGTGGTCAACGAGAAGAGCCCGATCAAGACCTTCGAGGACTTCATCAAGGCCGCCAAGGCCGAGCCCGGCAAGCTGAGCCTGGGCGGATCGGGGTCCAACTCCGCCAACCACGCCGCGCACGAGCGCATGAACGCGGCCTTCGGCGTCAAGACCATCTACGTGCCTTTCAAGGGCACCGGCGACATGTCCACTTCGGTGATCGGTGGCCAGGTGGACGGCGCGATGACCTACGTGCCCTTCGCCATCGCCAACAAGACCCGCGTGCGCCCGCTGGCGGTGGCGATGGACAAGCGCCATCCGCTGATGCCCGACGTGCCCACCTTCAAGGAGCTGGGCGTGGACTGGGTCGACGGCGCCTACCGCGGCATCGGCGTGCCCAAGTCGACGCCGCCGGAGCAGCGCAAGCGCATCTCCGACCTGTGGCGCGCGCTGAACAACGATCCGGAGATGAAGGAGCTGGCGGCCAAGAGCGGCTTCGAGCTTATCAACGTGGGCGTGGAGGAGATGGGCCCGTTCATGCAGGAGAAGACCCGGCTCTACACCGAGGGCGCCGGCCGGCTGGGACTGGGCAAGAAATAAGCGCAGGCAGCACCCGCGCGATCGGCCGGGTGCAAGCCGAGGCCGATGGTCCCGTCGCAGCGGGGCCATCGGCCTTGCCGTTCAAGGGCCGTGGGCCGCTTCATGGTATTCCCGGGGCCGGCGCGGGTCGCTGCCACCTACCATGTTGGTACAAAGGCATTTGATGGGTTGTCCCGCCGCATCCCGCGGCGCCGCCCGCGAAACCGGAGACACCACCATGAAGCACCGCCCCACCCTGCGGGTCCTTGCCGGCCTGCTGACCGCCGCCTTCGCCGCCACCCCGGCGCTGGCCGAAGACATCACGCTCAAGGCCTCGCACCAGTTCCCCGGCGGCAAGGGCGACGTGCGCGACGAGATGGTGCAGATGATCGCGCGCGACGTGGCCAACGCCAAGGTGGGCCTGGAGATCAAGGTCTTCCCCGGCTCCAGCCTGGTCAAGCCCAAGGAGCAGTGGAAGGCGATGCAGTCGGGGCAGATCGACATGACGTCGTTCCCGCTCGACTACGCCTCGGGCTTCCATCCGCAGTTCGGCGCCACCCTGATGCCCGGGCTGGTGAAGAGCCACGCCCATGCCCAGCGCATCAACGCTTCGCCGTTCATGCAGGACATCAAGGCCATCATCGAGAAGGATGGGGTCAAGGTGCTGGCCGACGCCTGGCTGGCCGGCGCCTTCGCCGGCAAGGACAAGTGCATCCGCCTGCCCGCCGACGCGGCCGGCCTGAAGGTGCGCTCGGCCGGCGCCACCTTCTCGCAGATGTGGGCCGGCGCCGGCGCGTCGATCGTGTCCATCCCCTCCAACGAGGTCTACAACGCGCTGCAGCAGGGCGTGGCGCAGGGCACCGACACCTCCTCGGGCAGCTTCGTCTCGTTCCGCCTGTACGAGCAGCTCAAGTGCCTCACGGCGCCCGGCGACAACGCGCTGTGGTTCATGTACGAGCCGGTGCTGATCTCCAAGCGCAGCTGGGACAAGCTCGACGACAAGCAGAAGGCCGCCCTGACCGCCGCCTCGAAGAAGGCCCAGGCCTACTTCGAGACCGAGTCGAAGAAGCTCGACGACAAGATGGTCGATACCTTCAAGCAGAACAAGGTGGAAGTCGTCACGCTCAGCGACGCCGAGGCCGAGGCCTGGCGCGCCGTCGCGCAGAAGACTTCGTACAAGGAGTTCGCCGACAAGGTGCCGGGCGGCAAGGATCTGATCGAGAAGGCGCTGAGTGTCAAGTAGCCCGCAGCCGCTGCCGAAATGGGTGGCGGCGGTCCGGGCTGCCTCGCTCGCCCTGGGCGTCTTCTCGGCCGGCCTGATCCTGCTGTCGGTCGGCATCGTCTGCCACATGGTGTTCGTGCGCGCCGTGCTGGGCGAGTCGTCGATCTGGCAGACCGAGTTCGTCACCTTCTCGCTGATCGCCGCCACCTTCCTCGGCGCGCCCTACATCCTGCTCACGCGCGGCCACGTAGCGGTCGATGTCGTGCCCTTGATGGTGGGCGTGCCTGCACGGCGCGTGCTGCACATGGCGGGGGCCGCCATGTCGCTGGCGTTCTGCCTGCTCTTCCTCTACGCCTCCATTCCCTGGTGGTACGAGGCCTGGCAGAGCGGGTCCACCACCCCCAGCATCTGGCGGGCGCGACTGTGGATTCCCTACCTGTCGGTGCCGGTCGGCCTGGCGCTGCTGTGCCTGCAGTACGCCGCCGAAGTCTTCCTCGTGGTCACTGCGCGCGAGCTGCCCTTCGGGCTGGCCGCCGACGACCGTCTCTAGTCCGCTTTTTTCGCCGAGGAAGTTTCCATGGCCCCGATCACGATCGGATTGCTGATCTTCGTGGTGACCTGCGCCGTGCTGGCCACCGGCTTGCCGATCGCTTTCGCCCTGGGCGCGGTCGCGCTGGGCTTCATGATCGTCTTCGACGGCTGGAGCAGCATCCACTTCCTGCCCGAGACCGTCTTCGCCGGTCTCGAGGACTTCACGCTGGTCTCGCTGCCGATGTTCATCATCATGGGCGCGGCGGTGGCGTCCTCGCGCGCCGGCTCCGACCTGTACGAGGCGCTCGCGCGCTGGCTGCACAAGGTGCCGGGCTCGCTGGTGATCTCCAACATCGGCGCCTGCGCCCTGTTTGCCGCACTGAGCGGCTCGTCGCCGGCCACCTGCGCCGCCATCGGCAAGATGGGCATCCCCGAGATGCGGCGCCGCGGTTACGACGCCGACCTGGCCACCGGCGCCATTGCAGCCGGCGGCACGCTGGGCATCCTGATCCCGCCCAGCATCACGATGATCCTGTACGGCATCGCGTCCGAGACCTCGATCGGGCGGCTGTTCATCGCCGGCATCCTGCCGGGGCTGCTGCTCACCGGCCTGTTCATGGCCTGGGCGCTGTTCCTCAGCTGGAAGCGCGGCACCCGCCTGATCGACCACGACCGGGTCTATTCGCTCAAGCAGAAGCTGGAGCTGATGCCGCGCCTGCTGCCCTTCCTGGCGGTCATCATCGGCGTGGTCTATGCCCTGTACGGCGGCATCGCCACGCCATCCGAGGCTGCCGGTGTCGGTGCCGCGCTGTGCCTGGCGATGGTGGTGGTCATCTACCGCGTCTGGCGGCCGGCCGACCTGTGGGTGATCCTGCGCGATGGAATGCGCGAGTCGGGCATGCTGATGCTGATCATCGGCACCTCCATCCTGTTCGGCTACATGATGTCGTCGCTGCAGGTGACCCAGTCGGTCGCCCAGAGCATCGCCGAACTGCAGGTGAACCGCTGGCTGATCCTGGCCGCCGTCAACCTGCTGCTGCTGGTGGCGGGCTGCTTCCTGCCGCCCGCGGCGATCATCCTGATGACCACGCCGATCCTGATGCCGGTGATCACGGCCGCCGGCTTCGACCCGATCTGGTTCGGGGTCATCCTGACCATCAACATGGAGCTGGGCCTGATCACGCCGCCGGTGGGGCTGAACCTGTTCGTCATCAACGGCATCACGCCCGACGTGAAGCTGCCCACCATCCTCAAGGGCGCGCTGCCCTTCATGGCCTGCATGGTGCTGGCGATCCTGATCCTGTGCGTGTTCCCGGAGCTGGCCACCTGGCTGCCCTCGAAGGTGATGGGATAGCGGACTTGCACGGCAGCTGATGCCCGCACGGCAGCAGGGCTGCTGCCCCGGCGTCACTTTTGCCGGCGTTGGCCTGTCTAACAGGCATACCAACCGAGTGAAAGTGAGTCCACCATGAACAAGTCCCTCATCGCCATCCTGCTGCTGGCTTCCACCACCGCCTTTGCCAACGAAGCGGCCGACGAACTGGCCAACCGCACGCCCTTCATGGGTGATCGCACGCGTGCCGATGTGCAGGCGGAAGTCGTGGACGCGCGCGCCGCCGGCACGCTGAACGTGGACCTGTACACCGCCAACCACAACAGCCAGGCGGTGCACAGCCAGCGCAGCCGCACCGCCGTGCGCGCCGAGGCGGTCAAGGCCAGCCACGAGCACGGCGTGCAGGAATTCATCTGATGCGTGCCGTGCGAAACGCCGGTCGAAAGCACGTGATCTCCGGCGCGCGCCGGCGAATAATCGAGGCCGGCTGCCGGCCCCTGATCCAGCGCAGTTCGGCCGTTCCTGCGGGGGCCACGCAGGACCACCGGAGTTCACGATGGCGCTCCCGATTGCCCGATCGAGCTTTCCGGAGATCTACGAGCGCGCGCTCGTGGGTCCGCTCTTCCGGCCTTGGGCCGAAGCGCTCCTCGATGATGTCGTGCTGACAGCGGGCGATCGCGTGCTCGACGTCGCCTGTGGCACCGGCATCGTCGCCCGGCTCGCCCGGCAGCGACTGGGCGACTCAGGGCAGGTGGTCGGCGTCGACGCGAGCCCGCCGATGCTGGAGATGGCACGGTCGGTGGATCCGCGCGTCGACTGGCGCGTGGGCGACGCCGGCGCCCTGCCGCTGCAGGATGGCGATCAGTTCGACGTCGTGCTCTGCCAGCAGGGCTTGCAGTTCTTCCCCGACAAGCCAGCCGCGGCCCGCGAGATGTTTCTCGCGCTGGCCGACGGCGGGCGGCTGGCCCTGAGCACCTGGCGACCAGACGACACACTGCCGGTGCTGCTGGAATTGCGGCGCATCGCCGAGCGGCAAGTCGGCGCCGTCAGCGACCGGCGGCATGGTTTCGGCGATCCGGACGCCGTGGAAGACGTGTTGCGCGAGGCGGGCTTGCGGGATGTCCGATCCAGGATCGTTTCGCGCACCGTGCATTTCGAGGACGGGGCAAGCTTCGTCCGGCTGAACGCCCTGGCGCTGGTCGGCATGAGCCCGGCGGCGGCCAAGCTGAGCGACGAGGAGCACGGTCGCGTGCTGGAGGCCATCACTCGCGACAGTGCCGGCGTGGTGCAGGCGCACACCGGCAAGGACGGCTTCACCTTCGAGATCGCGGCCGTCGTGGCAACGGCCCGGGCCTGAGGCGCCTGCGGCATCGCCGCGCATCCGGCGAGCCCGCGCCGCCGGCCCCGGCATTGCCCTCCCGTGACAATAGCGACCATGGACATCCTCGACGATCCGCGGCGCGACCGCGAGGCCGGCAGCCGGCGCAGCACCCGCGACACCACGCGCATCGACGACACCCGCATCGAGGCGGTGCGCCCGCTGATCACGCCGGCGCTGCTGCAGGAGATGCTGCCCGTGTCGGATGCGACGCTGGCGCTGGTCGAGCGCAGCCGCGAGCGCATCGCCGACGTGCTGCACGGCCGCGACGACCGGCTGCTGGCGATCGTCGGCCCCTGCTCCATCCACGACCATGCACAGGCGATCGAGTACGCGCAGCGGCTCAAGCCGGTGGCGGACGAACTCGAAGGCGAGTTGCTCGTCGTGATGCGCGTGTACTTCGAGAAGCCGCGCACCACCGTGGGCTGGAAGGGCTACATCAACGACCCGCAGCTGGACGGCAGCTTCGCCATCAACGAGGGGCTGGAGCGCGCGCGGCGCCTGCTGCTGGAGATCATCGAGCTGGGCCTGCCGGCCGGCACCGAGTTCCTGGACCTGCTGTCGCCGCAGTACATCGCCGAGCTGGTCGCCTGGGGCGCGATCGGCGCGCGCACCACCGAAAGCCCGAGCCACCGGCAACTGGCCTCCGGCCTGTCGTGCCCGATCGGCTTCAAGAACGGCACCGAGGGCAGCGTGAAGGTCGCCGCCGATGCCGTCCTCGCCGCGGGCGCGCCGCACGCCTTCATGGGCATGACCAAGATGGGCGTGGCCGCCGTCTTCGAGACGCGCGGCAACGCCGACTGCCACGTCATCCTGCGCGGCGGCAAGGGGCCCAACTACTCGGCCGCCGACGTCGATGCCGCCTGCGAGGTGCTGCGCGCTGCGGGCCTGCCCGAGGCGGTGATGATCGACTGCTCGCACGCCAACAGCAGCAAGCAGCACCGCCGGCAGATCGAGGTGGCGGCCGACATCGGCAGCCGCATCGCCGCCGGCTCGCGGCGGATCATGGGCGTGATGGTCGAGAGCCACCTGGAGGAAGGCCGGCAGGACCTGAAGCCGGGCGTGCCGCTGAAGCGCGGCGTGTCGATCACCGATGCGTGCATCGGGTGGGGGCAGACGGAAGCCCTGCTGCGGCAACTGGCCGGCGACGTGCGCAAGCGGCGCGCGAAGGCCGGTTAGCCGCTGCCGAGCACGGCTCATCAGTCGGAACACAGAGTTTCGAAATACACGCGGTGCCGCCCCCGCGGGCGGGGCACCATGGGTGCAGGAGCTTCCCCCATGAAACCAGCACCTGTGCCTTGCATGAGCCAACACTCGCACGGCCATGCCGCCGGCAGGCGCGAGCGAGGCCTGTCATGAACGCAACCGAGCTGCGGGCCGTGCACAAGCTGACCAAGGCCGACGTGCTCCTGTCGTCCAGCGACCGCCGGCTGTTCCGCGTGACGGGCATCGAGCGGGCATCGGACGAGGCCGACGCGCGCTGCAAGGTGTTCCTGCGATCGCTCGACGAGACCGTGACCATGACGATGGTCAGGGCGGGCCGGGAACTGATCCGGGTGGTTCCCTTGTCGCAACTGCTTCCCAGTGTGGGCATTGCGTCGCGGTCGCAGGGCTAACCGGGCGAAGGGGACGGGGAGGGGCTGCGCTCTACCGTCAGGCCGTAATTGATCAGCATCCGCGCGGCCTTCTCGCGCGCATCGACCGCATCGCGCCACTGCTCCCAGGCCTCGGTCGAGAAGCCGGCCTCCCCCGGCAGGACCCCTACTTGCTCCCATGCGTCGTGCTCGCGCCGAAGTGCGTCTTCGTAGCGGCTGCGAAGTGCGCCAGGGCTTTCGCCCAAGACTGGCTCCTCGCCGTGCGACGGGATCGTGCGCACCGGCCGCTGACCGTGGCCTGCAGCCTCCTGCTGGGCGCGCCCGGACTCGGCCTCGTCCACGCTGTGCTGGTCGTGCATTTTTCGGGCACTGCGCCGATCTGAATGGGTCATGGATGAAAGCATGCTCCGATGGCGAATGCCCGGATGACCCAGGTGTTTCCAATGGTGCAGCCAGGCCCTTCCGTCCGAAGTTGGATGTATGGTGGACCCGCCTCCGCACCGATTCCGGACGACACCCTGAGAGAGCCGATATGGATCCTGTGACGCCCATGACCACGCAGCCGGATGAATTCGGCGGTGTCGAGGAGCGCCTGTTCGACAGCGCGCTCGCAACGATCGAGGGGCAGTTCGTGGAAGCAGAGAAGATCGTCGCCCAGCGGTTTCCCTCGGCACAGGGCGAGGCAAGGGCGCGGCTGCTGGTGGCGGTAGTCCAGGCGATAGCGGCGAACTACCTGGCTGCGGCGACCATCCGGAATCTTCCGAAGGGGTGATCCGCTCTCGATGGCGGGCAGGACAAGCCTCGGTCCGCAAACTAGGTGATGTCTCCGGGGCGCCCGCTGCTCGCCACGGCGTCATGCCGTAGCCACTGCGCCGCACCCAGCCCCGCCATGCGCCCTGTCGCCAAGCATGCGGTAAGCAGGTAGCCACCCGTCGGCGCTTCCCAATCCAGCATCTCGCCGGCGCAGAACACGCCCGGCAGCTCGCGCACCATCGCGTTGGCATCCAGCGCCTCCAGGCGCACCCCGCCCGCGGTGCTGATCGCCTCTTCGACCGGCCGCGGTCGCGCCAACGTGAGCGGCAGCGCCTTGAGTGCCGCGGCAAGTGCAGCCGGGTCTGCCAGTTGTTCCGTCGACAGCACCTCGTGCAGCAGCGCGGCCTTGAGGCCCGCGATGCCCAGCCGGCTCTTGAGATGGGTGGACAGGCTGCGCGGCCCGCGCGGGCGGGTGACCTCGGCCAGCACCTGCGCCGCGCTGTGCTGCGGCAGCAGGTCGACCAGCCAGGTCGCTGTTCCGTGCGCGGCGATCTCGTCGCGCAGCCGGGCGGAGAAGGCGTACACCAGGCTGCCCTCGATGCCGGTGTCGGTCAGCACGAACTCGCCCTGGACACTCTCCTGCGGAGGCTGCGAGGCCATGCGTGCGGCGACCGGCTTGACCGGCTGGCCGGCGAATCGCTGGCGCAGGAAATCGCTCCAGCCCGCGGCGCCTGGCCGCGTGGGCGCCACGACGAACCCGCAGTTGGCGGGCTGAAGCGGCGCGATGTCCACACCGCGCGCAGCCAGCAGCGGCACCCAGGCGCCGTCAGAGCCGAGACGCGGCCAACTCGCGCCGCCCAGCGCCAGCACCGTGGCGTCGGCCGCGTGGGTGACAGGACCGGCCGGCGTGTCGAAGGCCAGTGCGCCGGTGGCGCCATCCCATCCCGTCCAGCGATGGCGCGTATGCAGGCGCACGCCCGCCGCGCGCAGGCGGTGCAGCCAGGCGCGCAGCAGCGGCGCCGCCTTCAGGTCGGTGGGAAACACGCGCCCGGACGTGCCGACGAAAGTCTCGATGCCCAGGCCGGCGGCCCAGCGCCGCACCGCTTCGCTGCCGAAGTCGGAGATCGCAGAGCGCAAGTCCCCGCTGCGTGCACCGTAGCGCCTCAAGAAA
>JAKFEA010000140.1:0-1546 GCA_036675905.1 Acidovorax sp. | reverse complement strand
GCCGAGGCGCTCCAGCGAGCGCAGCAGGGTGCGCAGCTGGAACAGCACGGCATGCGGGTTCTGCTCGTCGAGCAGCAGCAGGTCGAGCACCGGGATCAACTGCGCCGCGGCCAGGTAGCGGGTGCGGTAGGTGATGCTGCTGTTGCCCAGCTCGAGCAGCCACTCCAGCGCCGACTGGTCCTCGGCCGCGGCGCTACGCAGGAAGCCGGCGATGCTCTCGGCGAGGAACTGCAGGCGCTCGATGCAGCGGCCGGTCATCAGGAAACGCCAGCCGTCGTCGCGGGTCATGTCGTCGAGAGCGAAGCCGGACAGCGCCGCCAGGGAGATCAGCAGGCCGTCGAGGTAGTCGAGCAGTTCGCCGAAGTCCTGGGCCTCGGCATCCAGGCCCTGCGCCTCGCGCTGCAATTCCAGCAGGGCCTGCCAGTTGGCCTGGGAGAGCTTGCCGCGCACGCTGCCGGCGGTCCACTGCAGGCGCTGCAGGTTGGCGCGCAGGCTGGTCGGCCAGTCGGCGCCGAGCAGGGCCTGCAGCAGGCGCTGCTCCAGGTCGCCGCCGTCGGCGTCCGGCAGCAGGCCGAGGCTTTCACCGAGGCCGAGGGCGGTCTGCAGGGCCTGCGGGTCGTCGTCATCGTCAACATAGCGCGCCAGCATGATCCGCAGCAGGCGCGCGCCATCTTCGCAGCGCGAGCTGTAGCGGCCGAACCAGAACAGGTTCTCCACCACCCGCGAGGGCAGGTAGGGGTCGCTGCGCACCAGGTCGGCCACCCCCAGCGGGCGCAGCCACTGCCACGGCTCGCCGCCGGCACTGCGCTCGCCGAGCACCCAGGTGTCCTTGCTCGCCCCGCCGCGCTGCATCGACACCACCTCGGCGTCGGCCTCGGCGGCCACCCGGGTCAGGCCGCCGGGCAGCACCCGGTAGCCCTCGGCGCTGGCCACGGCGAACACCCGCATGCCGATGGCGCGCGGCTGCAGGCCGCCCGCCTCGGCCTGCCACACCGGCGCCTGCGACAACTGCGCCTGGGCCTGCGCCACGTAGGCGTAGGGCCTGGCGCGCAAGCGCTGGGCCAGGCGCTCGCGCTGGGCGGCGTCGAGGTCGCGGCCGAACAGCGGGGCGAAGCTCTGCGACGGGAAGGCCGGGCGCACCAGCAGCTCGTCGAGCTTGTCCAGGGCTTCCTCCAGCACCGGCGGCTCGCCGCACCACCAGCTGGCGATGGAGGGCAGCAGCAGCTCCTCGCCGAGCAGTTTTTCGCTGATCGCCGGCAGGAAACCCGGCAAGCCCGGCGACTCCAGCACCCCGCTGCCCAGCGCGTTGGCCACCAGCACCCGGCCCTGGCGCACCGCCTCGAGCAGGCCGGGCACGCCGAGAGCGGAATCGGTGCGCAGTTCCAGCGGGTCGCAGAAGTCGTCGTCCAGCCGGCGCAGCAGCGCATGCACGCGGCGCAGGCCGGCCAGGGTCTTGAGGTAGAGGGTGGCGTCGCGCACCGTCAGGTCGCTGCCCTCGACCAGCGGGTAGCCGAGCTGGCG
Source organism: Acidovorax sp. (assembly GCA_036675905.1). Taxonomy (GTDB): domain Bacteria; phylum Pseudomonadota; class Gammaproteobacteria; order Burkholderiales; family Burkholderiaceae_C; genus Ramlibacter. The sequence goes on along the minus strand of JAKFEA010000140.1, from coordinate 25 downwards.
CGCCAGGTACAGGTGCTCGAAATAG
>JAKFEA010000139.1:0-2610 GCA_036675905.1 Acidovorax sp. | reverse complement strand
GGTCAGCGGTGTAGGTGTGCAGCAGCACCGGCACGCTGGTCCTGGCCAGGTTGGACGGCCCGTCGGCGCGGCTGGCCGGCGACCACTGTGACAGGAAGGCCGTGAGCGAGGTGATGCGGCCCATCTGGCTGGCCGCGTAGTTCACCGCGCGGGCGCCTGCCGCCCCACTGCCCCAGACGCTGCCCACCTCGCGGTCGTTCGGATCGAGCGACAGGTCCAGGCAGCGCGGGTCGGCATGGGTGCGGTGGATGACGAACACCTGGTCGCGCGGGCTGCCCGCCGCTTCCAGGCTGCGCAGCAGGGCCAGTCGCTCACGCACCCAATGGTCGATGCGCGCCAGCCGCGCCTGCTGGGCGACCTTGAAGCGCGAGAGGAACTCCGGCGAATAGGGCGGCCCGTTGGCCGGGTCGTACATGTCCAGGTCGGGATTGGCCGACAGCGGATCGGCCTCGTCGAACACCGAGGGATCGATCCAGTTGCGCATCAGCGTCGAGCGGCCTTCGTGCGCGCCACACAGGGCGATGCCTTGGACCGGCGGCAGGTCCTGCGGCGACAGGCCGGCCGAATCGCCATCGAGCATGCGGTCGATGGTCAGGTGCTCCGCCTGCGCCTGGTAGAAGGCCGCCAGCGAGGCACCGCCGGAATTGCCGACCAGCACCACCTTGTCGTAGCCCTGCGCGCGCAGCCACTGCACGCCGGCGCCCAGGTCCTGGATCACCCGCTCCATCAGCAGCAGCGTGTCGTTGCCGGCGTAGCGCGAGTTCAGCCCCAGGCAGGCCACGCCGCGCTGCGCCAGGGGCCCCAGCAGGTAGTGGCCCATGAAGTTGCTGGTGGGGTGCATCACGATCGCCGCCACTCGCTTCGGGCCGGCCGGCTGCGCGAAGGCGCCGTAGATGCGCGGGCGCAGCAGCTGCAGCCCCGACTGGCTTTCCATTGCAGCGCCGGGCTTGACGTCGATGGCGGCGAGCTGTGTGGAGACGGTGCTCATGATGGGCAGTTTGCCATCGCTGGCCGGACCGGCGCCATCCGGCAGAAGGCGGGCCGGATCACCGCTCCCGGGCGGCCTCTTGCGCGACTTTCTGCACCGGCGAGAGCAGGTACTCCAGCACCGTGCGCCGGCCCTGGTGGATCTCGGCCTGCACGACCATGCCCGGCGTGAGCTTCAGGACTTCGCCGTCGGGAGCCCGCAGGTCCTGGCTGCCCAGGCGAACGAGCGCCTTGTAGCTTTGCGGGCTCTGTCCCTGGGAGGCCGCTTTCTGCGGGTCATTGGCCAGCGAATCAGCGCTGACCAGCTCCACCTTGCCCTCGACCATGCCGTATTTCTGGAAGGGATAGGCCTGCAGCTTGACCTTGACGGCCTGGCCGGGCACCACGAACCCGACGTCCTCGTTCCTGATCGCCACTTCGGCGAAGAGCGGCTCACGGACAGGGACCAGATTGAGCAGCACGCTTCCGGGCTGGACGACTGCGCCCGGCGTGTACGTCGCCAGGTCCTTGACGATGCCGTCTTCCGCCGCACGCAGTTCCAGCAGGCCGGACCGGTAGACCTGTTTGCGCAGCTCGCCCTGGGTGCGCTCTTGCTGGCCTTGCAGTTCCACCCGCTCGTTGCGCAGCTGGCTTTCATGGCTGGAAGTGATCTGCGCGACCCGTCTGCGCGACTGCTCCACGGCCGAAGCTAGCCCCGAGAGGGCCGCCTGCTGGGCCTTGAGTTCCTGCTCTTTCTCGATCCTGTCGCGGACCTTCTCATTGGCGCCGAGCTCGGAGACGAAGCCTTCCCCGACGAGTCGTTCGTACGAGCGCGCGGCCTGCTGGTAAAGGGGAACAGTCGCATGCAGCTTGGCCAGCTGCTGGCGCGCCGCCGCGAGATCGTGCTGTGCCCGCTCCAGGGTGGCGTGCTCCTGGGCCAATGCGTCCAAGTAGCTTTGCCGGCGCGCGCGGTACTGAGCCAGGACCTGTGCCGCCATGTCGCGCGGGTCGCCCGGCTGCGCCAGGAACGGCTGCCCACGCAGTTCGGCGTCGATGCGGCGCAGGGTCAACGCCTTCAGCGCTGCATCGGCCTGCAGTGTGCCCAAGTCAGCGCTGGCCGCGGTGGCATCCATCCGCAAGAGGAGCTGCCCTGCCTTGACCGTTTCACCGTCGCGAACCAGCACTTCGCGCACGATGCCCGCTTCGGCGGGCTGGACCAGGCGGCTGTAGTTGCGCGGAACCAGGCGCCCCTCGGCCGACGCAATGATGTCCAGCCGACCGAAAGCGGCCCAAGCCAATAGTGCCGCGAACAGGCCTGCGGTCACGTAGCCAACGGTGCGGGGCAACCGCGAAGGCGGCTGCTCCTGGATCGTCAGCAGATCGGGCGCGAAATCGGCTGCCCGCGTTGCGAAGAGGCGAGTCACCTCACACCAGCCGGACGGCCCCTTGCTCCAGCTGGCTGCGGGACTTCAGCACCTGCCAGTCGGTGCTGCCGCCAGCCAGGCCGGCTTGGGCGGTCGCCACGCCGATGCCCGCCAAGCTGCCGGCCGTGGCGTATTGGAAGCTCAGGTCACCGCCCAGCGCGGCGGTGTCGCTGCCTTGCAGGTGGGCGTCGAGCAGGCCGTTCATCACGGACCAACCGGC
>JAKFEA010000138.1:0-8571 GCA_036675905.1 Acidovorax sp. | reverse complement strand
CATTTTTTCTTCGTCGGAGAAACACCTCATGATCCAGCGACGCACCCTGCTGAAATCTTCCGCCGCGGCCGTGGCCCTCGGCGCCCCCGGCCTCAGCGGCCTGGCCCAACAGGCCGTCACCCTGAAGTTCCACACCTTCATGCCGCCCCAGTCCCAGGTCTGGCTGGGCATGCACAAGCCCTGGATGGAGAAGGTCGAGAAGGACTCGGGCGGCAAGATCAAGTTCGAAGCCTACCCGGCCATGCAGCTGGGCGGCACGCCGGTGCAGCTGTACGACCAGGCCAAGGACGGCGTGGTCGACGTGATCTGGACCCTGCCGGGCAACACGGCCGGCCGCTTCCCGCGCATCGAGGTGTTCGAGCTGCCGTTCATCATGAACAACGCCGAGGCCACGTCCAAGGCCTACTGGGAGTACGTGCAGACCGTCGCGCAGGACGAGTTCAAGGACACCCACACGCTCGCCCTGCAGGTGCACGGCCCGGGCTTCTTCCACACCAAGGACAAGCTGATCAAGCACCCGGACGACCTGCGCGGCATGAAGCTGCGCGGCCCGACCCGCCAGATCACCAAGATGCTGGGCTACCTGGGCGCCATTCCCGTGGGCATGCCGCTGCCGCAGATTCCCGACGCCCTCTCCAAGGGCACCATCGACGGCTGCGTGATCCCCTGGGAGGTCGTGCCCTCGGTCAAGGTGCACGAGCTGACCAAGTACCACAGCGAGTTCGATCCGGCCGGCGGCGCGCTGTACACCACGACCTTCGTGATGTCCATGAACAAGGCCAAGTACGAGTCGCTCTCGCCCGAGCTGAAGAAGGTGATCGACGCCAACTCCGGCATCGAGACCTCGGGCTGGCTGGGCAAGGTGCAGCAGGGCAACGACATTCCCGGCCGCAAGGTCACCGTGGAGAAGGGCGGCACGATCTACACCATTCCGGCCAAGGACGCGCAGGAGTTCAAGGAGCGCGCCCGCAAGGTGGAATCCGAGTGGGTGGAGGACATCACCAAGCGCGGCTTCGACGGCAAGAAGCTGCTGGAGACCGCCAAGGCCCTGATCGAGAAGCACGGCAAGACGACGCCGGCGCCCAAGAAGGCTTAAACTCGACCGGCCTTCCCGTCCAAAGGGCTCCTTCGGGAGCCCTTTGCTCGTCCGGGCCTACGAATCCAGTCACCGTGCCCGCCTTCCGCATCCCAATCAAGCATTGCCGCCACTGCGGCTCGGCAGTGGCTTACCGGGTTCCGGACGACGGCGACACGCGCGAGCGTGCCGTCTGCCCCGCGTGCGGCACGATCCACTACGAGAACCCGCTCAACGTGGTCGGCACCGTCCCCTACTGGGGTGAGAGGGTGCTGCTGTGCAAGCGCAACATCGAGCCGCGCTGGGGCAAGTGGACGTTGCCGGCCGGCTTCATGGAGCTGGGCGAAACCACCTTGCAGGGCGCCGAGCGCGAGACCGACGAGGAAGCCGGCGCGCAGATCGAGATGGAGGGGCTGCTCACCGTGATCAGCGTGCCGCGCGTGGGACAGGTGCACCTGTACTACCTGGCGCGGCTGCTGAGCGAGCAGTTCGCGCCCGGCCACGAAACCATCGAGGCGCGCCTGTTTGCCGAGGACGAGATCCCGTGGGAGGAGATCGCCTTCCGGACCGTGCGCGAGACCCTGCTGTGCTACTTCGAGGATCGTCGGCGCGGCCGCTTCGACGTGCACAACCTCGCCGTGCTGTAGCCGCGCGCGATCAGTTGCGCACCTTGCTCTCTTCGCGCAGGCGCGCCAGTTCCTTCAGCTTGATGCAGGCCGGAAAGTTCTGGTAGCCGGGTTTGGCGCATTCGGACTGCAGGCAGAACTGCTTGAGCACGAAGACCTTGTCGCGGCAGGTTTCGGCCGGTGGCACCAATCGCTGGCCCTGCAGGCGCGTGCCCTGCTGCGAAGCCACAGTGCTCTCGGGCTTTTCCTCATCCGCGGCCTGATTGGGCTGCGGTGCAGGCTCGGCCGCTTGCGACGACGCAGCCTGATCGGGTGTTCGCCGCCGGGGCGCTGCGTGGCTAGGAGCGGGCCGCTGCGCCGCTGCCGCAGGGCGCGCCTTCGCAGCAGGTGCCGATGGGTCCGCGGCAACGGCAGCGGCAGACGGCGTCGATGCCGCATGGGCGGGCAAGGGTGCGGCGGCGGCAGGTGCCTGCGGCGCCCTCGCCTCAGCCTGGCCCGGACCGCCGTCGCGGCCGGCCATGAGGGCCACCGCGAAGATGAAGCCGGCCGCCGCGGCGCCAGCACCCACCCAGAGAACGCCACGGCGCGGCCTCGAATGCGGCGCAGGAGTGCCATTTGCAGCCGCGGGCAACGGCGCGACCGGATGAGGATCGGCCGACGCCACGGCGGCCGCTTGCCCGGACGTGGGTCGATCGACCGGAGACGTCGGCTCCTTCTCCGAGCGCGCCTTGTCTTGCGGCGGCGCGGCTGAGGGGACTTGCGTCATGCCATGCAGCACCGTCCGCTCCGGGTCGTCGCCGGTGCTGGCCAGGCGCTGCAGGCGGCGGCGCGCCAGGTCGGCATAGATGCCCTCGGGAAAACGCGCCAGGAAGCCTTCGAGCTCGCGCGGGTCGGTGGCGTCGCGCACGTCGCGCCAGTACTCCAGCTCCAGCTCCTGGGTGATCGGCGCAGTGGGCACCGTGGCCGCTGGCAGCGATAGCGGCATGGTCGGCGCTGCGGCCGCAACGGCAGCCCGCGGAGGCAGCACGGTAGCGAGTGCACCGGCGTCCACGCCGCCGAACGCCTCGCGCAAGGCCTGCGAGAACGCCTCCGCCGACTGGAAGCGCTCGTCGCGGTTCTTGGCCAGTGCGCGCGCCAGCACCGCATCGACCGCGGCCGGCAGCTGCGGCGCCAGCGTGCTGGGTGGCGGTGGCGTGTGCCCGATGACCTGCTGGATGATGGAGAAATCGTTGTCGCCATCGAAGGGGCGTGCGCCGGTCAGCAACTGGTAGGCCACGACACCGGCCGAGAACAGGTCGGCGCGCGCATCGACCTGCTGGCCCTGCACCTGCTCGGGCGCCATGTACTTCAGCGTCCCGATCATGCTGCCCTGGGTGCGAGTGGCCTCGCCGGCGATGCGCGCGACGCCGAAGTCGGTCAGCTTCAGGCGACCGCCGGCTTCCACCAGCAGGTTGGCCGGCTTGATGTCGCGGTGGACGATGCCCTGCCGATGGGCGAAGTCCAGCGCCGACAGCAGGTCGTCCAGCAGGCGCAGCGCCTCGCCCAGCGTCTGGCGTTCGCCGCGATCCAGGTTCTGCTTGAGGTCCTCGCCCTGGATGTACTCCATGACCAGGAAGGCGGTGTCGCCGTCGCGGTCGGAGTCGTACACGCTGACGATGTTGGGGTGCTGCAGGCGTGCCGCCGAGCGGGCCTCGGTTCGGAAGCGGGTCTCGTATTCGGCTGCCTCCTGTCCGGACAGGCCGTCGACCATGATGGTCTTGAGGGCGACGCGCCGGTCCAGGTTGGGATCGCGGCCTTCGTAGACCACGCCCATGGCGCCCTTGCCGAGCACCCGCACGAGTTCGTAGCGGCCCAGCTTCTTCAGATGCACGTCGGACCTCCGGCGCGAGGTCAGGCGACCACGGCGAACTCCACCCGTGGCGCGGCTTCGGCTTCGCGTTCGCAGCCGAGCGTGATCAGGCCGTTGCCCACCAGGTAGCACTCGGTGCGGCGCAGCACCAGCGGGGTGTTGCCGCCGCCCATGTAGACCCAGGTGCCGAAGCTGGACTGGTCGTTGAGGATGAAGTGACCGCCCTTCCAGTCGACCGTGGCATGCACGCGCGACACGCGCGAGTCGTTGATCGACAGGGTGGCGGTGGCGGCGCGGCCCAGCGTGAGCGAGGAGCCATGCGGGTCCAGCCGCAGGGTCTGGCCGTTGGCGGTGAGTTCCAGGTGCGCATTGGGCGTGGCCTTGAACATGGACGCGCCCATCATGGTGGCGTCGACATCGCGCTCGGGCTGCCACTGCACGCGGTAGATCTCGGTCTGCTCGTTCTTGCCGCGCAGGAACATCGGGCCCAGGCTGCGCAGCTTGCCGCTCAGCTCGGGGTTGAGCGACTCGCGCACCCGGCCCGTGGTGAGGATCTGCTCGGCGCCGGCCAGGTCGGCCAGGCGCGCGGCACTGTTGACGGCGTCACCGTAGCAGTCGCCCTCGATCTCCACGACTTCGCCCGACTCCACGCCCATCTGCATCTGCACCGCCTTGCCGGTGCCGCCCGGGTAGACGGGGGTTTCCTGCAGGCGCTTCTGGATCCCCACGCAGGCGGCGATGGCGTCGGATTCGTCGGGAAAGACCACGAACAGGCCGTCGCCCAGCAGCTTGACCACGCGGCCGCGGTGCTGCTCGAAGCTGCGCGAGAGCGCCGTGGTCAGCTGGGTGACGAAGCGGCCGGCCGTCTCGTCGCCCAGCCGCTCGAAGATGCCGGTGCTCCCGACGAGGTCAGCAAAAACGACGGTGGCCATGTGGCGCCCATTGTATGCGCCAGCTCTGCCGGAAAGAAAGAAGCCGGGGCGACAGGCGTCGCTCCGGCTCCGGGGCCCTGGTGGGCGGGTTTGGTCGGCGTGGCGGGATTCGAACTCGCGACCCCTTGCACCCCATGCAAGTGCGCTACCAGGCTGCGCTACACGCCGAGCCCGCCATTATAGCCGGCGCTCAGTGGCCGGCCGAGAGCAGATCGCGGATCTCGAACAGTTCGCGCCGCACCTGCAGCAGCTTCTCGGACATGGCGCTGCCGTCCTGCAGCGGCAAGCTGTCCTCGAAGTCCTCGAGCCGGGAGTCCTCGACCTCGATCACCTCCACCCCGTCGAGCATGACCTCGCCGGCGCGGCGCTTGTCGCGCTCGAGCTGCACCAGTTCCTGCAGCTTGTTGCGCGCGCCGCTGATGGTGAAGCCCTGGTCGTACAGCAGGTCGCGGATGCGGCGGATCATCAGCACCTCGTGGTGCTGGTAGTAGCGGCGGTTGCCGCGCCGCTTCATCGGCCGCAGCTGGGTGAACTCCTGCTCCCAGTACCGCAGCACGTGCGGCTTGACGCCGCACAGGTCGCTGACCTCACCGATGGTGAAGTAGCGTTTGGCGGGAATGGCGGGGAGGGCTTTCTCCACTGAAATCAATGCGCTAGGAGAGAAAGCTGCAAGGTTACTCTAAGACCGCGCGGGGTGCAAAGCGGTTACACCGGAGCCCCGCGGATGTTCGTTCATTCGTCGCCGACAGGCGTGGCGCCATGGCCCTGGATCTGCTCCTTGAGCTTGTGGCTGGCGTGGAAGGTGACCACCCGGCGCGCCTGGATCGGGATGGCTTCGCCGGTGCGCGGGTTGCGGCCCGGGCGCGGCGCCTTGGTGCGGATCTGGAAGTTGCCGAAGCCGGAGATCTTGACGTCCTTGCCTTCGACCAGGCTGCCGGCGATCAGGTCGAAGAACGCGTCGATCATGTCCTTGGACTCGCGCTTGTTCAGCCCGATCTGCTCGAACAGCAGTTCCGCCAGTTGCGCCTTCGTCAGTGCCGGGGTTTCCAGGCTCTCGACCGTGAACTCCATGCCCGGTTTTTCCATTGTTGTCGTGAGCACGCTCACCCTCCTGCGCCGCGCAGCCGTCCGCCCAGGCTGCCGGCAATCCCCTGGACCACGGCCTGCACGGCCGCATCGATCTGCTCGTCGGTCAGTGTGGCTTCGGGGCTGGCGAGCGTCAAGCGCACCGCCAGGCTCTTCTCGCCCGCCGCCATGCCGGCGACGGCCTGCTTGGGCCGGTAGACGTCGAACAGCGCCGCATCGCGCAGCAGCCCGCCGGTGTCGGCCGAGCGGATGGCCGAAATCAGCGCATCGTGCGAAACGCTGTCGGCGACGATCACGGCGATGTCGCGCTGCGCCGGCTGGAATCGCGGGACCGCCTGCAGTTGCGGCACCTGGCGCGCCGTCACCGCATCCAGGTCGAGCTCGAACAGCAGGGGCGCCTGCGGCAAGTCCCAGGCCTGCCGCCAGCGCGGATGCAACTCACCGAGGACGCCCACGTCCTTGCCACCGATGGTGATCCTGGCGCAGCGGCCCGGGTGCAATGCAGGGTGCTCGGCCGGAGTGAACGTCGCTCGCATCGGCGAGAGCAGCGCTTGCACGTCGCCCTTGGCGTCGTAGAAGTCGGCGCCACCGCTCTTGCGGCCCCATTGCAGGCCGTCCGCCTCGCCGTAGGCCAGGCCGGCCACCCGCATCGGCTGGCGCACGCCGCGCACCGTGCCGTCACCGGTCTGCACGGACGCGTCGCGCAGGAAGACGCGCCCCAGTTCGAACACCCGCACACGCTCGGCCTTGCGGTCCAGGTTGTGGCGCAGCACCTGCAGCAGGGAGCCGAGCAGCGACGAGCGCATCACGCCCATCTGGCTGGCGATCGGGTTGAGCAGGCGGATCGGGTCGGGGTTGCCGGCGAGGTCATGCTCCCAGCTTTCCTCGACGAAGCTGAAGTTGATCGTTTCCTGGTAGCCCAAGGCTGCCAGCAGGCGTCGAACGGCGAATCGCGAGCGCCGGCTTTCCGGGCGCAGGTGCGGCGTGACCGGCGCGAGCGGCGGCGTGGTGGGCAGGCGCTGGTAGCCGACGATGCGCGCGACCTCCTCGATCAGGTCCTCCTCGATCGCCAGGTCGAATCGGTACGGTGGCGGCGTGACCACGATCGTGTCGCCCTCGACCTGCGCGGGCAGGCCCAGGCGGCTGAAGGCATCCAGGCACTGCTCGCGCGAGACCGGCATCCCGATCACCCGGGCGGCACGCGCCACGCGCAGCGCAACGGGCTTGCCTTCGGGCAATGCCAGCACCTGGTCGTCCATCGGGCCGGCCTCGCCGCCGCAGATGTCGATGATCAGGCGGGTGATGTGCTCGATGTGCTGCACCGTCAGGCTGGGGTCCACGCCGCGCTCGAAGCGGTGGCCGGCGTCGGTCGAGAAGTTGTAGCGGCGCGAGCGCCCCTGCACCGCCTGCGGCCACCAGAATGCGGCTTCGACGTAGACGTTGCGCGTGTCGTCGGCCACGGCCGTGGCGTCGCCGCCCATGATGCCGGCCAGCGACTCGACTTGCCGGTCGTCGGCGATCACGCCCACCTTCCCGTCGACGGTGATCGTGCTGCCGTTCAGCAGCTTGAGCTGCTCGCCCTCGCGGCCCCAGCGCACGTCGAGGCCGCCGTGGATCTTGTCGAAATCGAAGATGTGCGAGGGCCGGCCGAACTCGAACATCACGTAGTTGGAGATGTCCACCAGCGCCGTGACGCTGCGCTGGCCGCAGCGCGCCAGCCGGTCGACCATCCATTGCGGCGTTTTCGCCTTCGTGTCGACGTTTCGCACCACGCGACCGGAGAAGCGCCCGCACAGGTCGGGCGCCTGCACCTTCACGCGCAAGCGGCTGTCGTGCGCAGGCTGCACCGCCTCGAAGGCCGGCTGCTTCAACGGTGCGCCGGTCAGGGCCGACAGCTCGCGCGCGACGCCGTACACGCTCAGCGCGTGCGCCAGGTTGGGCGTGAGCTTGAGCGTGAAGACATGGTCGTCGAGCTGCAGCACCTGGCGCACGTCCTGCCCGAGCGGTGCATCCGCGGCCAGCTCCAGCAGGCCGCCGTGGTCATCGGAGAGCTGCAGTTCGCGAGCCGAGCACAGCATGCCCTGGCTCTCGACGCCACGCAGCTTGCCCAGCTTGATCCGGAACGGCTGGCCATCCTCGCCGGGCGGAAGCTCCGCTCCCACCAGCGCGCAGGGCACCCGGATGCCGGCGCGCGCATTGGGCGCACCGCAGACGATGTCGAGCAGCGCGCCCTGCCCCACGTCCACCTGGCACACGCGCAGGCGGTCGGCATTGGGGTGCTGGACGGCTTCCCGGATCTCGCCCACCACGACCCGGGTAAACGGCGGCGCGACGGGACGCAGGTCTTCGACCTCCAGCCCGCCCATGGTGAGCACGTCGGCGATTTCTTTCGTGGACAGCGGCGGGTTGCAGAACTCGCGCAGCCAGGACTCGGGGAATTGCATGTCTGTGGACCTCGGCTTGCGACTTCAGCGGAATTGGCGCAGGAATCGGATGTCGCCCTCGAAGAACAGGCGCAAGTCGTTCACGCCGTAGCGCAGCATGGTCAGGCGGTCCGGGCCCATGCCGAACGCGAAGCCGATGTGCGTCTCGGGGTCCAGCCCCATGTTGCGCACCACCGCCGGGTGCACCTGGCCGGAGCCGGCCACCTCCAGCCAGCGGCCGGCCAGCGGCCCGCTCTGGAACTGGATGTCGATTTCGGCGCTCGGCTCCGTGAACGGGAAGAAGCTCGGCCGGAAGCGCAGCGCGAGGTCGTCGCTCTCGAAGAAGGTGCGGCAGAAGTCGGTGAAGACGACCTTCAGGTCCTTGAAGCTCACGTTCTCGCCCAGCCACAGGCCTTCGCACTGGTGGAACATGGGCGAGTGGGTGGCGTCGCTGTCCACGCGGTAGGTGCGGCCCGGCGCGATGACGCGGATCTCCGGCATCTCGCGCCCGGCGTACTTCTTCACGTGCTGCTGCGCGTAGCGCACCTGCATCGGGCTGGTGTGCGGCCGCAGGTTGTAG
>JAKFEA010000137.1:0-2641 GCA_036675905.1 Acidovorax sp. | reverse complement strand
CCTCGGCCAAGCTGGAGCAGGCGCGCCAGACACTGCGCGAGCGGGTCTCGCACTACCAGCAGGACCGCTTCTTCGCCCCGGACATCGAGGCGGCCAGCCAGTTGCTGGCCTCGCGCTGCCTGAGCGAGCTGCTGCCGGCGCAGCTGTTGCCGTCCCAGGCCTGAGAGGCTGTGAAAAGCTCACGCCTGCCGCGACCGTCTCCAAACGCCCGCCGCGGTGTTGCGCTAGATGAGCGCTTGGAGGCGGCCTCGCGACGGCGCTCGATATTTCACAACCTCTGAGTCCCTCCGTTGCCCCCTGATCCGCGCGTCGGTGCGGGTCATCGGGGCGTCTTTGCTCGAAAAACAACAAGATCCATAAGGAGTAGCAATGAATTCCATAGTGCTGGCGGTACTGGTCATGGTCACGCTGTCGATGCTGCGCGTGTCCGTGGTCTTCGCCCTGGTGGTGGCGGCGCTGGTCGGTGGGGTGGCGGCGGGCATGCCGATCGCCGAGGTGATCGGCGCCTTCAATGACGGCCTGGGCGGCGGTGCCGCGGTGGCCCTGGCCTATGCCACCCTCGGCGCGTTCGCCGTGGCGCTGTCGCGCACCGGCATTGCCCAGCGCCTGTCGGTCCGCGTAGTCGAGCACGTCAGCCACAGCCAGCATGCCGGTGGCGAGCTGGCCCTGGTCAAGTGGGGCATGCTGGCGGCGCTGATACTGGCCGGCGCCCTGGCCGAGACCCTGATCCCGGTGCACATCGCCTTCATCCCGATCCTGGTGCCGCCGCTGCTGCACGTGATGAACCGCCTGCAACTGGATCGCCGCCTGGTCGCCTGCGCCATCACCTTCGCCATCACCACCCTGTACATGGTGGTGCCGGTGGGTTTCGGCGCGATCTTCCTCAACGACATCCTGATCGGCAACATCAACCAGGCCGGCGCGGCCGAGAGCTTCAGCGTCTCCCGCGATCTGGCGCCGCAGGCCATGCTGCTGCCGGCCCTGGGCATGCTCGCCGGTCTCGCCATCGCCGCCTTCAGCTACCGGCGCAAGCGCCAGTACCAGGAACTCGCGGTCGCCGGCGAGCACCTCGACCATGCCGACCAGAAGCTGACCAAGCGCCAGCTGTGGCTGATCGTGCTATCGCTGGCGCTGGCCTTGTCGGTGCAGCTGTGGAGCGGCTCGATGGTGTTCGGCGGTTTGGTCGGCTTTGCGGTGATCTCGCTGAGCGGGGTCATCCACTGGCGCGAGCAGGACGACGTGTTCACCCAGGGCATGCGCCTGATGGCCCTGGTCGGCTTCATCATGATTGCCGCGGCGGGTTTCGCCGCCGTCATGAACGCCACTGGCGAGATTCCCGCGCTGGTCAGCGACTCGGTACGGCTGATCGGCGACAACCGCGGCCTGGCCGCGCTGGTCATGCTGCTGGTGGGGCTGTTCATCACCATGGGCATCGGCTCGTCGTTCTCCACCGTGCCGATCATCACCGCCATCTACGTGCCGCTGGCGCTGGGCTTCGGCTTCTCGCCGCTGGCGGTGATCGCCCTGGTCGGCACGGCCGCGGCCCTGGGCGACGCCGGTTCGCCCGCCTCGGACTCGACCCTGGGGCCGACCGCCGGGCTGAATGCCGACGGCCAGCACGACCATATCTGGGACACCGTGGTGCCGACCTTCCTGCATTTCAACCTGCCGTTGATTGCCTTTGGCTGGGTGGCGGCCATGCTGTTGTAAAGACCATCCCGCTCGAGCCGGCCGTTCTCCGGCCGGCTTGGCTGATTTTCCGTGGCGGCCGGTTGCCCAGCGCCGCAGCCGCCAAGCACGAACTGCACCGCGAGGAGGAACATCCCTTATGCAACGCCTCTGGCTCAACTGCCACGCCGCCACCATGGCCGGCGGGCGCTACTCGATCATCGAGGATGCCGCGCTGCTCACCCGCGGCCGCCTGATCGAATGGATCGGCCCGCGCGCCGCGCTACCGGCCGGCGAGCGGGTCGAGACCCTCGACCTCGGCGGCGCCTGGCTCACTCCGGGGCTGATCGACTGCCACACCCACCTGGTGTTCGGCGGCGACCGCAGCGGCGAGTTCGAGCAGCGCCTCGAAGGCGCCAGCTATGCCGAGATCGCCGCGGCCGGCGGCGGCATCGCCAGCACCGTGCGCGCCACCCGCGCCGCCAGCGAGGACGAGCTGCTGGCCAGTGCGCTGCCGCGCGCGCGACAGCTGCTGCGCGAGGGCGTCACCTGCCTGGAGATCAAGTCCGGCTACGGCCTGGATCTGCCCAGCGAGCGCAAGATGCTGCGGGTCGCCCGCCGCATTGGCGAGACGCTGCCGCTGACCGTGCGCGCCACCTGCCTGGCCGCCCATGCGCTGCCGCCGGAATACGCCGGGCGCGCCGATGCCTATATCGATCTGGTGTGTGCGGAAATCCTCCCCGCGCTGGCGGCCGAGGGCCTGGTCGACGCGGTGGACGCCTTCTGCGAGCACCTGGCGTTCTCCCCGGCGCAGGTCGAGCGGGTGTTCGTCCGCGCCGCCGAACTGGGCCTGCCGCTCAAGCTGCACGCCGAGCAGCTGTCTTCGCTGCACGGCGCCAGCCTGGCCGCGCGCTACCGGGCGCTGTCCGCCGATCACCTGGAGTACATGGACGAGGACGATGCCCGGGCGATG